>DASYFC010000148.1:0-32545 GCA_036498645.1 Acidimicrobiia bacterium | reverse complement strand
GTACGGGACCGCGTTCCTTCGCTACATCGTGGCGATCGGGTCCAGCCTCGTTTGCTACGTCGGATATCTCTGGATGCTCTGGGATCCCGAGAAGCAGACCTGGCAGGACAAGGTCGCCGGCACGTACGTGGTCCCGACGTCCGCGTACCCGGTGGAGCGCTGGCCGGGCTGACGAGCTCGGGCCGGCATCGCGGGTAGCCGTAGACCGCTCGGACCCCCGTCGATACGCTACGGCCCGCTTGCAGCATCGCCGTCATCGCGTCGTGACAGCGCGCGTCGAGATCGGATCAGCGTTCGTGGCCTTGGGAGGAACATCGTGAGCACCGTGCCGCCCGACGACAGGGGCGACCAGCCCCCGACGTCTCCCCCGCCCCCGCCGGCGGGGCCACCGCCCGCATCGTCTCCGCCGCCGGCGGCGACGCCGCCGCCCGCGCCGACACCACCGCCCGCGCCTCCCGCGTACGGACAGCAGCCGGCCGGCTACGGCTATCAGTCCACGCCGAGGACGAACGGGCTCGCGATCGCCTCGTTGGTGCTCGGGATCGCGCAGATCTTCCTGTGCATCATCGGGGGGATCCTCGCCCTGGTGTTCGGCTACATCTCCCGGCGGCAGATCGACGAGTCGGGCGGGACGCAAGGCGGGCGCGGCATGGCGATCGCCGGCATCATCCTCGGGTGGATCGGGATCGGCCTCGGCATCGCGTACATCGTCGTCATCATCATCGCGGCGATCGTGTCGAGCTAGCGGGAGCGTTCACAAGCCATGAGCGACCCTCCGAAGGATCCGGGGCAACAGCCGCCTCCTCCGCCGCCGGAGGTTTCACCTCCCGCGGTGGCTCAGCCGTCGAGCGGTTTGCAGTCGCCGGATGCCACGGATCCCATCGTCCTGACGATCGGGGACATCGGTGTGACGCGCAACTGGGTCGTGACACCGAACGGGACGGCTCGTCTCGACGGGTCGCAATGGATCGCCCGCGACATGACGAGAACAGAGTCGAAGATCCCGACCTGGGCGATCGTTCTCGCGATTGTCTTCGCTCTCGTATGCCTTTTGGGCCTTCTGTTCCTCCTCGCCAAAGAGAAGTACACGACCGGCTATGTCGAGGTCAGTGTCCAAGCGGGGAACCTGTTTCACGCGACCCAAATACCGGTGTCGAGTCAGTACCAGGTCGCTCAGATTCGTCAGCAGGTAAGCCAGGCCCAGACACTCGCCGCCGCGGCCAGCTGAACAGCCGCGCATTCCAGGAGTTCGGTCGTATCCAATGACTGTGCGAGCACCAGCCTCCGACGAGCGGCTCCCGCTCTACACGTCGAACACGTTCGAGATCCCGGGGCTGGAGCTCGAGCAGCACCTCGGCCTGTGCTGGGGGTTGATCGTCATCAGCCTCGGCTTCGGGCGCAGCTTCACCGGCGGCTTCCGCTCCCTCGCCGCCGGCGAGGTCCCCGAGTTCACGCAGGCCGTCGACGAAGCGCGGCGCGGTGCTCTGTTCCGGATGGTCGAGCACGCCAAGGCACTCGGCGGCAACGCCGTGGTGGGCGTGCGCTTCGACTCGAACAGCCTCGGTGAGAACGCCGTGCTGGCCGAGTTCGTCGCCTACGGCTCGGCGATCGTCGTCAAGACCGGCTGACGCGAAAGGGGCGGCCCGCAGGCCGCCCCTCCACGTTCGAGTGCTGCGCGTTACGGCCTGACCGCCCCGTGGGACTCCCAGAACCTGCTCAACGCGTTCTGCGTCTTCGCCAGCCAGATGAAGGTGCCGACGAGCGGCAGGAGGTTCCACAGGCCGGTGATCCCGCTGACCGGCTTCTCCTGTCCCTCCGCCGCGTACAGGTTCCCGACCTCCGCCGGCATGATGAACCAGTTCACGAAGCCGACGAAGATGGCGAGAATCAGGCCGACCACCCCGCCGATGCCTTCGCCGCTGTAGTCCTTCATCTCCTGGAATGTCTTGTACTGCCACACCAGGCCGTAGATGCCCAGTGTGACCAGCGTCAGGAGGAGGACGACGACCCAACCGCGCGGCTTGCCGAGCGGACGCGCGCCACTCGGCGCGGGTGCTGGCTGTGCCATGGGACTGCCCTTTCGTGAGTTGCCTGACTACGCCGGGAGCGGCGCCGCGCCCTTCGATACCCAGTAGTCGTTGAGCGCGACCTGCACCCGGTTCATGTACAGGAACCAGCCCGCGATCGGGATGAGGAGCCAGAGGCCCTCGATGGGCTCGACCGGCGACTCCCTGCCGTCTGCCTGGTACATCTTCTGGATCTCGACGATCACGAGGAACCAGCCGGCCACCAGCCAGCTCAGTAGCGCGCCGAGGCCGCCACCCAAGCCCTCGCCGTTGTGCTGCTTGAGCTCCTCGAAGGTCAGGTAGGCCCAGTACAGGGCGTAGATGCCGCAGGTGACCAGGCTCAGCAGGGCCACCGTCGTCGGATTCCGGGGCTCCCCGATGGGGCCGCGGCCTCCGGCAGCGGGTGTGGGTTGCGGTTGCGTCATTGACTCTCTCCTGTCCGTTTCTTTCGCGACCGGGGACTGCCTATCGGCCGGGGCGCCGAAAGTCAACGACCATCGCGCCGGGAACGGCGACAGATCGGTCGAATCTAGGCGTCGACTTCGCGGCGACCTTCGAGCGCGCGCCCGAGCGTGACCTCGTCGGCGTACTCGAGGTCGCCGCCCACCGGGAGCCCACTGGCGATCCGGGTCACCCGGAGCCCCAGCGGCTTGAGCAGCCGGGCGAGGTACATCGCCGTCGCTTCGCCTTCGATGTTCGGGTTCGTGGCGAGGATCACCTCTTCGACGCCCTCGTCGTTCAAGCGCGCCAGAAGCTCCTTGACCTTCAGCTGTTCGGGCCCGATGCCCTCGATCGGCGAGATGGCGCCGAGCAGCACGTGATACCGGCCGCGGTACTCCTGGGTCCGCTCGACGGCGACGATGTCGCGTGGCTCCTCGACGACGCACAGCAGACTCGAGTCGCGCCGGTCGTCGCGGCAGTACACGCACAGCTCGCCCTCGGCGAAGTTGAAACAGCGCCGGCACCAGCTCACGCGCTCCTTCGCCTCGACGACGGCGCGCGCGAGACGTTTGGCGTCCTCGGGCGCGGCCTTCAACAGGTAGAAGGCGATGCGCTGCGCCGATTTGGGGCCGATGCCGGGGAGCCGTCCCAGCTCGTCGACCAGGCTCTGCACCGGCCCTTCGAAGGGGGATGCCACCTTGTGTCAGCCGAGCGCGCCGCCGAGGCCCGGGCCGAGCCCGCCGAGATCGACGCCGCCCGTGACGGCGCCCATCCGCTCGGCTTGGAGCTCCTGGGCGCGTCGCATCGCTTCGCCGACCGCCGCCACGACCAGATCCTCGAGCATCTCGACGTCGTCGGGGTCGACTACGTCGGGCGAGATCCGCACCGTCTGGACGTCACCGGCGCCCGTCACCACCGCGGTCACCTTCCCGCCGCCGGCGGAACCTTCCACCAGGGAGGTGGCCAGCTCGTCCTGCGCCGCGGCCATGTCGGCCTGCATCTTCTGCACCTGGCGCATCATCTGGTTGAGCTGCTTCTGGTTCGCCACGTTCGCCTGACTCCTGCGTGCTCCGATGACCCTCGTCGGCTCCGCCGACCACTCGGGTCACTCGTGGTGGCGTTCCTCGACGACGGTGGCTCCCAACGACTCGGTGAGCATGCTCGCCGGACTCGTCGACTCTACTCCCGGCGGGGTCGCGCCCTCGTCAGGCTCGACGACGACGTCGTCGCTGTCGTCGGGCACGGCCTCGGGAGGCTCGGCCGGCGCGGACGCCGCTCGCTCGCCGCTGAACCCCTCGTGCGGAACGAGGTTGAACCGCAAACTCGTCCCCACGTGCCGGGACAGCGCGTCGCGGATCGTGTTGGCCTCGCGCCGGAATCGGGGACGCGCCGCTTCGATGAGCCGCGGCGACACGCCGAAGGTCACTACGTCGCCGTCGACCGACAGCGGCTGTGCCTCCTGCACCGCGCTGCGCGTCGCAACCGACAGCTCGGGGAGCACCGTCGCCCACGCCAGGATGACGTCGTCGACGTCGACGGTCGGCGGCCCCGCTTCTGCCGGCGCTGCTTCCGCCTTCGTCTTCGGTTCGGTCGGCTCTTTCGGCTCGGCCGGCGCCGGGTCGGGCGCGTCGGCGACTGCCTCGGGCTCTGTGTCGGCCGGCGGCGCGGAGTCCGAGGGTCGGCGCTTGCGCAGCGCGCCGACCGTGACGCCTGGGGCGCGGGATTCTGGAGCCGCCGGCGGTTCCGGCCGCGTGCCGCTACCGGCCGCGCGCTGCCCGGCCACGGTCTGCTCGAGCTTCTCGATCCGCTCCATCACCGTCTGGATCGGCGGCCCGACCTCGCGGCGCGTCAGCCGGACGAGGGCGATCTCCAGCACGAGGCGCGGATCGGCGGCGTCGGTGCCGCGCATGTCGACGACCGCCTGCCCGAGCGTCTCGAGCACCCGCACGAGCGTTGTGTTGCCGAGCGTGCGGCCGAGCTCGTCCAGCCGGCGCTGCTCGTCCTCCGGTACGTCGACACGCGCCTGCCCGCCACTGGCGTTGAGGAGGAACGCGTCGCGCACCGAACGCAGGACGTCCTCGGCGATCCGGCGCGGCTCGTGGCCGGCGTCGAGGAGCGCGCCGACCGCGACCAAGACCCCGGCCGGGTCCTCGGCGGCGACGGCGTCGAGCACGGCGGCCCGCAGGTCGAACGGCGTGCCCCCGAACAGGTCGGCGACCGCGCCCGCGTCGAGGCGGTCGGTGCCGTGGGCGAGCGCCTGGTCGAGCAGCGAGAGTGCGTCACGCGCCGAGCCGGCGGCGGCGCGGGCGATCACCGCCAGCGCCTCGGGGTCGGCCTCGATGCCCTCCTGACCGAGCACGTCCGCGAGCAGCTTCTCGAGCTCGTCCGCCGAGAACAGCGTGAACTCGAGGTGTTGGGTCCGGGAACGGATCGTGGGCAGGACCTTCTCGGGGTTGGTGGTGGCGAGCACGAACACCACGTGCTCGGGCGGTTCCTCGAGGGTCTTGAGCAGCGCGTTCGACGCCGCCGCGCTCAACATCTGCACCTCGTCGACGAGGTACACCTTCCGCTTCGAGGTCGCGCCCAGGCCGAGATGGACGCTGTCGGTGAGGTCACGGATGTTGTCGACGCTGTTGTTCGACGCCGCGTCCAGCTCGAACAGGTCGAGGAAGCGGCCCTCGGCGATGGCCACGCAGTTCTCGCACACGCCGCACGGCTCCCCGTCGGCGCCGAGGTTCAGGCAGTTCAGGGCTTTGGCGAGGATGCGGGCCGTGGTCGTCTTGCCGGTGCCGCGAGGGCCGGAGAACAGGTAGGCGTGGCCGACCCGTCCCTCGCGTACTGCGTTCCGCAGCGCCGCGGTCACGTGGTCCTGGCCGACGAGCCCGCCGAAGGTCTGGGGGCGGTGCTTTCGGTAGAGCGACTGGTACGCCATCGCGTTCGACTCTACCGAGAGCGGTACCCTGCGAAGTGAGAAGCCTCCGCGGGAGGTTCGACGTGAGCGAGACCGAATACCGCCCCGGCACGGCGCTCGTCGTCGTCGACGTGCAGAACGACTTCGCCGACCCGAACGGCAACCTGTACGTCCAGGGTGGCGAGGACGTCGTCCCCCTCGTCAACCGGGAGATCGACCGGGCGCAGGCGGCGGGCGTCCCCGTCGTGTACACGAAGGACTGGCACCCGCCCGACACCCCGCACTTCGCGAAGTTCGGGGGCAAGTGGCCGGTCCACTGCGTCCATGACACCTGGGGCGCCGAGTTCCACCCCGACTTGAAGGTCGCCGGCGAGACCATCCACAAGGCGACCGGCCCGGAGGACGGCTACTCGGGGTTCAGCATGACGCACCTGCCCACGGGCGAGCGGCGCGAGACGGGGCTCGAGCAGCTCCTGCGCGACCGGGGCGTGGGCCGCGTCGTCATCGCCGGGCTCGCCACCGACTACTGCGTCAAGGAGACCGGCCTCGACGCCGTCGAGATGGGGTTCGACACCGAGGTGATCACCGACGCGACGCGGCCCGTCGAGGTCGAGCCGGGCGACGGCGTCCGGGCCCTTCGCGACATCGAGCAAGCCGGCGTCAGGCTCGTCTGAGACGGCGACTCGCCCGATGAAGCAAGGCGACGACTCGAACGTGGCGCTGTTCGTCGACCTGTACGAGCTGACGATGTCGGCGAGCTACCACGCGCACGGGCTCGACCAACCGGCGACCTTCGATCTGTTCGCGCGGCACCTCCCACCCGGGCGCGGTTACCTCGTCTCGTGCGGCTTGGACGCTGCGCTCGACTATCTCGAGCACCTGCAGTTCGACGACACCGCGCTCGACTATCTCGGCTCGCTCGATCTGTTCGACGAGTCATTCTTGTCGATGCTGTCGGAGTTGCGGTTCACCGGGGAGGTGCGCGCGATCCCCGAAGGCGAGTTGGTCTTCCCCGACGAACCGATCGTCCAGGTCACCGCGCCCCTGGTCGAGGCGCAGATCGTCGAGACGTTCCTGCTCAACTGCATCGGGTACCAGACGATGATCGCCACCAAGGCCGCGCGCGTTGCGACCGCGTGCGGCGACCGGACGTTCGTCGATTTCTCGCCTCGGCGCGACCACGGAACCGACGCCGCCCTGAAGACGGCACGAGCCGCCTACGTGGGCGGGGCGGCGGCGACCTCACTCGTGCTCGGTGGACAGGTGTACGGCCTCGAGCTCAGCGGCACGATGGCGCACTCGTACGTGATGCGCTTCGACAACGAAGCCGACGCGTTCCTCACGTACGCGCGCGACTTCCCGGGCCGCGCGATCTTCCTCATCGACACGTACGACACCGAACGCGGCGCCCGCACCGTCGTCGACCTGGCCGGAAAGCTGGAGCCCGAGGGGTTGCTGCCGCGCGCCGTCCGGCTCGACTCGGGCGACCTCAACACGCTCTCGCGCTCCGTCCGCGCAATCCTCGACGACGGGGGGCTCACGGCGGTGCAGGTCTTCGCGTCCGGCGACCTCGACGAGTACCGCATAGAGGAGCTGATGACCGCAGGCGCGCCGATCGACGCGTTCGGGGTGGGGACGCAACTGGGCACGAGCGGCGACGCGCCGCACGTCGCCGTGGTGTACAAGCTCGTCGAGGACGCGAGCGGGCCGAAGGTGAAGTTGTCGGAGGACAAGGTGACGTTGCCGGGCCGCAAGCAGGTGTTCCGGAACGCCGGCGACGGCGGTGAGCTCCGGGGCGATGTCCTCGCGCTCGAGGACGAGCAGATCGGCGACGGCCGGCCGATGCTGCAACCGGTGATGCGTGACGGCCGGCGGGTCCCGGCCGCCGAGCCTCTGGCCGCGCTGCGGGACCGCTGTCGTGCTTCGCTCGCCGCGCTGCCGCCCCGGCTCCGCGCACTCGAGGCCGAGCCGCCCCCCTACGACGTCCGGACCTCACCCGCCCTCGACGCCCTCGTGCGACAGCTTCACGAGGACCTCGGCGCACCGTGACCGCACCCGACGACTTCCGCGCCGGGGTGCGTGCCGCGCTCGAGGCGCGCCTGACCTCCGGCGGCGGCGACACCTTCACCGTGCTCGGCGCCGGCAGTGACGACATCGACGCCGGCCGTGCGTACCTGCGCGCCCTCGCCGACGGAGGCTGGGCCGTGCCGACCTGGCCGGCGGAGTACGGCGGCCTCGGCGCGACACCGGCGCAGGCAGGGGTGGTCGCTCAGGAGCTGGCACGCTTCGACGTGCCCGACCTGTACCCGTACCTGATCGGGCTCGCGATCGCAGGGCCGACGCTGGTGGCGCACGCGACGCCCGAGCAGTGCTCGCGCTGGCTGCCGGCGATCCGCACCGGCGACGACATCTGGTGCCAGCTGTTCTCCGAGCCCGACGCCGGCTCTGACCTCGCGTCGCTCGCCACCCGCGCCGAACGCGACGGCGACCAGTGGCGCGTCACGGGGTCGAAGGTGTGGACCAGCCGAGCGCATTACTCGCAGCGGGGCCTGCTGCTCGCCCGCACGGACCCGAACGTGCCGAAGCACGCCGGCATCACGGCGTTCGCGCTCGACATGCACGCGCCGGGCGTCACCGTCAGCCCGCTCCGGCAGATGAACGGCGACACCCACTTCAGCGAGGTGCACTTCGACGATGCGCCGGTCGCCGACGCTGATCGCATCGACGGTCCCGGGGAAGGATGGCGAGTCGCCCGCACCGCGCTCACCTACGAGCGCGGCGCAGGCGCGGTCGGCGGCGGCGGATGGGGCGCGGACCTGAAGGACCGGCTCGTCGACCTGGTCCGCCGGCGGAGCGCAACCACGGACCCGCTCGTGCGCCAGCAGCTGGCCGGCACGATCATCGAGCTCGAGGTGGCGCGCTTGACCGCCCGTCGCGCCCGCGACGCCGCGAAGGCGGGCCGGTCGCCCGGGCCGGAAGGATCGGGATCGAAGCTGCGGGGCAGCGCCGGGCTCAAGGCCGCCGCGTCACTCGCTCTCGGCGTCCTCGGCCCGGACGGGATCGCCGGTATCGACGGCCACGACAACGCCGAGTGGGAGACGCTGTTCCTGACGAGCCCGTCCATCTCGATCCGGGGCGGCACGGACGAAATCCAGCGGAACATCGTCGGCGAACGCGTGCTCGGCTTGCCCCCGGAGCCGCGCGCCGACGTGGACGTTCCCTTCGCGGAGCTGCCGCGTACCGCGAGGCGAGCAGAGGAATGAGCGCGCCCGACCCGGCCGCCGTCCTGCACGAGCTGACCCAGCACGGCTCTCCCACGGACCGGTCGCTCCTCGTCGACTTCCAGCCCCTCGACCCCTCGAACCGCCCGGCGCCGTTCAAGCGCTACGTCGGTCTCGACACGACCCCGCTGCCGACGGACTTCGGCGAGTCGGGCGTGCGGGCGGCCGACGTGCTCTCGGGCCAGGCTCGGCCGGTTGCAGCCGGCGCGCTCGACGCCACCACGCTGGCGCGGCTCCTGTTCTTCACCGCCGGCGTGACGCGCACGAGTGCCTCCCCGGTGTTCGAGGAGCCGACCTACTTCCGGACCGCGATGTCCGCCGGCAACCTGCATCCCGTCGAGGTGTACGCGGTGTGCGCGGGCGTCGACGGCGTTGCCGACGGCGTGCACCACTTCTCCCCGCTCGAGGTCGGTCTCACGACCCTTCGTACGGGGGCGGTCGCACCCGGTCCCGCCTGCTCACTCGTGCTCACGGGCATCCCGTGGCGGACGGCGTGGAAATACGGCGAGCGCGGCTTCCGCCATCTCTACTGGGACGCGGGCACCATGCTGGCGAACCTGCTGGCGATGGCGGACTCGTGCGGGCTCGACGCTCGCGTATGGACCGGCTTCGCCGACCGCGACGTGACGCGCCTCGTCGGCGTCGACGGCGTCACCGAGTTCCCCCTCGCGCTGGTCTCGATCGGCGCCGGCGGCGAGATCGACGCGCCGGCCGACCTCCCTCCGATCGACGTCGACGTCGAGCGCATCTCGCCGCACCCGATCGACTTCCCGTTGCTCACCCAAGCGCACCAGGCCGGCGCGCTGGCGGACGAGGCCGCTGTCGCCGAGTGGCGCGCTCATGCCGTCGACGGCAGCCCGACCCGTGTGCGCGTCGACGCGCCGCCCGACGCCGCGGACGCCTCGATCGAGGAGGTGATCCTGCGGCGCGGGTCGACGCGCATCATGCGGCGCGACACCGCGCCCGCCGCGCTCCTGCACTGGGGCATGGCGGTTGCCGCCCGCCCGGCACCAGTTGATTTCGCCGCGCCCGCCACGACCCTGCTCGAGCACGAGCTGGCGGTGCACGGCATCGACGGCGTCGAGCCCGGCGCGTACCGCTGGCGCGACGGTGACCTCGAGCTCGTGCGCCCCGGCCAGTTCCGCGAGATCACGCAACAGCTGTGCCTGAACCAGCCGCTGGGCGGCGACTCGGCGTACACCGCGTTCCATTCCGCGCCGCTCGACACGGTGCTCGGCGCCCTCGGCGCGCGGGGCTATCGGGTCGCGCAGCTCGAAGCAGGCTTGGCGTCGGGTCGGCTCTCGCTGGCCGCGTTCGCCCTCGGGTGCGGCGCAACCGGGCTCACGTTCTTCGACGAGCCCGTCCGCCGCTTCTTCGCCACGGTCGCGTCGTGCATGCTCGTGACTTCCGTCGGCATCCCCGAGTACCGCAACGCCCCCGGAGGACGCCCCGGCGCCGTCACCGAGCTCACGCACTACGGCGATCTCATGCAACGCCTCTCGATGCAGCTGCACCGCGGCCGGCGATGACGGACAAGCAGACGGCGAAGCTCGATTCCTAGGCGTTGCTACCCTCGCGTCGCGGACCGTGCTAGGCGGGGAGCCCGTGGTGCCCTGTACCCCCAATCCACGTACGGGGGGCTGAATTCCCGCCCGAGGCCCGGGCCGCCGCACGGCAGCGGCCCACGGTGACGTTGAGGGTCGGGTCCTGCGCAACGGGATCTCGC
The DNA here is from genome assembly GCA_036498645.1 of Acidimicrobiia bacterium. Taxonomy (GTDB): domain Bacteria; phylum Actinomycetota; class Acidimicrobiia; order IMCC26256; family JACDBD01; genus JALZAA01. Next base: position 22,120 of record DASYFC010000148.1, on the reverse strand, counting down.
GAACCGAGTCAGGTCCGGAAGGAAGCAGCTCTCAGCGAGCCCTCCCGTGTGCCGCAGGTTCACCTGACCCGAGCCACCGCGAGCAAGTGCACCGGGCGGCGACGGGGTCGACGGCGGGTGCACGGTCCGCCTCTACATATCCGGAGGGATGCGAGAGCGGCCGAATCGGCACGCTTGGAAAGCGTGTGTGGGGCAACTCACCGTGGGTTCGAATCCCACTCCCTCCGCCGAGACGGCTCGTACGCTGCCGGGCGTGGACCGCGTGCAGCTCGACGAGCTGATGGGTGTCGCGCTCGAGGAAGCGCGAGCGGCCGTCGAGCACGGTGACGTCCCCATCGGCGCCGTCGTCGCACGCGTCGACACCGGTGAGGTCGTCGCCCGCCGGCACAACCAGCGCGAGCGGGACGCCGACCCGACCGCACACGCCGAGATCCTCGCTCTTCGTGACGCCGCGCGCCGCGCCGGTTCGTGGCGGCTCGAGGACTTCGCGCTCATCGTCACGCTCGAGCCGTGCCCGATGTGCGCGGGCGCAGTCATCGCGGCGCGGCTCGGGCTCGTGGCGTTCGGCGCCGCCGACCCGAAGGGCGGCGCGCTCGGCAGCCTCTACAACCTGGCTGCCGATCCCCGTCTCAACCACGAGGCGAAGGTCGTCGACGGCGTCCGCGCCGACGAGTGCGCCGCGCTCCTGACCGCGTTCTTCTCCGACCGCCGCTGACGGCGGCGACGCGAGCGGTCAGACCGGGTCGACGATCTCCTCGCTGGTGAGTCGCGTCACCGGCGCCCCGAGCACCTGACCGTGGCGGCGCAGCTCGTCGATCGCCGCGACGGGCTCGGGATCCGCGAAGACGCGCTCGTCCGCATAGTCGGCGGGGCGGCCGGTCGCGTCGATCGCCCACCACGACGCTTCGAGCGCGATGCCATTCGGGTCTGTGAAGTACACGGACCGAACGAACCCGTGGTCGACGACCTCGGTGCACTCGCACCCGGCGTCGAGCAGCCGCTGGCGCAGGTCGAGCAGCCCCCGCTCGTCCGGCAGGTTGAAGGACAGGTGGTCGAACTGGATCGTCTGGGAGGGCGGGGCGCCCGCCGGCTTGGCGAACGTCCCGATCCCGTCGATCTCGAAGAACGCCACCGTGTTCTCGGGGCCGATCTCAAAGAAGTAATGGCGCATCGGTCCCGCCCTCGTCGTCGCCACCACCCGCATGCCGAGCACCCCGGCGTAGAACCGAACGGTGGCGTCCATGTCTGGCGTCACGAGGGCGAGATGGTTGACGCCCCGCCAGCGCGGGGTCTCGGATGCCGGCACCATGGCGTCTCCTCTCGGGCTGGCCGCAAGGGGCATCTCGTTACACTTCCTCGCCGGAGGGATGCGAGAGCGGCCGAATCGGATGGTCTCGAAAACCATTGTGCCTCCGGGCACCGTGGGTTCAAATCCCACTCCCTCCGCCACCGACCGGGGCTTCGGGTCTCTCCTTTCGACCTGAGCCGAAAAACCAACAATGATGTGCCGCCGAGGGCGTCCAGGGAGGTATGACCCATGGTTCTCGCGATCCTTCTGGGAGGGATTTTCGGGCTCCTCGTCGCCGGCGGCGTGCTGGCCGTCGGGGTGATCAAGCAAGGGCGGCGTGATCAGGACGACATCAACCACGCCTTTGCCGAGGCGCGCGGCGAGAAACACGATCCGGTGATCGGACCGGCCCCCTGGTCGTCGATCGACATGGAGGCCCTCGTCGAGGAGGGCGTGAGCGTCGACCGGTCGGACCCGTACGCGACGCTCACCGGACTGAACGCGTTCGTGAGCTGGAGCCATTCGACAGAAGCGAAGGACGGGGAGGACATCCCGCATCTCGACGACGAGCCGGCCACGCAGATCACCGACGAGCCGGACGAGACCTTCGTCGACGACCCGCACCAGACGTTCATCGCCGAGCCGCACGAGACGTTGAGTGCTGATCCGGACGACACTTTCGTCTTCGAGCCGGAAGAGACGTTCGCCTCCGACCCGGACGAGACGTTCATCGCCGAGCCCGCGCCGATGCTCGACCCGGAGCCGGACGAGACGTTCGTCGCCGAGCCCGCGCCGATGCTCGACGCCGAACCGGCGGCGAGGCTCGATCCCGAGCCCGCACCGATGCTCGACCCCGAACCGGTCGCGAGCATGGCGGCGCCCGCGCGGATCGAGGACGAGCGGCCCGTCGTGTGGCGCGCCCCCGCCGAGTCGCAGGTCATCATCTTCGTGGTCGCGCTGCGCGCCATCGCCGACGCGGTCGAGGCGACGCTGACATCGGGGCGGTCTACGCAGTGGCACGGTCTCGAGGACGCCCTCGCTCACGTACGCGGTGGCTACGAACGCGGGAGCGGAGAAGTACGGCGTTCCTCGATCGACGTCGGCGGGCACGATCGGCCGGCAACGGACGGGTCGAGCTCGCGGATCATCCGCGACGGCCGCACGGGACCACGCCGGACCGGGCCTTCGAGGCGCCACAACGGACCGAAGCCGATCACGTGGCGGGCGGCGGGACGCTGAGCTGAGCGCGCGTCAGTAGCGCGCGTCGTTCAGGGGACTCGACTCAGCCGACGCCTTCGCGCAAACCCAGGCGGGTGAAGATCTCACGCGTCGCGGTCGATCGGTTCAGCGTGTAGAAGTGCAGGCCGGGTGCGCCGCCGTCGAGGAGCGCCTGGCACAGCTTCGTGGCTTCGGCGATACCGACCTCGCGTACCGCATCCTTGTCGTCGCCGACGGCGTACAGCTTGTCGGCGAGCCACTTCGGGAACCCGGAACCTTGCAGCTCGGCCATGCGTGTGATCGAGCGCAGGTTGGTGGCGGGCATGATCCCGGGGAGCACGGGCTTGTCGACACCGTTGGCGCGCAGACTCGCGACGAGATCGAAGTAGTGCTCGGCCTCGAAGAAGAACTGCGTGATCGCGAAATCGGCTTTCTCCAGCTTCCGCGCCGTCCAGTAGCGGTCGCTCTCACGAGAGGGCGACTTCGGATGCGGCTCGGGGTGAGCGGCGACGCCGACTGAGAAGTCGCCGATCTCGCGCACGAGCTCGACCAGCTCGACGGCGTAGGACAGCTCTCCGGGCGGGAGATGGAGGTCGGCAGGCGGGTCGCCCCCGAGGCAGAGGACGTTCTCGATCCCGGCGTCCCGATAGCGGGTGACGATCTCGACAAGCTCGGCGCGCGTGTGCGCGGCACACGTGAGGTGCGCCATGGCCGTCATCGTCGTGGTCCGGAGGATGTCGACGACGATGTCGTGAGTCCGCTCGCGTGTCGTGCCGCCCGCGCCGTAGGTGACCGACACGTAGGAAGGCGCCAGGGTCTCGAGCTCGACGAGCGTGGTGCGGAGCGTCTCCTCCATCTCGGGCGTGCGAGGAGGGAAGAACTCGAACGAGAAGCTCATGCCCCGCCGGAGGATGTCGCTGATCTTGGCCATTGGCGCCAGAGCGTAGGGGGCTGGTGTAGTGCAGGCGAACGAGATGAGCCCGTCGTGAACTTCCGCATCGAGCAACGCATCCCGGCCCCGCTGGCCGCGGTCGAGGCCACGCTGTTGGACGGCGACTTCGTCGCCGCCACCGCCGACCTCCCGAAGCTCGGCGCGCCCGAGCTGCTCGAGAACGAACGGGACGGCGACCGCGCCCACCAGCGGATCCGGTACCGCTTCACCGCTCCCCTGTCGGGCGCCGTCACGCGCGTGGTCGACCCTGCCAAGCTCACATGGGTCGACGACGCCACCTACGACCTGGCGTCGCACACGAGCCGCCACCGCATCCTGCCCGACAACTACGCCGACCGGCTGCAGGCGGCGTACGACGTGACGCTCGAGCCGTTGGGCGACAGCACTCGACGCCTCGTGACCGGCGACCTCACCGTGCACGTCCCGCTCGTCGGCGGCCGAGTCGAACGGGCGATCGTCGACGGCCTGGAGGACCACGCCAACGCCGAGGCCGAGCTCCTCGGCCGCTGGATCGCCGAGCGCAGCTAGCGCCGGAAGCCGCGGAAGCCGCGCAGGCGCAGCGAGTTCGTCACGACGAACACGCTCGAGAACCCCATCGCCGCCGCCGCGACCACGGGATTGAGAAGGCCGAGGGCGGCGAGCGGGATCGCAGCCATGTTGTACGCGAAGGCCCAGAACAAGTTGCCCTTGATCGTCGTGAGGGTCCGGCGGGACAGGGCGATGGCGTCGGCGGCGGCGCGCAGGTCGCCCGAGACCAACGTGAGGTCGCTGGCCTCGATGGCGACGTCCGTGCCCGTACCGATGGCGATGCCGAGGTCGGCCTGCGCCAGCGCCGGGGCGTCGTTGACGCCGTCGCCGACGACAGCCACGCGCCGCCCGTGCTCCTGAAGGTCGCGCACCTCGTCCACCTTCTGACCCGGGAGCACGCCCGCGATCACCCGATCGATGCCCACGGCTCGCGCGACGGCATCGGCCGCCACTCGCTGGTCGCCGGTCACCATCACCGTCTCGAGGCCGAGCTCGTGCAGCTCGGTCAGCGCCGTCCGCGACGTGCTCTTCACGGTGTCCGCCACGACGAACGCCCCCCGCACGCCGCCCTCCCACGCCGCGAACACGACGGTGCGACCCTCGGCTTCCGCGCCGGCGGCAGCGCGCTCAAGCACGTCCGGCGCGGGGCCCACGAGCTCGCGCCGGCCGACGGTGACCTCGACACCGTCGACCGAGCCGCGCACACCCGAGCCGGCGAGACTGTCGAAGGACGACGGAGCGACGAGCTCGACGCCCCGTACCCGGGCACCGCCGGCCACGGCCTGGGCGATCGGGTGCTCCGAGGCGTCTTCGAGCGCGCCCCCCCGACGCAGCAGCTCGCGTTCGTCGACACCAGGGGCCGCGAGCACGTCGACGAGGCGCATCTTGCCTTCGGTGATCGTGCCGGTCTTGTCGAGCACGGCGGTGTCGACGGTCCGAGTGGCCTCGAGCACCTCGCCGCCTTTGATCACGATTCCCAGCTGCGCGGCCCGGCCGGCGCCGACCATGATCGCCGTCGGCGTGGCCAGCCCGAGCGCGCAGGGGCACGCGATGATCAGCACCGCGACGGCGGCGGTCAGCGCCGCGTTCGCACCCTGGCCCGCGAGGAGCCAGGCCATCAGCGTGCCGAAGGCGATCACGATCACGACCGGCACGAAGACCGACGAGACGCGGTCGGCCAGCCGCTGCACAGGCGCCCGCGAGCCCTGAGCCTCCTCGACGAGCCGTGCGATCTGCGCCAGCGCGGTGTCCCCGCCGACCTTGGTCGCCTCGATCACGAGCCGGCCCGACGTGTTCACCGTCGCGCCGAACACCGTGCCGCCCACGCTCACCTCGACCGGTACCGGCTCTCCCGTCAGCATCGACACGTCGACGGCCGACGACCCGTCGACGACTCGGCCGTCGGTCGCGATCCTCTCCCCCGGCCGCACGACGAACCGGTCGCCGACCTGGAGGCTCTCGACCGTCACTTCATCGCCGTTCTCGAGACGCGCCGTCTTCGCACCGAGCTCGAGCAGTCCCCGGAGCGCGTGGCTCGACCGCCGTCTGGCCCGTGCCTCGAAGAAGCGCCCGAGCAGCACCAGAGCGACGATCACCGACGCGGTCTCGAAGTACACGTGCGCAGCGTCGCCACCACCGAAAGCGCCACCCATCGCCACGCCGCCCTCGGCTGCGCCCAGGAACACGAGCGCGACCACCGACCACGCGTACGCGGCCAGCGTGCCCAGCGATACCAGGGTGTCCATCGTGGTGGTGCCGTGGCTCAGGCTGACCAGCGCCGCGTGGTGGAACGGCCAGCCGGCCCAGAGGATCACCGGCGTCGCGAGCACGAACGCCACCCATTGCCACCCGCCGAACTGCAGCGGCGGGACCATCGAGATCAGCAGCACCGGGATCGAGAGCGCGATCGCCACGTACAGCCGCGGGCGGAGCGTGTGCAGCTCCTCCGCTTCGGGATCGCACGAGACGCACGTCATGCCGTCCACCGGCACGTCGACCCGCTGGAGGTCCGGGTGCGGGGTGCTCACCTGTAGCTCAGCCACGAGCTGATACTATACCCCTGTACCCCATCCGAGCCGCGGGAGGAGACGATGCGGGGCTACTCGATGCACAAGGACGACTACCGAACGCGGCTGCGCCGCATCGAGGGCCAGGTCCGCGGGCTGCAGCGCATGGTCGACGAGGACGAGTACTGCGTCGACATCCTCACCCAGATCGTCTCGGTCACGAAGGCGCTCCAGGGAGTCGGTCTGGGCCTGCTCGACGAGCATCTGCGCAAGTGCGTGCGCGACGCGGCCGAGTCGAGCCGGGCCGAGGGCGACGCCAAACTCACCGAAGCCGTCCAGGCGGTCGAGCGTCTCCTCAAGGTCTGACCGGTCAGGCGGCGCCGAGCCCGTCCGGCGCCGCGCCCAGCTGCCTGAACCAGCCGAGCGTGTCCTCGACGCCCCACGACTCCGCCAACCGGCCGTCCACCACCCGGTACACAGTCGTGCCCGGCTTGGCGTAGGCCTGGCCGACGGGCTGGATGCCGAGGAACGGGCGGCCGGTGAGCGTGCCGCGTTCCGTGTAGCGCATCGCGATCTTGTCGGCCTCGACGACGAGATCCTCGATCGTGATGTTCACGTCGGGAAACGACCGCCGAAGGAACTTGCAGGCTCGTACGTACGCGTCGCGTCCGACGTTCGCCTTTCCCTCAGCGCCGTAATACGCGGTGTAGCCATCAGCCAGGGTCGACTCGCACACGGTCCAGTCGTCACGATTGAACCCGTCTTCGATGTGGTGACGCAGGAGCGCGCGGAGCTCGTCCGACATCTCGAGATCCCCGGCCGGCTCAGGTCGCCGGCGCGGTGGCTTGCTGCGCCCGCAAGCACTCCTCCTGACGGGCGGCGATCCGCCGAGTGACGACGATCGCGAGCACCGAGGCCAGGATCGCTCCGACGGCTCCGATGATCCGGAAGATGTCGTCGCGGCGGACCTTGTCGGGCTCGTCGGCGCGAACGTCGCCCGTGGAGCTGGCGATGGCGCTCGGGACCGTGAAGATCACCGCGGTGACCAGCCACGCCCAGATCGCGGCCAGGGTCGAGGATCGGCGCCAGTTGGGATCGCCGCGCGCGATCGACGGATCGGCGCCCCGCCAGACGTCATCCATGATGATGAACGGGATCACGAAGTTCGCCAACGGGATGAACCAGCCGCCGATCGCCCAGCCGGCCCCGAGCCGCGGGTTCTGCCGCCCGAGCGCCTCGTTGTTCTTCGCCGCCCGGTACAGCCAGATGATCAGGAGCACGAAGATGGCGACGGCCACGAGGCCCGACAGGATGATCATCCCGGCGGCAAGCCCGTTGGCGTCGTTGACCGCCTTCGTGTCGAGGACGAGCCCGCCGGATTCCTTGTCGCTCAGCACCCGAAGGTGGTTGAACACGCCGATGATCAACACGACCGTGAGCACGATGTGGGCGGCGAACAGCCACGTGAGCGAGGTCGTGATGCCGCGCAGGCTTCGCCATCTCGCCGGCGGCCCGTACGCCGTCGACGGCGCGCCTCCGGTGGGCGACGGCGCCGTGCCCTCGGCGTAGTACCCCGGAGGCGGCGCCGGGGGCGGCGGCGCCGGGATCTGCGGGTCCGAACCGGACGGCGGCGGGGACGCGGGCGGCGGCGGGGGCGGTGGTTGGCTCATGGCGTTTCGTCTCCTTGACTTTTCCTTCTTGCGCCGTCGCAAGCTCCGGCTCTGCGGCGCCGGTCGGCAAAGCCGCCGTCGCCGCGCGCGGGGCAGGTTACGCGCGCGGGCGTTTCGCCCGCGTCGCCGCCGAATGACAGACTCTTTTTGTTCCCCAACGCAGGAGCGTTGATGCCCGCCGAGAAGCTGCAGTGGAAAGAGCTCTATTCGGAGGTGGTGACGACCGGCTTGTGCACCGGGTGCGCAGGCTGCGTCATCGTCTGCCCCCACGACGTGCTCGGGTACAACGACGAGAACGGCGTCTACAAGCCCTTCCAGTTCGAGGAGGGCTGGGGCCCCGACAACTGCAGCCACGGCGAGAAGGGCTGCACGAGCTGTACCCGGGCCTGCCCGCGCTTCCGGGCCTGGGAGCCCGAGATCGACGAGTTCATGTTCGGGCGGACGCGCGAGCCGATCGAAGTCGAAGGCGTCTCGAAGGACATCGTGCTCGCCCGCGCCACCGATCCCGTGCTCGCCGAAGTCGGTCAGGACGGCGGCCTCGTCTCGGCGATCCTGCTCTACGCGCTCGAGCGCGACATCATCGACGCCGCCCTCGTCTCGTACCTGGAGGGTGACGGCTCAACCTGGAAGGCGAAGCCCGGCGTCGCCCGCACCAAAGAGGACATCATCGCCTCCGCCGGCAGCCGCTACACGTACTCGGCCAACACGATGGCGTACGACGAGGCGATCGAGAGCGGGGCCGAGCGCCTCGCGTTGGTCGGGATGAGCTGCCAGAGCTCGGTGCCACCGGTGATGAACCAGCGCCGGGCGGGCAAGGTCGGACGGCGGATGGCGCTCAACATCGGCCTTCTGTGCTCGAAGACCTTCGACGACGCGATCTTCGAGGAGCTGCTCGAAGCCAAGTACGGGCTGAAGCGAGCCGAGATCAAGAAGATGAACATCAAGGGGCGTTTGCAGATCTGGATGCACGACGGCCGGTACGTCGAGGTCCCGCTCAAGGAGTGCCACGCGTTCACGCGCGAGGGCTGCAAGCTGTGCCCGGACTTTGCGGCCGAGCACGCCGACATCTCGACCGGCGGCATCGGCGCGTTCAACGACTGGACGCTCACGCTCGTGCGCACCGACGTCGGTCGCGAGATCATGGAAGGTCTCGAGCGCGACGGCTGGATCGAGGTGCGCGGCGCCGACGAGGACCTCGGCGCGCTCGAGCTGCTGCACAAGCTCGCCAAGAAGCAGCGCGCCCGGTGGCCGGAGTTCGCGCACGTCGACGCGCCCCGGCTCGTCGGCGCGTAGAGGCATCGCGACCGGTACAGTCGTCCCCGGCGTGCCGGGAAGTCTGGTCGGCGTTCATTTGTCGACGCGCCCAGGGGCATCCTGATGACCGGTCGCCGAACACTCGTCCCCTTCCCGTTCGGCCGGTATCTCCATCCTGTCGGGAACGACTTCGTCGCGGTCGAGATCGCGAGCGGGATCGTCCTGTTCGCGGCCGCGGCTGTGGCGCTCGTCGTCGCGAACATCTGGACCCGCGGCTACACCGACCTGTGGACGTACGAGCTCACCATCGGGACCGGGGCGCTGAGCGTCACCTACGACCTCAGACATTGGGTCAACGAAGGCCTGATGACGGTCTTCTTTCTCGTGGTCGGGATGGAGATCAAGCGCGAGCTCGTCGAGGGTGAGCTGCGCGACCGGCGTACGGCGGCGCTGCCAGTGATAGCTGCCGTCGGTGGCATGGCAATGCCGGCGCTGATCTTCCTCGCCTGGAACCCGACTGCGCCCGCGAGCGATGGGTGGGGCATCACGACGGCCACCGACCTCGCATTCGCGCTCGCGGTATTGGCCCTCGTGGCCCCGCAGGTGCCGGCGGGTCTCAAGCTCTTCCTTCTCACCTTGGCGGTTGTAGATGACACCGGCTCCGTCGTCATCATCACGATCTTCTATTCGAGGGAGGTCCAGATCTCGTGGATGCTCGCCGGGATGGGGGCGCTCCTCGTGCTCATCGCGCTCTCCCGCCTGCGTGTCCGTCCGCGATGGCTCTACGTCCCGGTCGCCTTCGCGGTGCTCTGGGTCTGCACGGTCAAGGCGGGCCTGAGCGCAGCGCTGGTCGGCGCCGTTCTCGGGCTGATCACCCCGGCTCGGTCGCGAGACGAGCGGCACGTGCTCCATCGTGTTGAGGCCCCGCTGCACCTCGCCGCCAGCTTCGTCATCGTGCCGCTGTTCGCGCTGGCGAACGCCGGCATCCTGCTGGGCCCCGACGCGCTGCGGGCCGCCGCGTCCAGTCGAGTCACGTGGGCGATCGTCGTCGCACGCATCGTCGGCAAGACCGTCGGGATCACGCTGGCAATCACCCTCGCGGTGCGCTTCGGCGTCGGCCGCCTCCCTGGCTCGGTGAACCGACGACAGATCCTCGGCGTCTCCGCGCTGGCGGGAATCGGATTCACTGTTGCTCTGTTCATCGCCGACGTCTCATACGGTGGCGCACGTCTCGAAGAAGCGAAGATCGGCATCCTCGCCAGCGCGCTCGTCGCGGGAGCTCTCGGTAGCTGCTTCCTGTTCCGCAGCGCGAGGCATACGCTGCCGGGCGGAGGTGGCTGATGCAGGGAAATCCCAAAGTCTTGGAGACGCTCGCCGATCTGCTCGCCTCGGAGCTTTCGGCCGCCAGCACGTACTTCGTCCATTCGAAGATGCGCGACAACTGGGGCTACCCGGATCTCGCCAAGCGGGCCTACGACGACTCGATCGACGAGATGCGTCACGCCGAGAAGCTCATCGAGCGGATCATCTACTTCGAGCAAACGCCCAACCTCCAGAGGCTCAACCGGATTCGTGTCGGGTCGGGCGTGACCGACCAGTTCGAGAACGAGCTCGCGCTCGAGAAGGCGACCGTGGACGCGTTGGTCGCCGCGATCGTGCTTTGCCGCGAGGCCGGGGACGACGGGTCGCGACTGATCTTCGAACCGATGCTCGCCGACGGAGAGGGGTCGATCGACTGGCTCGAGACCCAGCTCGATCTGATCGGCAAGCTCGGCGAGCCCTCGTACCTCGCCCAGCACATCCGCGGGGAGTAGTGCGGGTCGTCGCTCTGGTCGGTGACCTGCTCGACCGCTCGAAGATCGCGGCGGCAATACCGGACGTCGCCTTTGCGTCGACGCCCGACGAGAGTGCCGGCGCCGACACGGTGATCATCGACGTGAAGGCCCATCCCGACGCGGTTGCGGCGGTGCGCAAGCTCGTTCCCGCCGCCCGCGTCGTGGTCTACGGCCGCCACGACAACCCGGAGGCTCTCGCATCGGCGACCTCCGCCGGGGCCGACGCGGCGCTGCCCCGCTCCCGCTTCTTCCACGACCCGGCGGCGGCGATCACGTTTCCGCCGTAACCCATCTCGGGTAGGAAGGGTCCGATCCTCCTAGTGACCCGCTCCACGTCTCTTTTGCCGCGCCTCGAGGCGACGGCGGAGACGCGCCACTCGATCACCTTCGTCGGATCGGCGGGCGCCGACGGCTGCGAGCGTGTCGAGTGGTCCCGTCTCCACGAGGACGCCCGAGCCATGGCCGCCGCCCTCCAAGCGCGCGGAATCGGGCCGGGGAGCCACGTCGCGCTGCTCGGCGCCACGACACGCCCGTTCGTCACGGCCATCCAGGCCACCTGGCTGGCGGGCGCCACCGTGGTCGTGCTCCCGCTGCCGATGCGGTTGGCCTCGATCGAGGACTTCGTCGCCCAGACCCGCAGGCTCATCGTCCACGCCGATGCGCAGATCGTCGTGATCGACGCGCAGCTCAGCGAGTTCCTCGATCCCCAACCGGGTGACCCGCCCATCGTGCAGCTCGAGGAGCTGCGTGGGGCGCCGGGCGGCTACGACCGTCCAGCCGACGACCCCGACGCGCTGGCGATCCTCCAGTTCACGAGCGGCGCCACGGCCGACCCGAAGGGCGTCATGGTGCCGCACCGCTGCATGACCGCGAACCTCGACGCCGCCGTCGAGGCCGCCGCCTTCGATCCCGACTTCGACCGGGCGGTGTCGTGGCTCCCCCTCTACCACGACATGGGGCTCATCGGGTTGCTCGGTGCGCCGATGCTGCACGGGTTCGACCTCGTGCTCGCCTCGCCGCAGGACTTCCTGGCCGCGCCGGCGCGGTGGATGGAATGGATCGCCGAGTTCGGGGGCACCGCGACCGCGGGGCCCAACTTCGCGTACGCGCTCGCGGCCCGTGCGCTGCGCCGCCTCGGCCGCCTCGACCTGTCGAGGTGGCGGCTGGCACTGAACGGCGCCGAGCCGATCGACCCGAACGCCGTCGAGGCGTTCCTCGCCGCGGGCGCCCGCCACGACCTCGACCGGGGCGCCGCGTTCTGCGTCTTCGGCATGGCGGAAGCCACGCTCGCCGTCGCCTTCCCGACGCCGGGCGCCGGCATGCAGGTCGACACGATCGACCAGCGGGTGCTCGAGACCGACCGGTACGCCGCCCCGGTCGACGGCGGAGGCGGCGACGACAACGTCCGGCGCCTCCCGCGACTCGGGCGACCGGTTCCCGGCCTCGAGATGCGAGTTTGCGACCCGTCCACCGGGCAGGCCATGCAGGACCGCGAGGTCGGCGAAGTCGAGCTGCGCGGCAGCTCGATCACGCCCGGCTACTACGACAATCCCGACGCGACCGCGGCATCCCGCCGCGGCGACTGGTTCCGTACCGGGGACCTCGGATACGTGGTCGACGGCGAGTTGGTCGTGTGCGGGCGGATCAAGGACGTCATCATCGTCGGCGGGCGCAACGTGTTCCCCGAGGATGTCGAGCGCGCGGCCGAGTCGGTCGAGGGCGTGCGGGCCGGGAACGTCATCGCGTTCGGCACCGAGGGCCGGCGGGGTCGCGAGGCCGTGGTCGTCGTCGCCGAGACGAAGCACGACGAGCTCGCGCCCATCCGCGCCGCGGTGGCGGCTCGCGTGACCGACGCGGTAGGTGTGCCACCGGAGGACATCGTGCTCGTGCGGCCCGGGACGCTGCCGAAGACCTCGTCGGGCAAGCCACAGCGATCCCTGTGCCGCCGCCGCTACCTGGGCCACGAGCTCGCGCCCGTCTGACCAACCGCGTCGGGAGGCCACCGACCAGCTGGCACAATGACTAGCCCGTCGGCAGGGATCGGAGCAGGCCGGTAGGCCCGGACCCCATGAATATGGACGTCGCACCGGTAGCGTCGCCATCCCCGGACGTGATCGGCATCGCGCCCGACGAGCTCTCGGTCTCCGACCATCGATCCTCGCGGCGAACAACCCTCCGTCTGTTCGCCGTCCTGCTCCTCCTCACTGCCGCGCTGCGGCTCCCGGCGTTCTTCGTGGACGTCTTCAACTCGGACGAGTCGTTCCTGGGGGCCCAGGCCGAGGTGATCAACGACGGGGGCAAGCTCTACCAGGAGGCCGCCGACCGCAAGCCGCCGCTCGTGCCCTACCTCTATGCGGCGACGTTCACGATCTTCGCCACGACGGCCCTGTGGTCGGTGCGCGTGATGGCGATGCTGGCCGTCGCGCTCACCGCTTTGTTCCTCGCCCTCGAGGCCCGAAGACGCTACGGCAACCGCGCCGCGTGGATCGCGGGTGTCCTCATGGTGTTGGCGTCGGTCGCGTTCGCGCCCCAGGACGGGCAGGCGGCGAACTTCGAGATCTTCATGCTGCCGAGCATGACGGCGGCAGTGCTCCTCGCGCGTCGCGGCCGCGCGCTCTCGTCGGGCGCCGCCGTTGCGCTCGCCACCCTCGCCAAACAGACGGGGGCCGCGACGCTCCTGCCGGTGCTCTACCTCGTGTGGCGGCAACGAGGTCGGCGGGGGGCGGCGGATGCGCTCGGCGGTTTCGCGCTGCCGTTGGCGGTCGTCGCGCTCTTGGTCGGCCCGGGTGAGCTGCTGTTCTGGACGACGATCGGCAACGGCAGCTACCTCGGCATCAGTGGGCTCTGGGGCTCGGTCCTCCTGACGCTCGTCGTGATGACGGCGGCATTCGCGGTGGTGAACCTGCCGATCGTGTGGACGTTGCCGCGCGCGTGGCGCGAGCGCAGCACCGCGGGCATCGGCGACACCGACCTCTGGCTGTGGCTCTTGTCGGCCGTCCTGTCGGTCGCGGTCGGTCTCCGCTTCTTCGGCCACTACTACCTGCAGCTTCTGCCGCCCCTCGTGCTCATCACCACGAGCGTCCTGATGCGGTCGAGCGGACGCGTTGTGAAGCGCACCATCGCACTCGCGGCCGGGATCGCGGTCGTGGCCAGCGGTCTTGCGTTCCTCGTCCGCCCGTTCAACGAGAAGGCGCAGTACAAGCCCGTGAGTCAGTACCTGAAGGAGCGCGCCGGGCGTAACGACCGCATCCTCGTCTGGGGGCACGTGCCCGAGATCTACTGGGCGTCGGGCAAGCGCCCCGCGACGCGCTTCCTCACGTCAGGGTTCCTCTCCGGATGGGAGCCCGGCCGACCGGGGAACGAGGCCAGCGTCAAGGACGCGACGCCGGGCGCGTGGGAGCTGTTCTTTGAGGACTTCGCCGCCCACCCGCCCACGTACGTGCTGGACACCGCGTACTCGGGCATCCGGGGCGCGCAGTACTACATGATCGCCCGGTACCCACCCTTGGCGCGCGTCGTGTACCGGGACTACGAGTACGTAGCGTCGGTGGACGGCATCGCCGTCTACAAGCGCCGCGCCGACGCGCCACAACCGTTGACGAGATCCGAGACGGCGGGCCGGTCGTAACCGACCTGCACAGGCTCGCCGCTTACACGAGCGGCCACGGGAGCGAGTGGTACCCGGGGTCGGGATCGGGCAGGCGCCCAGCCGCGACGAGCTCGTTGCCCCGCTCCCGTACCGCGTCGAGCTCGAGCGTCGAGACGAGCGGCGTGAGACGGGCGCCAAGGGGCCCGTCGACGTCGACCGCGACGCGACACACGTCGTCGGCGAGCTGGGGTGACACCGCCTCCCCGGCGAAGTCCCAGATCACGGTACGGAGCTTCCAGGCGGGATGGAACGTGAGGCCGTGGTCGATCCCGACGATGGCGCCGTCGGGCCGGCTGCGAATGCAGTGACCGCCCTTGCGGTCGGCGTTGTTCACGAGCACGTCGAACACGGCGAACTGGCGGAAGCGGTCGGCGTGCTCCTCGAGCAACGTGAAGTAGTGCTCCTCGGGGTCGTGATCGACGAACCGTTGCACCATCCCGACGCCGAGCGGCCCGTCGCGCAGCACGGTCGGGGGCACGAGGCCCCAGCCCAGCGTGTCGGACAGCTCGTACGTGGCGACCTCGCGCTGGCACAGTGTGCCGCTCGGGAAGTCCCACAGCGGACGCTCGCCCCGACGCGGCTTGTAGATGGCTTGCACCTCGACGCCGTCGGCGCTCGCCACGACCAGCAAGGTGGCGTTCGACGCCCACGGCATGCGGCCGAGCACCTCGAGTTCGCCGCGCGCCAGGACTTCGCCGGCGTCGGCGTCGCTCAGTTCCAGCGGGGGCACCGGTGCCCGGCGGGGTCCATCGGCATGTCGCACAGCGGACACAGCGGCCGGCCGGCGGCCACCGCTTCTGCGCCCTTGGCCGCCATCGCCCGGACCTGCCCGCGAGTGGCGTAGATGCGCGCGACGTACCCCTCTTCGTCCTCGTCGGTCGGATCGGCGACGGCCGCGTCGGGGAGGTCGGGGAGATCGGGGGTCGCGTCCTCGGCCTGGGACGGGAGGGCTTCACCCTCCTCTTCGTCCTCTGACGAGCGCTCGCGCAGCTCGATGAGCACCATCTCGCGCTCGGGGTCGAACCCGAGCCCGATCAGGCGCGCCCGGAAGAGCGGCACCGTGGGTTCGCGCAGTCCCGCCTGCCGAACGGTCGGCTCGCGGGGCTCGATCGGCTCCTCGGGGTAGTCCTCGGCGATGCGGTCGAGGAAGGCGACCGCCTCGGTGGCGAGCAGCGCCACCTGCTCTTTCTCGACCAGGACCGTGAGCTGCGCGGATTCCGTGCGGGCCTGGAGGAAGAACTCGCGCTCGCCGGGGTCGCCGACGGCGCCGGCGCCGAGACTGTCGACGGTCTCGAGCTCGATCTCGTTCTCATCCATCCTGGGCCTCCTTCTTCTCCTCGGTGGGCGGGGGACGCAGCTCGTCGAGGTTGCCGGTGTCGTTGCACTTGATCAGGGCGGCGCCGTGGGCCGAGAGCTGGAACGCCGTGACCGACGCGGGTGAGACGAGGATGCGCTGGAACTGGTCGAGATGCAGCCCGGTGTAATGCGCGATGGCGGCCTTGATCGGATCGGCGTGCGACACGACGACGACCAGGTCGCCGGGATGGTCGGCGACGACCGCCTCGAGGCAACCGACGATGCGGGCCTGCATCTCGGTCATCGACTCGCCGCCGGGGAAGCGGGCACGCGACGGCGCGCGCTGCACCGTCTTCCACAGGTCGGTCTTGGCCAGGTCGGCGAGCTTGCCACCGGTCCACTCGCCGTAGTCGGCCTCGAGGGCGCCCGGAAGCGCGTGCACCTCGAGGTCGTGGCGCGCGGCCACGGCGGCGGCCGTCTGCGCGGTGCGCTCGATCGGGCTCGCGTACACCGCCGCCACGGGGAGGTCGGCGAGGCGGTCGGCCAGCGCCGCTGCCTGCTTGCGGCCGTCCTCGGAGAGATCCACGCCGGGTGCGCGCCCGGTCAACATGGGACCCGTCTGCTCGGTCACGGCGTGGCGCACGAGCACGAGCATGGTCGGCTTGGGCGACTCGGGACCCGCGTCCTGCCCGTCGGCCGCGGCCGGCGCCGGCTCGGGGGCGCGCGTCTCAGCGGCGCGGGCGTCGGGCGGCGCGGCGGTGTCGGTCACGAATGCGATGGTACCGGCGAGGTTCGGGCAGCCTTTCGTCGGGTACGCGTCCGCCGGTGCCTACAGTGCAGTGCATGTCGGAGCCTGTGGGACTGAGCCAGGGCCTGCCCGAGACGGTCCTGTCACCCGAGCCCGCCGACGCGCTGGCGGCGCTGGACTCCGCCCTCGCCGTCGACCCCGAGCACCGGCGAGCCGCCGTGTCGGAGGTGGTTGCGCGCTGGCCCCGCTTCCTCGATGCGTGGGCCCGCCTCGGAGAGCTCGCCCGCGACGACGTCGAGGCATACGCGTGCTTCCGGGTCGGATACCACCGCGGCCTCGACCGGCTGCGCCAGTCGGGTTGGCGGGGATCGGGCTACGTGCGATGGCGGCACCCGACCAATCAGGGCTTCCTCCGGGCGCTCGACGGGCTGCGCGCCGCCGCCGCCGCGATCGGCGAGCGCGACGAGGAGGAGCGATGCGCCGAGTTCCTGCGCCAACTCGACCCGGAATGGAGTTCGCAGCGCGGCTAGCCTCGGTGGCTTCCCACGGAGGCTCCCCGACATGAAACGCGCGCTCATCACCGGGATCACGGGGCAGGACGGCCGCTACATGGCCGAGCTCCTGGCCGGCAAGGGCTATCAGGTCTTCGGGCTCGTGCGGGGCCAGGCGAACCCGAAGGCCCAGATGATCCAGGACGAGAACCCGGCGCTCGAGCTGGTCGAGGGCGACCTCCAGGACCTGTCATCGCTGATCGCCGCGGTCGAGCAGGTGCAGCCGGACGAGGTCTACAACCTCGGCGCCATCAGCTTCGTGCAGCTGTCGTTCAAGCAGCCCGAGCTCACGGCCGACATCACCGGGCTGGGCGTGCTGCGCATGCTCGAGGCGATCCGAGTCGTCGGCGGCGCCGCCGACAACCCGATTCGCTTCTACCAGGCGTCGTCGTCGGAGATGTTCGGGAAGGTGCGCGAGACCCCGCAGAACGAGGAGACGCCGTTCCATCCCCGTTCGCCGTACGGCGCCGCCAAGGTGTTCGGCCACTACACGACCGTCAACTACCGCGAGGCCTACGGCCTTCACGCCAACTCGGGGATCTGCTTCAACCACGAGTCCCCTCGCCGCGGCCTGGAGTTCGTCACCCGCAAGGTCACGAACTCGATGGCGCGCATCAAGCTCGGCCTCCAGGAGAAGATCACGCTCGGCAACCTCGATTCGTCACGCGACTGGGGCTTTGCCGGCGACTACGTCGACGCGATGTGGCGAATGCTTCAACAGCCCGAGCCGGGTGACTTCGTGATCGCGATGGGCGAGACGCACACGAACCGGGAACTGCTCGAAGTCGCAGCCCGCGTCGCCGGCTTCGACGACTGGCGCCCGCTCGTGCAACAGGACGAACGCTTCATGCGACCGGCCGAGGTCGACATCCTCACCGGCGACGCCGGCAAGGCGCGGCGGCAACTCGACTGGCAGCCGCGCGTCACCTTCGAGGAGCTCGTCCAGATGATGTACGAGAACGACCTCAAAGAAGAGCAGGCCCGCGCCGCCGCCGCCCGGCGTTAAGCCCGCGCGCCACAGGTCAGTCGAGCATGTCGGCCGCCTTGCGGGCGGCGACGAGCACCGGGTCCCACACGGGCGAGAACGGCGGCGCGTACGACAGGTCGAGGCTCGCCACCTCGTCGACCGGCATGCGGTTCCAGATGGCGGTGGCGACCACGTCGATGCGCTTCGCCGCACCTTCCGAGCCGACGATCTGGGCACCGAGGATGCGACCGTCGCGCCGATCGGCGACGACCTTCACCTTGATCGGCGCCGCGTCCGGGTAGTAGCCCGCCCTGGTCGTGGACTCGATTGTGGCCGCGACCACGTCGAGGTCGTGCTCGGCGGCCTGGTACTCGGTGAGACCGGTGCGGGCGACCTCGTAGACGCAGATCTTCGACACTGCGGTGCCGATCACCCCGGGGAAGCGCACGTCGCCGCCGGTGGCGTTGATCCCCACGACCCTGCCTTGCTTGTTGGCGTGCGTGCCCAGCGCGAGTGCGACGGGCAAGCCCGTGATCCGGTGCGTCGACTCGACGCAGTCCCCCGCCGCCCAGATGCCGCCGACGCTGGTCTCCATGCGCGCATCGGTGACGATCCCGCCCGTGCCACCGACGGCGACGCCCGCCTGCTTCGCGAGCGCGCTGTCCGGTCGTACGCCGAGGCCGAGGACGACGATGTCGGCGGGAAGTGAGCGGTTGGCCGTGTGCACGGCGTGCACCGAACCATCCTTCACGTCGAACCCGTCGACCGCCTCGCCCAGGTACAGCGTCACGCCGACGGAACGGAGCGCATCGGCCACGAGCGCGCCCATGTCGAGGTCGAGCGTGCCCGCCATGGGCTGCTCGGTGCGGTCGACGAGCGCGACCTCGAGCCCGCGCCGCACGAGGGCCTCGGCCATCTCGAGCCCGACGTAGCCGCCGCCGACGACGACCGCCCGGCGTGGCGCGCGCTCGTCGACGGCGCGGCGGGCGGTGACGCCGTCGGCGAGCGTCTGCACGCCGAGGATGCCTTCGGCGTCGGCGCCCGGGACGTGCGGACGGGACGGCACCGCGCCCGTCGCCACCACCAGCTGGTCGAACGGCTCGTCGCGCTCGGCGGCGCCGTCGCCGGCGAGGTCGCGCACGCGCACGCGCCGCCGGTTCAGGTCGATCGCGACGACCTCGTGGCCGGTGCGCACGTCGATGCCGTTGCGGCGGTGCTCCTCGGGAGTACGCGCGACGAGATCGTCGACATCGGACACGAGATCGCCGACGAGGTACGGGATCCCGCATGCCGAGTACGACGTGTACGGGCCGCGCTCGAACGCGACGATCTCGAGGTCCTCGCGATCCCGGCGGCGCCTTGCGCGCGCCGCCGCGGTCATGCCGGCGGCGTCACCCCCGATGACGACGAGCCGCTCGGTCACACGAAGAGGCGGATCATGCCGGCGCCTGCGCCCGCAGGCCGCCGAGCGACTCGATCACTGCCTCGGCCTCGGCGACGAACCGCCGCACGAGCTCACCCGCGGGGACGAGGGCTTCGATGGCGCCCGTTCCCTGTCCGGCCGGATAGCACTCGCGGTCGGGGTCGACGTCCGCGGCCTCGTCCCCACCCGTCAGGTGCAGCGTGCCTTCCTCCACCGCCTTGAACAGCTGCTCCGGGAAGGGGCGCAAGTCATCGGGGTGGTCGTCGTAGTACTGCGTGGTCTTGTTGCGGACGGCCCGCAGCGTCTTGCCCGTGAACGCCCGGCTGACCACGGTGCCGTCCTCGGCGGTGCGGAGCAGCGCGTCCTTGTAGCCTGGCGTCGAGCGCGCCTCGGGCGTCGCGATGAAGCGGGTGCCGATCCACACGCCGTCGGCGCCGAGCGCGAGCGACGCCGCCAACCCGCGGCCGTCGAAGAGCCCTCCGGCGGCGACGACCGGAACCCGGTCACCGACCGCGTCGACCATCTGTGGAACGAGCGGCATCGTGGCGACGGTGCCCGTGTGGCCGCCGGCCTCGGTTCCCTGGGCGACGACGATGTCGCACCCGGCTTCGACGGCGGCGATCGCGTGACGGACCTTCCCGCACATGTTGATGACGAGGACGTTGTTGTCGTGGCAGAGCTTGATCACATCGCGCGGCACTCCGAGCCCGGCGACGAATACCTGCGCGCCTTCTCGGATCACGAGCTCGATGTTCGACATCATCTGCTCGGGAAGCGCCGTCAGGAGGTCGACACCGAACGGCTTGCTGGTGGCGGCCTTCACGGCGCGGATCTCCTCGACCATCTCGTCCTGGCTCATGGCCGACGCACCGAGGCAACCGAACCCTCCCGCCTCGGACACCGCCGCGACAAGCCGGTGATACGACACGCCCCCCATGCCGGCGAGCATCACCGGGTGCTCGATCTCGAGTGCGTCGGTCAGCCGTGTCCGCACAATTTTCTCCTGTCGCCGTCGCAAGCTCCGGCTCGCTGCTTCTGGTCGCGGTCGCAAGCTCCCGCTCTGCAACGGCAGTCGGCGAAGCCGCTGCCGTCGCGGGTGACGGTCGGCAGCGCCGCCGCCACCGCGTCACGCTAGCTTGGGGCTCATGCCGAACGCGCTCGTCGGCGTGATCATGGGCAGCGACTCCGACCTTGCCGTCATGCGGCCCGCGGTCGATGTCCTCGTCGAATTCGGGATCGCGTACGAGGTACGCGTCGTGTCCGCCCACCGCACCCCCGACGTGCTCTACGAGTACGCGAGCACCGCGGCCGACCGCGGACTGCACGCGATCATCGCCGGCGCCGGCGGTGCCGCGCACCTGCCGGGCATGACGGCGTCGATGACGCCGCTGCCGGTCATCGGCGTGCCGGTCCCCCGCGAGAAGCTCGACGGCCTCGATTCGCTGCTCTCGATCGTGCAGATGCCGCCCGGGATCCCGGTGGCGACGGTCGGCATCGGCGAGGCCCGCAACGCCGGGCTGCTCGCCGTCCGGATCCTCGCGGCGACGAACCCCGAGCTCCGCCGCCAGATGCAGGCCTTCCAGGCCGGGCTGGCCGAGGCCGTGCGGGAGAAGGACGACGGCGTCCGCAAGCAGTTCGAGTAACCCTCGGCGTCACTCGATCGTGACGGCCCGCAGCACATCGAGCTTCGCTGCACGCCGCGCCGGGAAGACGGCGGCGAGCACGCCGGCGAAGCCACCGACGATCACGACGAGAATCAACTGCCCGCCGGGGGCCGCGAACTTCGTGAACCCCTGGTCCTTCAGCGCCTCGATCACGGCCCAGCCGAAGAACAAGCCGATCACGAGGCCGATGATCGTGCCGAGGAGCGAGATGATCACCGACTCCCACCGGATGCTCGAACGCAGCTGGCGCCGGCTCATGCCGACGGCGCGCAGGAGCCCGAGCTCACGGGTGCGCTCGTAGATCGAGAGGGCGAGCGTGTTGGCGATGCCGATGAGGGCGATGATCACGGCCAAGAGGAGCATGACGTAGATCAAGCCGAGGAGCTGGTTGATCTGCGAGGCCTGCGCGTCCTTGAACTGCGTACTGTCCTGGAGCTTGGCGTTCGGGTATGCGTTCAGGAGACGGTCGATGGCCTGGCGCCCCTGGAGCGGGCTGACACCCGACGCGAGCTTGACGAACACGTACTGATCGAGTTGCGACGTGTAGTGCGCGCTGACCGTTGCGATCGACAGCGTGTAGTCGGCGAAGCCTTGCTTGTTGCCGTTGCCGTAGATCGTGCGAACCGTGAGCGGGGTGACGCCGTTCGGGAATTGGGCCGGCACCCTGCTCCCGATTCGCCAGTGCTTGTCATTTGCGACCGAGCGCGAGATGCCGATGCTGTTGGGCTGGGCGAGATCGCCGACGTTCCCGTCCTCGACCTTCATGTTGAAGACCTTGGTTGCCGACTGCGGGTCGACGCCGGCGAAGAACTCGCTCGACCCGCCGAACTCGGCCTGGTTGAAACGGAGCGGGCTCGATCCGCCGACCTGCGGCAG
Organism: Acidimicrobiia bacterium; assembly: GCA_036498645.1. Lineage (GTDB taxonomy): Bacteria > Actinomycetota > Acidimicrobiia > IMCC26256 > JACDBD01 > JALZAA01. Next base: position 195 of record DASYFC010000148.1, on the reverse strand, counting down.
CTTGGAGACGTCGCTCGCCAGCTGCGGGCTGAATCCGCCGAACGCGGAGCCAAAGCCGGAGCCGGTGCTGATCACAAAGTCGGCTTTGAACGACTCGTCGACCTGCGCGTTGATCGACTTCTTCGCCGAGGCGGCGAAGATCGTGATGAACCCGACCAGCGCCACGCCGATCATGAGCGCAGCCGCCGTCGCCGA
>DASYFC010000147.1:0-2139 GCA_036498645.1 Acidimicrobiia bacterium | reverse complement strand
GACATCTACCAGGTCGCCGAGGTGGTCCGGAACCTGTCGATCCGCGAGAACGACAAGGGCCTCTCGGCCGGGGAGAAGCGGATGCTGGCGAAGGCCCGCCAGATCCTCGTCTCCGAGCTCACCTTCGCCCTCAACGTGAACGAAGAGGCGGCCGAGGGGCGCCTCGACCAGGCGCTCGGAAAGTAGAGCCTCCCGCGGGTTCCCGGTGCCATCCTGACGGCGTGGACAGCGGTAGCCCGACCTGCGGCATCGTCGTCGCCGGTGGCTCCGGGAGCCGCTTCGGTGTGCCCAAGCAGTTCGAGACCGTTGCCGGCGCGCGCCTCGTCGATCGGGCTGTTGACGCCGTGACCGCGGCGTGCGACGACGTCGTGCTCGTCCTTCCCGCCGGTGTCGCATGGGACGGCCGTCCGGTCGCCGCTACCGTCCCCGGCGGATCCACCCGCTCGGCGTCGGTGCGCGCCGGACTGGACGCGGTCGTGGCGTCGGCCGCGCTCGTCGTCGTGCACGACGCCGCCCGCCCGCTGGCGCCGCCGGCCTTGTTCGACGCGGTGATCGACGCGGTACGCGCCGGCGCCGACGCCGCCGTGCCGGGCCTCCCGATCTCCGACACCGTGAAGCGTGTCGACGGCGATCACGTCGTCGAGACGATCGCGCGCGACGCGCTCGTGGCCGTCCAGACACCGCAGGCGTTCCGGACAGATGCGCTCCGCGCCGCGCACACCGCGAGTGGCGAGGCGACCGACGACGCTGCCCTGGTCGAGGCGGCGGGCGGACGCGTCGTGGTCGTTCCCGGCGACCCGCGCAACCTCAAGGTCACGACGCCCGCCGACCTCGTCGTCGCGGCTGCGCTTGTCGTCGCCGCGTCCGAGGAGCAGCGGTGAGCACGATCCGGATCGGGCAGGGATTCGACGTGCACCCGTTCGGCGACGACGGAGTGCTCGTCCTCGGCGGGGTCGAGCTCGACGGCCCGGCGCTGGTCGGGCACTCCGACGCCGATGCCGTCACGCACGCGGTCGCCGATGCGCTCCTGGGCGCGGCGGCGCTCCCCGATCTCGGGTCGATGTTCCCGGCTTCCGACGACCGCTACCGCGATGCATCGTCGATCCGGTTGCTGCGCGACGTCGCCGGTCGAGTCGCCGCGAGCGGCTGGCGGCTCGGGAACGTCGACGTGGTCGTGGCCGCCGAACGCCCGACGCTCGCGCCGCACGTGCGCACCATGACGGACAACCTGTACCACGCGCTCGTACCGCTGTTCCCGGAGCCCGGTGCGCAGAACCTCGTGTCGGTGAAGCCGAAGCGCGGTGAAGGCCTCGGGGCGATCGGCCGCGGCGAGGGAGTGGTGGTATGGGCGGTCGCACTCCTCGAGACCGTCGACACCACATGATCCGGCTGCACGACACTTTCTCGCGCGAGAATGTCGAGCTCGTTCCCCGCGATCCCGGCCGAGTGTCGATCTACGTCTGCGGCCCGACGGTCTACGAGGTGCCGCACGTTGGGCACGGTCGCGCGGCGCTCGTGTTCGACATCATCCGCCGGTACCTCGAATGGCGCGGCCTCGACGTGACGTTCGTCAGCAACGTCACCGATGTGGAGGACAAGATCATCGCCCGAGCCGCCGAGGAGGGCAGCACGGAGCCCGAGGTGGCGCAGCGTTATGAGGCCGCGTACTGGGCTGAGATGGACCGCATCGGCGTGCGCCGGCCCGACTCGCTGCCGCGCGCCACCGCGTACATCGATCGCATGGTGAAGCTCATCGGCGAGCTCGTCGACGACGGGCATGCTTATGTCGTCGAAGGGCAGGGCGTGTACTTCGACGTCACCTCGTTTCCCGAGTACGGCGAGCTCTCGCACCGGCGCCTCGAAGACCTCATCGGATCGGCCGGCGCACGCGTCGACGTCGACGAGCGCAAGCGCAGCCCGGTCGACTTCGCGCTCTGGAAGGCGGCCAAGCCGGGGGAGCCGGCGTGGGACTCCCCGTGGGGCAAGGGTCGTCCCGGTTGGCACATCGAGTGCTCGGCCATGTCGCTCGACCTGCTGGGGGAGGGGTTCGACATCCACGGCGGCGGAGACGACCTGATCTTCCCCCACCACGAGAACGAGCGGGCCCAGGCCCAGGGCGCCGGCCATCCCTTCGCCCGG
>DASYFC010000146.1:0-18447 GCA_036498645.1 Acidimicrobiia bacterium | reverse complement strand
ACCGCGTCGGCCAGCTCTTCGATGGAGATCTCCTTCAGGAGGTAGCCGCTCGCGCCCGCCTTCACGGCTGCGTAGAGGTCCTCCTCGCTATCGGAGACGGTGAGCATGATCACCTTTGTGTCGGGCAGGCGCTCGCGGATGCGTCGAGCCGCTTCGATGCCGGTCGACCGGGGCATGCGCACGTCCATGACGACGACGTCGGGCGCCATCTCCTCGGCACGGTGGACGGCCTCGATGCCGTCGGCGGCCTCCCCCACGACCTTGATGTCGGGCTCCTCGGACAGGACGAGGTCCAGGCCGCGCCGGAACAGCGCGTGGTCGTCGACGATGACGACGCGGATCCCCTCGCCCTCGTTCACCCCGTGGTCTCGATCACGCCGAGGTTGCCGTCGCGCCGGCGGTACAGGACGGCCGCGTGACCGTTCTCGGCGTTGGTGAACAGGAAGAAGTCGTGGCCGAGCAGGTCCATCTGGAGCACCGCTTCCTCGGGGCGCATCGGCTTCATCGCCAGCCGCTTCCGCTCGACGATGCGGTCGGCGGGGCCGAGCCCGTCGTCGTCGTTGTCGGCTTCGACGTCCACCTCGGAGACCGACACCGTGTCGCTGTCGCCCGAAGCTGCTCGGCTCCGGCGAGCGGCGTGGGTGCGGGCGACGCGCTTCTCCTTGATCCGGGCCACCTGATGCTCGACCTTGTCGACGACGAGGTCGAGGGCGACGGCAGGTTCGGATGCGGCTGCGTGTGCCTTCACGAAGTTCCGTTTCAGGTGCACGATCACGTCGCAGACCTGGTTGTCGGCGACGCGGCGGTTCCGAAGCTCGGAGAAGTCGACCTCGACCCGCCCGGCATCGTGCGTGAACCGCGAGAGCTTCCGGATCTTCTCCCGGGCGAGCTTGCGCAGCCGCGGCGAGACCTCGACGTTCTTCCCTCGCACGACGATGTCCATCACGGAATCCCAGCGGCGTCGCGCCGTGACCCGGCGGCCATCGGGCGAGTATATGCGGGCTCGTCCGGTCGCACCCGGGGCGCGGCGCCGGGGCGTGGCGTGCGCGCGGCGGTGACGGCGACCACGGAGGTCACCCCGGCGCGCCGGAGTGCCTCGGCTGCGGCGGCGACGGTCGCGCCGGTGGTGGCGACGTCGTCGACGAGCAACACCCGAGACGGAAGCGCGCCGTGGCGGACGTCGAATCGCGGCCCGGCACGACGGGCGGCGGCGGGCCGGCCGGTCTGCGGGGGTCCCGGTCGCCGGCGCAGGGTCGGACGGACGCGGAGCCCCAACTCTCGAGCCACCGCACGCGCGAGGACCTCGGCGTGGTCGAACCCGCGCGCGTGCCGCCGCGCGCTCGTCGTGGGCGTCCACGTCGCGACGTCGGCGACGTCCGCCGCGCCGGCGGCCAGGACGAGCCGGGACATGCGCGCCGCGAGCCAGGGCACGGTGGCGCGCGTGCGCCAGTACTTGACGCGCGCGACGAGCTCACGCGCCACGCCCTCGTACGCGAAGGGCGCGAGCCAGCGGTCGACACCCGCCGGTGGCGGGAGTGCCGGCGGTGCGCGCAGCGTCCGCGCGCAGGCGTCGCACACCGGCTCCGCCGGTCGGCCGCATCCCGGGCACGACGCCGGGAACGCGGCCTCGACCAGCGCACGCCACGGGTTCACACAGCCCCCTTTGGTCGCCGTCGCAAGTTCCGACTCTGCGAAGGCGGTCGGCAAAGCCGCCGTCGCCGGGGGACCGTACCGCCGGGGTACGACACCTACGGCGACGTCGCGCTGCGCAGCACGTCCTCGTACGGAGGGCGGAGGACGCCGCGCTCGGTGACGATCGCGGTCACGAGCCGGGCGGGCGTCACGTCGAAGGCGCGGTTCGCGGCTGCGACGCCTTCGGGTGCGATTCGCTCCCCGGCGACGCGGACGACCTCGTCCTCGGGACGTTCCTCGACCGGGATCGCCGCACCCGTCGGAGTCGCGACGTCGATCGTCGAGGTGGGTGCGGCGACGATGAACGGCACGCCGTGCTCGCGCGCGAGCACCGCCAACGGATAGGTGCCGATCTTGTTGGCGACGTCGCCGTTGGCGGCGATGCGGTCGGCGCCGACGACGACGAGGTCCACGTCTCCCGTCGCCATCAGCGAGCCCGCCATCACGTCGGCGATCACCGTCACCGGGATGCCGAGCCGGTCGAGCTCCCAGGCGGTCAGGCGCGCGCCCTGGAGCACGGGCCGCGTCTCCCCGGCCCACACTGTCGGCCGCTTGCCCGCGTCGTGGGCGGCGCGCACGACGCCGAGGGCGGTGCCGAAGCCGACGGTCGCGAGCGATCCCGCGTTGCAGTGCGTGAGCACGCGCGCGCCGGCGGGGACGAGCTCCGCTCCGAACCCGCCGAGCGCGCGGTTGGCGGCGACGTCGGCAGCCGCGACGCGCTCCGCCTCCGCGAGGGCGGCATCGGGGCCGCCCTGCTCCCAGGCGCCCAGCGCGCGCGCCACGCCCCACGCCAGGTTCGAAGCCGTGGGCCGGGCGGAGGCGAGGCGACGCGCCGCGGCCCTCACGCCGGGTTCGTCGGCAATCGTGTGCCCGGCGAGTGCCATGCCGAACGCGCCGGCGGCGCCGAGCGCGGGCGCGCCCCGCACCGCCAGTGACTTGATCGCGTCGCAGAGCTCGTCGACCGTTGCGCACTCGACGAATCGGAGCTCGCCCGGCAATGCGCGCTGGTCGATCAGCCGCACCCTCCCCCGCCGCCACTCGATCGTGGGCGGGATCGGGTCCACGGGATCTCCTGGATCAGTACCGGTAGTGGTCGGGCTTGAACGGCCCTTCGACCGGCACGCCGAGGTAGGTCGACTGCTCCTCGGTCAACCTCGTCAGCTTTGCCCCGAGCTTGTCGAGGTGCAGCCGGGCGACCTCCTCGTCGAGGTGCTTGGGCAGCGTGTACACGCGTCGCTCGTAGAAGTCGGTGTGGCCGTACAGCTCCATCTGGGCGATCACCTGGTTCGTGAAGCTGTTGGACATCACGAAGCTCGGGTGCCCGGTGGCGTTCCCCAGGTTCAGCAGGCGTCCCTCCGACAGCACGATGATCGAGTGCCCGTCGGGGAACACCCACTCGTCGACCTGCGGCTTGATGTTGACGCGCTTCACGCCAGGCAGGGCAGCGAGACCCGCCATGTCGATCTCGTCGTCGAAGTGGCCGATGTTGCCGACGATCGCGTCGTGCTTCATCCGCCCCATGTGCTCGACGGTGATGATGTTCGTGTTCCCGGTGGCCGTGACGAACAAGTCGGCGCTGTCGACGACGTCCTCGAGCCGCACGACCTCGTGGCCCTCCATCGCCGCCTGCAGCGCGCAGATCGGGTCGATCTCGGTCACCACGACGCGCGCGCCCTGACCTCGTAGCGCTTGGGAACACCCCTTGCCGACGTCGCCGTACCCGCAGACCACTGCAAGCTTGCCCGCGAGCATCACGTCGGTCGCCCGGCAGATCCCGTCGACGAGCGAGTGGCGCACGCCGTACAGGTTGTCGAACTTCGACTTCGTCACGGAGTCGTTCACGTTGATGGCCGGGAAGAGCAGCGTCCCTGCCTCCATCATCTGGTACAGGCGGTGCACACCGGTCGTCGTCTCCTCGGTGACGCCCTTGATCGACTCGGCGGTGCGGTGCCAGCGCCTCGTGTCTTCGGCTTGGATGCGCGCCAGCAGGCCGAGGACGACCTTCCACTCTTCGGAGTCGCCGTCGCCCGGAGCGGGCACGGCGCCGGCACGCTCGAATTCGACGCCCTTGTGCACGAGAAGAGTGGCGTCCCCGCCGTCGTCGAGGATCATGTTCGGCGTGTCGCCGTCCGGCCACCGGAGCGCCTGGTCGGTGCACCACCAGTACTCCTCGAGCGACTCGCCCTTCCACGCGAACACGGGCACTCCGCGCGCGGCGATGGCGGCGGCGGCGTGGTCCTGGGTCGAGAAGATGTTGCACGACGCCCAGCGAACATGCGCGCCCAGTTCGAGCAGCGTCTCGATGAGCACGGCGGTCTGGATCGTCATGTGGAGCGAGCCGGTGATCTTCGCCCCTCGGAGCGGCTGCTCAGCGCCGTAGCGCGAGCGCAGCGCCATGAGCCCGGGCATCTCGTGCTCGGCGAGCTCGATCTCCTTGCGACCGAAGTCGGCCAGCGAGAGATCGGCGACCTTGAAATCGGGGGTTCCCGCGCCGGCCGGCGTCGCGGAATCGGTGGTCGTCGTCATCGGGACTCCTTGTGTCGTCGGGCGCGCTCGGGCGCGCACGGGATTTCAGGGAGTCGGCCCAGATCACTGGATGACAGCCGCAGACGGCCCGACCGCCGCTCATAGTACCCCGACCGGCCGCCGATTTCCTCGAGCGGACGAGCTCGCCGGCCGCGTCAGACGTCCGAGCCGAGGGCGTCCTTCAGCTGGAAGATCGCGTCGATCGGGCCGGGGTCGACGTCGTGGTCGAGCGCCAGGTAGCAGCTGGCCCAGTCCCCGACGTACATGAGGTCGATCACCTGGGCCAGCCTTCCTTCCCCCTCGGCGCGCACCTCGAGCACCTGGGCGAGCGTCTCCTCGATCAGCGCGCGCGTGAGCGAGAACCGTCGTCCCACCTGCTCGTGCTCGAAGTCGTGCCGCAGCTCCACGAGCGTGAAGAGCTGACGGGTGACGTCACCGTGCTGTCCCCACCCGCAGATCTCGTTGTGGTCGAGCTCGGGATAGGCGTTCCAGAACGCGGGCGCCTTCGCGTTCTCGTTCACGTCGCACTTCCAGCGTTGGGCGGCGACGGCTCCGAGGGCGCCGCCGCCGTAGACGATCGGCACGGTCGTACCGATCCTCCGGGCGATCTCGCGGGCCGGGTTCGCCGGTGCGTCGACTTCGGGACGGCACTTCTCGCGTCGCGTCGCGAGCTGGCGCCCGGCGGTGTCGAGCCACTCCCCCGCGTCGGGAAGGAGGCCGACGCGCTCCAACGCGACGAACAGCGGTGCGAGGAGCGCGCCGAGCGCCGCGCGCGGGAGGTACCCGGCCGGGCACGGCACGTGCACCGCGCCGTGCGATCGCGCCATCGACTCCAGCTCCCCGCCTCGGCTCACGGCGACGACGCGCGCGCCGGCGTCGAGCGCGCCGGCGGCCATCTGGAGGGTCTCGTCGGTGTCGCCCGAGTACGAGACCGCGAACGCGAGCGTGCGGGGACCGATGAACCGCGGCGTGCGGATCTGCTTCAGCACGACCACCGGCACTGGGAGCGTCGAGTTGGCAACGGCGGCGAGCACGTCACCGGCGATCCCCGACCCGCCCATGCCGAGCACCGCGACGTTGTCGACGTCGTCCGGGGACGGAAGCGGAACCCCGTCCAGGGCGTCTCGCGCGCTCCGGTGGGCGTCCGCGAGCTGCTCGGGCAGTCCACCGACCGCGTCGAGGAACCCCAGCGAGTCAGGCACGGGCTAGGCCTCGAACGTCGGCTTGATCCCCTCGGCCTCCGCCTTCTTCATCAGCCGGTCGTGCTCGGCGTCGTCGACGGCCTCGGCCTCGTCGATGAGCATGATCGGGATGTCATCGCGCACGGCGTATCGCCGCTTAAGGCGCGGGTTGTACAGGGAGCTCTCGTCCTCGAAATAGAGGAGCGGGCCCTTGTCCTCCGGGCAGGCGAGGATCTCGAGCAGCTTGGCGTCCAGGGCCACGACCATCTCCTTTGGTCTCGCTCGGCAGCGGGCTCCGTGGGGCGAGCCGGCGGCCGACGCTATTCCCCGCGCACGAGCGCGAGCACTTCGGCGGTGTGCACCTCGCAGCTGGCGGCGTCGCGCGCTTCGAGGTTGAGCCGCAGCAACGGCTCGGTGTTGCTCGGCCGCAGGTTGAACCACCAGTCGCCGAGGTCGACGGTCAGCCCGTCGAGCCGGTCCTGCTGCGCGCCCCGATACGTCTCGGCGACGTGCTCGATGACCGCCGCCGGGTCGTCGACCTTCGTGTTGATCTCACCCGAGTCGGCGTAGCGGTCGAAGGGACGGCGGAGCTCCGACAGCGGCACGCCGGCGCGCGACAGCTGCTCGAGCACGACCATCGAGGCGATGAGGCCGGAGTCGGCGCGGTAGTTGTCCCGGAAGTAGTAGTGCGCCGAGTGCTCGCCGCCGAAGATGGCGCCGGTCTCGGCCATCACCTGCTTGATGAAGGAATGGCCGACCCGGGTGCGAACGGGGGTTCCGCCCATCTCCCGCACGACCTCGGGCACGACCTTCGAGCAGATGAGGTTGTGCACGACCGTCTCTCCCGGGTGCCGCTCGAGGATCCCCTTGGCGAGGATGGCCGTGGTGATCGAGCCCGACAGGGGTTGGGCCTGGTCGTCGACGAGGAAGACCCGGTCGGCATCGCCGTCGAATGCCAGCCCGATGTCGGCGCCGGCGTCGAGGACGGACCGCTGGAGATCTTTGAGGTTCTCGGGCTGGATCGGGTCGGCGGGATGGTTCGGGAACGTCCCGTCGAGCTCGGGATACAGGATCGACAGCTCGAACGGCAGGTCCGCGAACACCGGGGGGACGACGGCGCCGCCCATGCCGTTGGCCGTGTCGGCCACGACGCGCAGCGGGCGAAGCGCGTCGACGTCGACGAACGAGTGGACGTGCTCGACGTACTCGGGGAGCAGGTCGCGTTGCTCGACGCGGCCCCGCTCGGCGGCCCGCTCGAGGAGCCCGCTCGCGACCGTCGCCTTGATCTCTGTCAGCCCGGTGTCCTGGCCGACGGGGGCCGCACCTGCGCGGCACAGCTTGATCCCGTTGTACTGGGCGGGGTTGTGGCTGGCGGTGAACATCGCCGCCGGCGCGTCGAGCCGACCGGACGCGAAGTACACGAGGTCGGTCGAGATCAGCCCGAGCTCGATGACGTCGGCGCCGGCCAGGGTGGCGCCGTCGGCGAACGCGGCCGCGAGCGGCTCCGACGACGGCCGCATGTCCCGCCCCACCAGCACCAGTGCAGTGCCGGTGAACGCGACGAACGCGTTCCCGATCCGGCGGGCGACGTCGTCGTCGAGGTCGTCGGGGTACAGCCCGCGGATGTCGTAGGCCTTGAAGATCGCGTCGAGTCTCTGGTCGCTCACTCGGCCGCAGGGTACCCGGCGTCGCCTCCCGCCCCGCTCGGCCTGACGCTCTGCTGCTTCCTGCGCCTGCGCCACCACGGCCAGAGCGCCAGCCCCGCCACGCCGAACACGCCGGCGACCGTCCCGACCCGGCCCAGGTACTCGGCTCTCGTGGTCGAGTAGTCGAGCCGAACCTCATGGGACTTCGGCACCACGACCATGAAGTTGGGTGTCGCCCGCCACGGTCCGTCGGCGCCGCTCGCGGTCCAGTTCGGGAAGTACGAGGTCTTGACCATCACGGGCACCCCGGTACGCGACACGCGGAAGGCCACCGAATGATCCGTGGTGTGGACGCGGCTCACCTCGACCGGCGGGAGCGCCGTGGACGGCACCGCGTTGGCCGCCGGCAGCTTCGGGTCGGGCGCGTCGGCGCGCGAGGCGCCCGGCGGCCGGGCCCGCGCCCAGCTCGACGGCCCGGCGGCGACGAGCGGCCGATCGAGCAGCGACAGGTCGCGGGCGTCGGCGGGCGTCCGGGTGGGCGCGTCCCACCACGGCACTCCCACCTCGTCCTGCCAGTCCCGGGACGACACGCCCGGGACGACGACGGGTCGCTCGGCAAGGGGCTGGACGACCGGGGCGTTCCGGACCTCGTAGATCTTCCAACCGAGGGGCGGCTGCCCGTCGGTGTCGGGCGTGGTCGCCACGGGCACGAGCTGGCTCGACTGGTCCGCCAGCCCCTTGGCCTGGTCCGAGAAGGCCATGTAGTACCGCACGCCGAGCGTCTGCATGTACTTCACGCCGACGTCGAACTCGGCGAGCGTGCGGTAGGGCAGGTTGCGCTGCGGGTTGCTGGCATTGCCCGGTGCGCTCAAAGTCGCCACCGACAAGAAGTGGTACGGCGTCGTCGCCGACGACTCGTAGTACAGGCCTTCCATCGACGCGATGCGACCGTCGGTGAAGTACGGCAGGAGCATGAGTGCGAGCGGCGTCCCGTAGACGCCGAGCGCCGCGCCTCCCTCCCACAGCGCGCGGCCGGGTGGCAACCGGTCCATCGTGTTCAGGAGACTCTTGAACTCCGGATAGACCTTCGTGTCGGACTCGGCGCCGGTGTGCTCGTAGCCGCTGTAGTTCCACTTGGCCCAGAACGTGAGGAAGTCGGTCGTCACGTAGACGCGCCAGATCGCGACCGCCGCCACGAGCACGGACAGGATCACGATCGTCACCGCCCGGACGATGCTGCGATCGCGTTGCCGGTCGCGGTCCGAGTGGTCGTCGCCGCGGAGCTCGGTCGCAGCCGGCGTCTCCGGTGACAGTCCGTCGGCGGGCGGCGACGGCGCAGGCGCGGACGTAGGCGCCGGCAGCAACGGCTCCCAGAACGGATGGGACACCCGCGCCAGCAGGAAACCGGCGCCCCTGATGAGCTCGGCCGCGCCGAGCATCGCCAGCAACAGGAGCAGCAGGTACCAGAACGGCAGCAGCCGCAGGTTCCAGACAGGGGTGCTGTGGAAGAGGTCGGTGAGGCTCTCCCAGAACCGGAACGCGAGGCCCATCACCGCGGTGAGCGCGGCGAGCTCGATCGTCACGCGCCTTCGGGCGATGATCCCGCCGACGATGGCGGCGACGACGAGCGGCACGATCCACAGCACGTACGCGGGGTACCAGGGGAACATGTACAAGCGGAACTCGCGGATGGGCTCGTAGCCCATGTCGGTCGTGTACCCGAGCGTCGCCAGCAACGGGAACGTCCAGATCGCCGTCAGGAGCGCGCCCACTCCGCCGATGGCGGCGGCGGTCGGGAACGTGCGCTCGGGGCGGCGGGCCAGCCACACGACGACTGCGCCGACGACGGCGAACATCCCCACGACGAGGTAGCTCATCACGACGGCCGCGAAGAGCACGGCCGGCAACCACATTCGTCGGCGGTGCTCGAGCGAGTACGCGAGGGCGCCGAGGAAGAACAACGCCAGCGCGAGCGCCAACGTGAACGAGAACTCGCCCGCGAAGTTGCTGGCCAGGTTCCCGCCCATGATGTGCTGGTTGCCGGCGACACGCGTCGCATCGGCACCGGCGCCGGGCGCGCCCTTGAAGAAGAGGAGCACTGTCGCGCCCACCGCGAACAGCGCCGGCGCGGGACGCGGCGCGCGCAGGCCGCGCCCGAACGCGTACGCGGCCGCCGGCAGCGCGATCGGCCCCGCCGCGGTGACGAGCTTGAACGCGATGTTGTAGGGGAGCACCGCGTCGAGCGCGACGATCAACAGAGCCGGGAAGGGGAAGTAGAACTGACCGGCCGGGAAGCCGGCGAACCAGTCGGGTGCCCATCCCGCGATCCGGCCCTGCGGCAACAGGTGGTCGCGGAGGTACGCCGGCCACCAGACGTGGGCTCCTGTGTCACCACCTGCCGGCGTCGTGTTCCGGAGGAGTAGGTCCGGCTGCAGCTGGAACAAGACGAACAGGCAGCACGCGACGACGATCGCCACGCCGCCCCAGACCTCGAGCCGGTCCCACCACGGCCCGCGGGAGCGCGCCGACGGCTGAGCGGCCGCATCGAGCCCGGTGCCGTGCGCGTCGGCGGGTGCCGGGCGCGTCGCGACCATCCGCTCAGCCTACGGGGACGGGGTCGCGGAGCCGCGTCAGCGCGCGGCGAGCACCGACACGGCCGTGAGGAGGTTGAACCCGGCGTGCAGCAGGATCGACGCCGACAGGTTGCCGGTACGGATGGCGAGCGCGGCGGACAGGAGACCGAGCGCGAAGAGGCCCGGGATCGCGATCACCGACCCGATCGACGGGCTCAACAGCGGATGGACGGCGGCGAACGCGAGTGCGGACACGAACGCCGCCCACGCCGGTGTCATCCGTCGCTGCAGAGCGCGGAGCAGGGCCCCCCGGAACAGCAGCTCCTCGGCGACGGGGGCGACCGTGACGACGATCACGGCGAACAGCACGAGCGCCGGTCCCCGCGCCTGCTTGAATTGCTCCACGACGTCCTGGGTCTCCGCCTTCCCGTGCACGTCGACGACGATTTGGAGGAAGGGCAGGATCGCGAGCTGGACCGCCACGCCGGCGAGGAGCCAGAGCGCCGCCGTCGTCCATCTGCCGCCGGGGAGACGAGCGACGAGCCCGAAGTCGGCTCCCAAGCTCCCCCGACCCTTCCGCCGGGCGACGAGCTCGAGCGTCCCGATCACGCCGATCGCCTGCCCGACGACGGACGCCAACAGGACGCCGACGTCGTCGCTGACACGATTGGTGTCGATGCCGGCGGCGGCGGCGACGATCGAGCTCACGATCAGGGCGGCGACCAGTCCAACCACCCACGCCAGACCGACGTCCGGGAGGCCCCAGCGGATTCGCGGACGCGAGGGCACCGGCGGCGGGAGGGCGGCGGGCTCGCCGGCCATTGGCGGTCGGCCGCGTCAGCGGGCGGCGGAGGCCGGGACCACCGGGGCGACGGCGGCGCGACGGTCGACGAGCCGCCAGCCGGAAGGCACCCGCAGGCGAGCGGCGTGTCCCTCGCAGAGGTCATGGTGCGAGGGCTCGGGGGCCAGGCCGTCGTCGAGCCACACCGTGCGGGCGCGGTAGTCGTAGCTGAGGGATGCCGCCGCCGCCAGCGCGCAATCGGGGCGGGCGCAGCGACGAAGGACGAGCGGCGGACCCATGGCGGCGCTCAACATACCGGAGCGTGAACGGGACACGTCCGCAGTCGAGCGCGCGAACTGCGCGCTTCGGACGCGAAATGCCCTCCGCAGTGACCGACCTGTTCCGTGCCTTTCGGCTCGGTTCGGCCCGCCCCTGCGAAGGGCAGTTGCAAAGTACACCGGGCACCTATGGGGGTCAAGAGCGGGTTTCGCCGCTCCCGGGACGTACCGGCGGCCCGGCAGCCGTACCATGGGCGCACCCGCAGACGCGTCGCGTCCGCCCCGAACCGACAAAGGCACACACCGCGCATGAGTCGCCGCCCCTCCGACCTGCCCCCCGGTCGGAACCCCCAAAAAGGTGGGCCGACACCGCCGCCGAGCCCGACCCGCTGGCTGCCGTGGCTGATCATCGGCGTGCTCCTCGTCGGAGGGCTGTTCTTCTTCAACTTCGGGCGGACGAGCACGCCGAAGGCCGACCTCAGCTACACGCAGTTCCAGAAGGCGGTGGACAACGGCACCGTCAAGAGCGTCGAGTTCGATCCCGAGAGCGGGAAGATCACCGGCACCTTCAACACTGCGCAGGGCGGAAAGACGCAGTTCACCAGCTCCGGGCCGAACAACGACTTCCAGGCGACCGAGATCGCCCAACTCCAGGAGAAGGGCGTCAACTTCAAGTACGTCCGCGCCGGTTCCGACATCCTCGGCACGATCCTCATCTGGGTCATCCCGTTCGCGCTCATCAACGGGATCTTCATCTGGATCAACCGCCGGGCGCAGGGCCAGATGGGCGCGGTCATGAACATCGGTCGCAGCCGGGCGAAGGTGTACGCGACCGAGAAGCCGAAGACCACGTTCAACGACGTCGCCGGGTACGGACCGGTGAAGCAGGAAATCGCCGAAGTCGTCGACTTCCTGAAGAACCCGGGCAAGTTCAAGCAGATCGGCGCCCGCATCCCCAAGGGCGTCCTGCTCGTCGGCCCACCCGGCACCGGCAAGACGCTCATCGCGCGGGCGGTCGCGGGCGAGGCCGGCGTGCCGTTCGTGTCCGTCACCGGCTCGGACTTCATGGAGATGTTCGTCGGCGTCGGCGCGGCTCGCGTGCGCGACCTGTTCCAGACCGCTCGCAAGCAAGCGCCCGCGATCATCTTCGTCGACGAGCTCGACTCGATCGGCCGCAAGCGGGGCGCGGGCCTCGGTGGTGGGCACGACGAGCGTGAGCAGACGCTCAACCAGATGCTCGCCGAGATGGACGGCTTCGAGGCGACCGAGGGCATCGTGATGATGGCGGCGACCAACCGTCCCGACATCCTCGACGCCGCGCTCCTGCGCCCCGGACGCTTCGACCGCCAGATCATCGTCCCCCTCCCCACGCAGGACGAGCGCGTCGAGATCCTCAAGGTGCACTTCAAGGACAAGAAGCTCGCGCCCGATGTCGACGTCGACATCGTCGCCCGGGGAACGCCGGGCATGAGCGGTGCAGATCTCGCGAACCTCGTGAACGAGGCCGCGTTGTTCGCGGTGCGGCGCGGGCTGAACGAGATCCACGCCGAGGACTTCGAGGCCGCACGCGACCGCGTCCTCATGGGACTGAAGCGCGAGTCGATGGCGCTCACCGAAGAAGAGAAGGAGGTCGTCGCCTACCACGAAGGCGGGCACGCCGTGCTCGGCTACGTGCTCGAGCACGCCGACCCCGTGCACAAGGTGACGATCCTGCCGAGCGGGATGGCGCTGGGTGTCACCCAGCAACTGCCGGTCGAGGAGCGGCACATCTACAAGCGCGAGTACATCGCCGACTCGCTCGTCGTGCGCCTCGGCGGGCGCGTCGCCGAGGAGATCGTCTACGGGCACTTGTCGACCGGCGCGCAGAACGACCTCGTCGGGATCACCGAGCTGGCGCGCAAGATGGTGCGCGAGTGGGGTATGTCCGACCGAATCGGTCCGATGGCGTGGGGATCGCAGGGCGCGGTGTTCCTCGGTGAGGACCTCGTCCACACCCGCGACTATTCGGACGACACGGCCCGCGTGATCGACGAGGAGGTCGAGCGCATCCTCCGGGAAGAGGAGGACCGCGCCCGCAAGGTGCTCTCCGAGCACCGCGCCGGTCTTGAGGCCGTCGCCCGCGCGTTGCTCGTGGAGGAGACCCTCGACGGCAGCGAGGTGGAACGCCTTGTCGACGAGGCCATGGGCCACAAGGCCGGTGGGCCCCGCAAGGTGACGAAGGCGGACGGCTCCGAGGTCGAGGCCGAGGAGCTGCCCGAAGGCGACTCGCTCAGTGAGAGCGACGGCGCCGTCGGCGCGCCCGCTCCCACCAACCGCTTCGAGGACTGACCGCCGCTACTGGAGTTGGCCGAGCCCGAGCTCGGGCTCCGGGGTCGAGCCGGGCGCGCGTGCTTCCGCCACTGCGGCCCAGAGATCGGTGGCGGTGAACGCGCCGACGAACGCCGCTCGGACGACGCCGTCGCCGTCGGCGATCACCGTCGTCGGGATCCCCGCAATCTCGTAACGGTCGTGCAGGTCGGATTGGGCGTGGTACTCGATCTCGCACGTGGCGACGTCGGCCGACTCGAGGACTGCGAGCTTCGCCATGAGGCCATCGCACGAATCGCACGCGGTCGAGGAGAACAAGGCGACCAACCACGGCGTCTCGACGCGGCGGAAGTCGCTGCGGTCGAGCTGGCGAGGGACCGGGTACACGTCTCGCGGCGGGGGGACGGGCCGGCGCCGCCGGAGCACGAACGCGACGACGATCGCAATCGCGATCAACGCCAGCGCGATCCCGATACGCACTGCCATGGCGTCAATGTACCGACGGCCGTCGCGTCGCCCTCCATCCTGCAAGAATCCCGCCGTGGCCGACACGGCCGAGGAACCCGCCCCGACGACATCCGACGTCAGCCCGCCGAAGCGGGCTCCGGTGCGGGTGGGCGCGTGGCCGATGTGGGTCCTCGGGCTCGTGGTGCTCATCGACCAGGTCGACCAGAACCTCGTGCGGGGCGTCGTCCCTCAGCTGAAGAGCGACTTCGGCATCGACGACTTCGGCATCGGCGTGCTCATCTCCGCGTTCGTGCTCGTCAACGGGATCGTCACCGTCCCCGCCGGGTATCTCGCCGACCGGTGGAACCGCACCCGAACGATCGGCCACACCGTCGTGGCGTGGAGCGGCATCACGATGCTCACCGCCGCATCGCAGAACTTCGGTCAGCTCATCGCCGGACGCGCCCTGCTCGGGTTCGGGCAGGCGATCACGGAACCGTCTGCGAACAGTCTCATCTCCGACTACTACCCGACGGAGCAACGCGGCAGCGCGTTCTCGGTGCAACAGATCATGGGCATCATCGGCTTCGGCGTGGGCATCGCGCTCGGCGGCGCGATCGGCTCGACGTACGGCTGGCACTGGGCGTTCATCGTCGTCGGGCCACCCGGGTTCGTGATCGCGGCGATCGCCTATCGCCTGCGCGAGCCAAGCCGCGGTCACGGCGATCGTCTTCACCTCGGGATCACCGAGGACGAGCCGGTCGAGGAGCACCAGAGGCTCTTCGAGCACGGGGTGCGCTGCTTCTTCATCGACATGATGACGGGCCTGCGCGACGACCTCCGCGTGATCATCTCGATCCCGACGCTCAAGTTCGCTCTCGTCGGTGTCGGCGCGTTCATGTTCACCATCACCGGCATCGGCGCGTGGCTGCCCGAGTTCCACCGCCGCTTCTCGGGCCTGACCCAGGGACAGGCGACGGCCGCCGTCGGTCTCATCGTGCTGGCGGGCGGCATCCCCGGGCTGCTCCTCGGCGGTTCGATCGCCGATCGCTACGCGCGGCGCATTCGGGGCGCGCGCGTCGTCATCCCCGCGTACTGCATCGCGGTCGGCACGGCCCTGTTCACGATCTCCTACCTGCCGATGCCGTTCGTGGTGTCGTTCGCTCTCGAGCTCGCCGGCATGTTCACGGTGTGGATCGCCGTCCCGGCCCTCCGGGCCGGCCTCGCCGACGCGGTTCCCGCGCACCTCCGCGGCGCCGGATTCGGCGCGTTCAATCTCGTCTCGATCGTGTTCGGCGCCGCGGCCGCGCCGATCATCGTCGGCGCCCTGGCGGACGTGTTCAACCTCCGCATCGCGTTCCTCCTCGTGTCGCCGCCCGTCTTCCTCGGCGCGTACGTGCTCTACCGAGCGCGAGACCATCTCGACGCCGACGCGGCCAAGATCTTCGAGGCTGTCGTGCGGGCGATGCAGCAGGATCAGGAGCGCGCGAGCCAGTAGCGCTCCGGATCAGGGCTCGGCGACGCCGAGCGCGAGCGACGCGCCGGTGGGACCGAGGATCCGGCGGGCGGCCACGACGGGCGCGTCGGCGCGCACGACGACGACCTGGTCGGGCGCCACGCCGAGGTCGCCGAGGTCGAAATGCCCCTCACTGCGCGCCGGCACCGTGACCTCCCCCACGCTGCCCGGTGCCGCTCCCCCACCCGACGCGTACGCGAGCAGCTTCACCGTCGTGCGGCTGGGACCCGGGTTGAAGACGCTGATCGTGGCCGCGTCCTCGGGCGCCAGCCGGCCGACGGAAAACGTCCAACTCCGCGCGCGCACGGGGCTCGCCAACGACGTCGCCGACCCCGTGCTGGCGTTCGGCGGTCCCCACGACGCCAGCTCCTCGACCACGACCGGCGACGGTCGCGTGGTCCGTACGTCGACGGCGAACGGCGCCCCCGAGCCGCCGAGCGTTGCGAGGTCGACGGCAGCGACCGAACGCCCGCCCACCGGCACCCTCTTGGGGCCCGGCGACGGTTGCTGCTCGGAGCGGGTGGAGATCTCGACCTCGGTGGCGGAGGGATCGAAGTTGGCGACGAGCACGGAGTGCAAGGCACCGTCTTCCGGCACCACGCCGGGCACGCTCCAGGACGATTCCGGGCGCGGCGCGCCCAGCGACAACGTGAGCCCGCGGCGCGTCTCGTTCTCGGCCGTGAAAGTCATCGACTGTTCGGCGACGATTCGCCCGGTGCGGACGTGCGCGTGCAACGCAACCTGCGCCTGGCGAAGCACGAAGTTGCCGATGGGCACGGTGATCCGGCTGCGCCGCGGCACGGCGATCGACTGGAGGTCGGCGGGTGCGATGAATCCGGCGTCGGTCGCGAACGTCAGGTCGACGATCGCGTCATCCGGAAACGGGTTGAAGAGCGCGGCGTTCTCTTCGGCGCCGCGCTCGGTGGTTCCTCCCGCGAAGTACCAGTCGGTCCCCGCCTGGCGAGCGCACGGCCCCACGGCCAGATCGTTCTCCCCCTCGATCTCGTGCTCGACCACCGACCGCCCACCGAACACCTCGACGACGACTCCCGGCCCGACGATCAGACCCGCGTCACCGGGCTGTTCGGGCGCTTGGAGCACGCTCGACACCGGGACGCGCACCTGCGCGCCTCGGGGCACAGTCACGCGCCGCGATTCGGGGCCTACCCGCCCGCCCGGCATCACGGTGACGACGGCGCTGGCTTCGGCGTCGCCTTCGTTGGCGATGAGGATGGTCTCGTCGGCGCGACCGCCGGGCGCGCCGGTTCCTTCGGCGCAGTACCAGGTCGTCGACACGGTGTCGGCGCCGGCGACGGTGGGGACCGCATCCGCGATCGCGCCGGCGGTGCTCGTCGCCGGCGACGCGCCGGTGCTCCGGACACCGAAGGCGGCCGCGACCGCGATGCAGCCGCCGACGATCAGGAGCACGAGGAGCCGTCGCAGGTCTCGTCCGGTTCCGGGCGCGGGCTCGCGGCCGCGGCGGGTCGGAGGACGGCGCGGCGTCCCGCGGGGGGCGTTCACGGGTTCGGCCGCCGGACCCGTGGTGGACGCCCACGCCGTGCGGCACTGCTGCGCCACGCGACGACGAGGAACGCCAGGACCAGCACCGCCTGGAGCGCGATCATCCCGTAGCGACGGAGCTGACCCGCGTAGTCGATCGACACGGACCCGCGTGCGCGTGCGTCGAAACCGTTCGCCCATCCGAACGGCTTCACGTGACGGAGCGTCTTCCCCCCGACCGTGGCGCTCCAGTCGCCGTCGAACGCCTCACTCCACAACACCAGTCCGGGACCGGTCGGCGAGGACGCAGAGGGTGATCCACGCACCGCGTCGACGCGGCCGACGTCGGCGCGCAGTGCCGCGCCGGTCGGGTTCTTCGAGCCGAGCGGCACCCGATCGACGTTCGCGGAGCGCACGGTGCCGGGCGTCGGGATCCAGGCGGTGTTCTCGTACAGCGCGAGACCCGGCGGCGCCTCGAGGCGGGCGAGGTCGAGCTGGCTTGCGAGCGCACCCGGCAGCCGCGCCGGCGGCGCCTGGGGGGACGCCCCGGGCCCGGCCCGGCTCGGCATCGCGATGTAGCGGACGCTCATCGGCGCGACGAGGTGTCCGAGACGATCGGTGCGACCTCCGGCGGCGAGCTCGACTGCGTCGCCGACGAGGCGGTCGGCCCGGCGGGACGGGGCTCGCCACAGCTCCCCCGCGTCCCCGGAGCCGTTCCGGGTAAGCGAGTAGCCGGTCCCGTCACTGGCCACGAACGGATCCAGCGGGAGCAGACTCGGATCTCCCACCCACAGGACCCGGAAGCCTCCGGTGTCCCTCTCCGTCTGCAGGAACGCGAGCGCCGCCGGCCAGTCACCGTCCGGTGCGCCCCAGCGGCCGTCGCCGGCGTCGGCCGTGAAGCCGAGCACGCCGAGCACGAACCCGGCGGCGGCGACCACCGCCACCGCCTGCCGGACGCCGAGGGTGTGCCCGCGGACGTCTTCGACGAACACGCTCACGCCCAGCCCCGCGGCCAGCGCCACGCCCAGCGCCGCGAGCGAGAGGGCGGCCTCGGGCGCCGGGACCGAAACGTTCGGCGCGAAGCGTGCCGGCAGCCAGACGAGCGCCCACCCGATGAGCACCATGATCCAGGCGCGCGTCGCCCACGTGAAGCGCGGTCCGCGACCGACGATCAGCGCGAGCGCGCCCGCCGCTACGAAGCCCCAGGCGGCCCATCCGCCGCCGGCGGGACCGCTGTGGAAGCGCAACACGTCGACCAGGTCGAGGTGGGGTCGGAACGAGAAGCCGAGCGCGGCCGGATCGTTTCCGGCTCCGAGCAATGCAAGCGACCACGGAACCAGCAGCACGGCCGCGATGACGATTGCGATCGCCGATGCGACCAGCATCCGCACACCGATGCGGAAGCCGCCGACGAGCGGCGCCGCGGCCATGATCGCTGCGGCCGCCGCGAGCAGTAGGAGCGGGGCGAGCTGATACCAGGCGGTCGTGAACGCGAGCAGCGCGCCGAGCCCGAGGAGCCCGGTGAGCGTGCGTCGCCGCTGCTGCACCCCTGGTACCGGGTCCGCCGGTCGCAGCGCGATCGAGATCAGGAACGGTCCCAGCGCGAACAGCGCGAGCGGCCCGAGCCGTCCGGCGGCGATCGCGTTCCGGGGGACGGGGTTGAGCGCGTACGCGAGGCCGGCGACGGCGGCGGGCGCGAACTCCTGCGTGATGCCGCGAGTGAACCGGTACGCGCCGTAGGCCCCGACGGGGAACGCGAGGACGACCACGAGCGTGTGGGCGAGGCCGGCGGCGCCGAACACCGCCGTCGTGAGGCCGGCCATCGCGACGAGCCCCGGGGGCGCCGCCGTCGACGAGCCGAGGCCCGTGTACCGCCAACCCGACGCGTACGTCGACAGCGTGTCGACGACCCCCGGCCATCGCGCGAACGTGCCGACGGCCGGGACGCCGCCGGTGAGCAGGTGACGTGAGCCGACGACCCAGACGAGCGCCAGCAGCGC
>DASYFC010000145.1:0-12782 GCA_036498645.1 Acidimicrobiia bacterium | reverse complement strand
CTCGCGGTCGGTCATGAGGCCCTGGTTGGTGGACAGGATGGCGATGCCCATGCCGCCGAGCACCCGCGGGAGCTTGTCGGCCGGCGTGTAGACCCGCAGGCCGGGCTTCGACACGCGCCGCAACCCCGAGATCGTGCGCTTGCGATCGGGCGTGTACTTCATCGCGATCCGCAGGCGCGGCCGCGGATACGAGGAGTCGTCCTCGATGCTCGAGCCGGAGATGTACCCCTCCTGCTCGAGGATCTTCGCCAGCGCGACCTTGAGCTTGGACGACGGCATCACGACGTCGTCGTGGAACGCGACGTTGGCGTTGCGGATCCGGGTGAGCATGTCGGCGACGGGATCGGTCATCGTCATACGATCACCACGACGCCTTCGTGAGGCCCGGGACCTCGCCGTTGTGGGCCATGTCACGCAGACAGATGCGGCACAGCCCGAAGCGCCGGTACACCGCGCGCGCCCGGCCGCATCGCCGGCAGCGGGTGTACGCCCGCACCTTGAACTTGGGCTTGCGTTGCTGCTTCTGGATCAACGCCTTCTTCGCCAATGGACTTACCCTTCGCTCTGGCGTTCGCTGTCGCGACGGAACGGGAAGCCGAGCGCGGTGAGCAGCGCCCGGCCTGCGTCGTCGGAGCCGGCGGTCGTGACGATCGTGATGTCCATGCCTCGGACCGTGTCGATGCTGTCGTAGTCGATCTCGGGAAAGATGAGCTGCTCGGTGACGCCGAACGTGTAGTTGCCGCGCCCGTCGAACGAGCTCGGTTCCATCCCCCGGAAGTCGCGGATGCGCGGGATCGCCAGGCTCACGAGCCGGTCGTAGAACTCCCACATGCGGGCCCCGCGCAGCGTCACCTTGGCGCCGATGGGGTTCCCGGCCCGGAGCTTGAAGCCGGCGATCGACTTCTTCGCCCGGGTGACCAGCGGCTTCTGCCCGGTGATCACGGTGAGGTCGGTGACGGCGCCGTCGAGCAGCGACTGCTGCTGTGTCGCGAGGCCGACCCCGCAGTTGAGCACGATCTTCTCGAGGCGCGGCACCTGCATGATGTTGCGGAGCCCGAGCTCGCGCTGCAGCTGCGGACGCAGGTCCGTCTCGTAGCGCTGCTTGAGGCGCGGGTCCTGGGTTGCCTGTGCCATCAGAGGTCGCCTCCGCACTTCTTGCAGACGCGGATCTTCTTGCCGTCGTCCCCGAACCGGTACCCGATGCGGGTCGGGCCACACTTGTCGCAGAGGATCGCGACGTTGGCGGCGTTGATCGGCATGTCCTTCTCGATGATGCCGGCCTGCATCGTCGCCCGGGTCTGGCGCTGGTGCTTCTTGGCGACGTTGACGCCGTCGACGATGACGCGGTTCGAGTCGGGGAGGACGCGAGTGACCGCACCTTCCTTCCCGACGTCCTTGCCGGTCAGGACCCGGACGCGGTCGCCCTTGCGCAGCTTGAGGTGCACCTTGGTGTCCTTCGCGTTCATCAGAGGACCTCCGGGGCGAGCGAGACGATGCGCATGAACCGCCGGTCGCGCAGCTCCCGACCGACCGGCCCGAAGATACGGGTGCCGCGCGGTTGGAGCTGATCGTTGATGAGGACGGCGGCGTTCTCGTCGAATCGGATGTAACTGCCGTCGGCGCGCCGCCGCTCCTTGCGCGTCCGCACGACGACGCACTTGACCACTTCGCCCTTCTTCACGGCCGCACCCGGGACGGCGTCCTTGACGGTGGCGACGAAGATGTCGCCGATGCCCGCGTAGCGCCGTCGGGTGCCGCCGAGGACCTTGATGCACAGGACCTCGCGGGCACCCGAGTTGTCGGCAACCCGGAGCCGGCTCTCCTGCTGGATCACTTCGCCCTCTCGAGGATCTCGATGACCCGCCAGCGCTTCTGGCGGGACATGGGGCGCGTCTCCTGCAGCCGGACCCGGTCGCCCTCGCGCGCGTCGTTGACTTCGTCGTGCGCGTAGAGGCGCCGCGTGCGCTGCAGCGTCTTGCCGTAGCGGCGGTGGCGGACCCGGTCGACGACCGCGACGACGACCGTCTTGTCCATCTTCGTCGAGACGACCAGGCCCTCGCGCACCTTGCGCGGGTTGTGCCGCTGGTCCGTCGCGTCAGGCATCTTCCGTCTCCTGCTCGGTGCCGAGCGCCTCCGCCGCCGCGATCTCGTGCTCGCGGAGCAGCGTCTCGACTCGGGCGATGTCCTTGCGCACCTGGCCGAGGCGCGCGCTGTTGTCGAGCTGACCGGTCGCGTTCTGGAACCGCAGGTTGAACAGCTCCTCCTTCGCTTCGGACAACCGGTGCTCGAGCTCGACCTCGTTGAGCTCGCGCAGCTCCCTCGCCCTGGTCATGCCTCCTCCTGGCGCAACACGAAGCGCGTCTTGATCGGGAGCTTGTGCATCGCGAGGCGCATCGCGTCGCGGGCGACGTCTTCGGGCACGCCGGAGAGCTCGAACATGACGCGGCCCGGCTTCACCACCGCGACCCAGTGCTCGGGGTTGCCCTTGCCCGAGCCCATGCGGGTCTCGGCCGGCTTCTGGGTGACGGGCTTGTCCGGGAAGATGTTGATCCACACCTTTCCGCCGCGCTTGATGTAGCGGGTCATGGCGATGCGGGCCGCCTCGATCTGGCGGTTCGTGATCCACCCGGGCTCGAGCGCCTGGATGCCGTAGTCGCCGAAGTGCACCCGCGTGCCACCCTTGGCCGTCCCTGACATGCGGCCGCGCTGGGCCTTGCGATGGCGGACCTTCTTCGGCATCAACATGGGCGTGCGTTCCTACTCCTCGTCGCCGTGGAACTTCGGCGCCTCGTGGTGCTCACGACTCGTGCGGCGCTCGATCTCCTCTTCCTCTGCGAGTAGCGCCTCGAGGGCCGGGTCGGCCTCCTTGACCAGGGGCTTGGCCTCCTCGGCGGGCACGTCCTCGTCGCGCCCAGCCTCGACCGGCACCGCCTCCTCGGCGGGGCGGCGCCGCCCGCCGCCGGCGCTGATGACGCGCCGGCCGGCGGGCGCTTGCCCGGCGGTCTCGCCGACGGCCATGGCCGCCTCCTTGGAGATCTTGTCCTCGGCCGCCGACTTGTAGGGGAGGATGTCGCCCTTGTAGATCCAGACCTTCACGCCGATGCGCCCGAACGTCGTGCGCGCCTCGGCCTGGCCGTAGTCGATGTCGGCCCGCAAGGTGTGCAGCGGGACACGGCCTTCGCGGTACCACTCCTTGCGGCTCATCTCGGCGCCGCCGAGGCGCCCGCCGCACTGCACCCGGATGCCCTGCGCACCGGCCTTCATCGCCGTCTGCACGGCGCGCTTCATCGCCCGCCGGAACGACACGCGCCCCGCGAGCTGGTCGGCGACGCCCTGCGCGATGAGCGTGGCGTCCAGCTCGGGCTGCTTGATCTCCTGGATGTTGAAGTGGATCTTCGGGTTGCCGGTGATCTGGAGCAGGCCGGCCCGGAGCCGGTCCGCCTCGGCGCCGCGGCGGCCGATCACGATGCCCGGCCGAGCCGTGTACACGTCCACCCGGAGGCGGTCACGCGTCCGCTCGATCTCGACGCGGCTCACCGCCGCGTGGGGGAGCTGGCGTCGCAGGTAGTCGCGGATCTTCCAGTCCTCGATCAGCGACTCCTTGTACTCCGCCTTGTCGGCGAACCAGCGCGACTTCCAGTCGGTGGTGATCCCGAGACGGAATCCGTAGGGATTGACCTTCTGGCCCATCAGTCGTCCTTCTTCTTCTTCGTGGTCTTCTTCGTCGGCTTCTGCGCTTTCTTGGCGGTCGTCTTCTTGGCGGTCGTCTTCTTGGCTGTCGTCGCCTTCTTCGTCGGCTTCTTCGTGGCGGGCGCTTTCTTCTTCGCCGGCGCCTTCTTTGCGGGTGCGTCCTCGCCGGCTCCGAGCGGCTGGGCGTCGACATCGTCGACATCGGGGACGTCGGCGAGCGCGACGTCCTCGCCCTCGTCCTCGAGCTCCTCGGTCTCGCCGAACTCCTCGGCGTCCTCGTGGATGAGCTCCTCGTCCTCGAGGTCCTCCTCGACCTCGCGCACCCGGCGGCGCCGGGTCGGGCGGCGGAGGCGGCGAGTCGGCCCGGCGACCGCCTCGCGGTCGCGCCGGCGCTCGAGCTCGTCGTCCGAGAAGCGCGAGAGCACGATCGTCACGTGGCTCGTCCGCTTCCGGATGCGGGTGCCGCGGCCCCGGGCGCGCGGGCGCCACCGCTTCAGTGTCGGCCCCTCGTCGGCGTAGGCGCGCGCCACGAAGAGCTCGTCCTCCGGCAGGCTCTGGTTGTTCTCCGCGTTGGCGACCGCGGAGTCGAGCAACTTCAGCACCTCGCCGGCCGGCCCGCGCGTCGAGAACCGCAGCCGCTCGCGGGCGTCGTCGATCTCCCGCCCGCGGATCAGGCCGAGGACCTCGCGGACCTTGGTGGGCGAGGTACGGAGGTGGCGCAGGGACGCGCGGGTCTCAGGCACCCGGTGGTCTCCGTGCGGAGCGCTCGGCGCCGGCGTGAACGCGGAACGTCCGCGTCGGCGCGAACTCGCCCAGCTTGTGCCCGACCATCGCCTCGGTGATGTACACGGGAACGTGCTTGCGGCCGTCGTGGACCGCGATGGTGTGTCCCACCATGTCCGGGGTGACGGTGGAACGACGCGACCACGTCTTGATGACCCTCCGGTCGCCGGAGGAGTTCATCGCGTCGACCTTGATGCGCAGGTGGTCGTCGACGAACGGGCCCTTCTTCAAGCTGCGAGGCATCTCCTACCTCCCCCGGGAGCCGCGGCGGCGACGCCGGCGTCGGATGATGAGCTTGTCGGACGGCTTGTCCTTGCGGCGCGTGCGGCCTTCGGGCTTGCCCCACGGCGTCACCGGGTGGCGACCGCCGGAGCTCTTGCCCTCGCCGCCGCCGAGCGGGTGGTCGACCGGGTTCATGGCCACGCCGCGCGTGTGCGGGCGGCGGCCCTTCCACCGGTTCCTGCCGGCCTTGCCGATCTGGACGAGCCCCGCCTCGACGTTGCCGACCTGGCCGACGGTGGCGCGGCAGTCGATCGCCACCCGGCGCATCTCGGTCGACGGCAGCCGCAGCGTGGCGAAGTTGCCTTCCTTGGCCACGAGCTGCACGGCGGCACCGGCGCCGCGGGCGAGCTTGCCGCCCGCGCCCGGCTTGAGCTCGATGTTGTGCACGGTCGTGCCGACCGGGATGTAGCGCAACGGCAGGGCGTTGCCCGGGCGGATCTCCGACCCCTGGCCGCTGCTGAGCAGGTCGCCGACGACGACGCCGGTCGGGGCGAGGATGTAGCGCTTCTCGCCGTCGAGGTAGTGCAACAGCGCGATGCGGGCGTTGCGGTTCGGGTCGTACTCGATGGCGGCGACCTTCGCCGGCACGCCGTCCTTCCCGCGCTTGAAGTCGATCTCGCGGTACTTCTGCTTGTGCCCACCGCCCCGATGGCGCGACGTCATGCGGCCGTAGACGTTGCGGCCCGACGAACGCTTCTTCGACTTCGTGAGCGACTTCTCGGGCTTCGCCTTGCTGATCTCGGCGAAGTCGGAGACGGTCTGGAACCGGCGGCCCGGGCTCGTCGGCTTGCGCTTGCGAATGGGCATCGTCAGCTCCCGAAGATCTCGATGGAGTCACCGGCGGCGAGCGAGACGATCGCCCGGCGCTGATCGGACCGCTTGCCCCAGTCGCCCGTGCGGCGGTTCCGCTTGCGCTTGCCCTTCCGGTTCACCGTGTTGACGTTGGTCACCTTCACGCTGAAGATCGCCTCGACCGCCTGCTTGATCTCGATCTTGTTGGCGTCGGGCGCGACGAGGAACGTGTACACGTTCGCGTCGTAGGCGGCGTACGACTTCTCCGAGACGACGGGCCGGATGATGATGTCGCGGGGATTGCGCGAGCTCACTGCGCACCTCCACGGTTGAGGAACGCGTCGAGCGTCGCCTGGCTGAAGACGAGCCAGTCGTTCACGAGCACGTCGTACGCGTTCAGCTCCTCGGGGAGCACGATGCGGACCCGCGCTCCGAGGTTCCGGAACGACTTCCACGTGGCTACCTCGCGGCGGTCGAGGACGAGGAGCGTGCGCGGATCGCGCTCGCCGGACGGGCGGAGCCCGAGCTCCTCGAGGATGGCGATCGCCCGCTTCGTGCTCGGCTCGTCGATGCCCCACTCGTCGACCACGATCACGCGCTGGTCGGCAGCGCGGTCCGAGAGCGCCGAGCGCAGCGCGAGCTTGACCATCTTCTTGGGCGTGCGTTGGGCGTGGCTGCGCGGCACCGGGCCGTGCGCAACGCCCCCGCCCCGCCATTGCGGGGAGCGGATCGAGCCATGGCGGGCCCGGCCCGTGCCCTTCTGGCGCCACGGCTTGGCGCCCCCGCCCTTGACCGCGGCGCGGGTCTTTGTGCTGTGGGTACCGGACCGGGCGGCGGCGAGCTGGGCGGTGACGACCTGGTGCAGGACCGACCGGTTCGGTGTGATGCCGAACGTCTCGTCGGGCAGGTCGACGCTGCCGGCTTTCGCGCCGTGCACGGTCGTGACGTCGACTTTCATCGGGACGCTCGCTCTCGGCCGGCGTCGGCCTTGACGGCGTCGCGGACGAACACGACGCTGCCGCTCGGGCCTGGGACGGACCCCCTGAGGAGGAGGAGCCCGCGTTCGGGGTCGCCTTCGACGACCTCGAGGTTGAGCGTGGTGACACGGCTGTTGCCGTGCTGACCCGGCATGCCCATGCCCTTGAACACGCGGGCGGGCGTCGCGCAGGCGCCGATGGCGCCGGGCGAGCGGTGCTTCTTGTGGTTGCCGTGGCTCGCGCCCTGGCCGTGGAAGTTGTGGCGCTTCATCACGCCGGTGAACCCCTTGCCCTTGCTGATGCCGGTGACGTCGACCCGCTCTCCTGCCTCGAACACGTCGGCTGCGAGCACCTGTCCGATCTCGAAGCCCGACAGGTCGTCGACGCGCAGCTCGGCGAGGTGCTTGGCCGGCGCGGCGTCGGCGGCCTTCAGGTGGCCGAGCTCGGGCTTGGTGAGCCGGGCCGGCTTGGCGTCGCCGAAGGCGAGCTGGACGGCGGCGTAGCCGTCACGCTCGGGCGTCTTGAGCTGCACGACGCGACAGGGCCCGGCCTGGATCACCGTCACCGGAACGACCCGGTTGTCGGCGTCCCAGACCTGTGTCATGCCGAGCTTTCGCCCGAGAATGCCCTTGCTGGCCATGACGTGGGTCCTTCAGCAATGTGCTCTCTGTACTCCGCTTCACGCGAATGGCTCCCCCGGCCCGGCGGCCGGCGGAGCGACTCGGTTGTGCTGCACGGTTCTACGCCGGAGGCGCAGCCTGCGCAGACGTCGGTTGGCGAAGATTTCCGGTCGAGCATCGCCGCCGGGTCCACCCCGCCCACACGGCGAAAGCCCAGAAATAGTACCGGCTAGAAGGGATTCCGTCGAAGTCGGGCGCGGAACCCGGCGTCAGACCTGTTGGATCTTGATCTCGATGTCGACGCCGGCGGGGAGGTCCAGGCGCTGGAGCGACTCGACGGTCTTCGATGTCGGCTCCACGATGTCGATGAGGCGCTTGTGGATCCGCATCTCGAAGTGCTCGCGGGAGTCCTTGTCGACGTGCGGCGACCGGATCACGGTGAAGCGGCGGATCTCGGTCGGGAGCGGCACGGGCCCGTGGACCTTGGCCTGGGTGCGCACGACCGTCTCGACGATCTTCTTCGTCGACTGGTCGATGACCTCGTGGTCGTAGGCCTTGAGCCGGATCCGGATCTTCTGTCCTCGTGCGTCTGCCACGCCGCGTCCCGTCCGTCCCGCTCGTCGACTACTTGTTGATCTTCGTCACGCGGCCGGCGCCGACGGTGCGGCCGCCCTCGCGGATGGCGAAGCGCAGCCCGTCTTCCATCGCGATCGGAGCGATGAGCTCGACGGTCATCTCGATGTTGTCCCCCGGCATGACCATCTCGACCCCGTCGGGAAGAGTGATCGATCCGGTGATGTCCGTCGTACGGAAGTAGAACTGCGGCCGGTAGTTGGCGAAGAACGGCGTATGACGACCGCCTTCGTCCTTGTTGAGGACGTACACCTGGGCCTGGAAGTTCGTGTGCGGCGTGATGCTGTTGGGCTTTGCCAGCACCTGTCCCCGCTCGACGTCCTCCTTCTTGGTGCCGCGGAGCAACGCGCCGATGTTGTCGCCCGCTCGGCCCTCGTCGAGGAGCTTGCGGAACATCTCCACGCCCGTGCACACGGTCTTGGTGGTGTCCTTGATGCCGACGATGGCGACTTCGTCGTTCACGGAGACAATTCCGCGCTCGACCCGCCCCGTCACCACGGTGCCTCGCCCGGTGATCGAGAAGACGTCCTCGATCGGCATCAGGAACGGCTTGTCGATGTCCCGGGTCGGCTCCGGGATGTGGGTGTCGACCGCCTCCATGAGCTCGACGATCTTCGGGGTCCACGACTCGTCGCCCTCGAGGGCCTTGAGCGCGCTCACTCGCACGATCGGCGTGTCGTCGCCGGGGAACTCGTACTCGTTCAACAGCTCCCGGACCTCGAGCTCCACGAGCTCGAGGATCTCCTCGTCGTCGACCATGTCGGCCTTGTTGAGCGCCACCACGATGGACGGCACGCCCACCTGGCGGGCGAGGAGCACGTGCTCCCGCGTCTGCGGCATCGGCCCGTCCGTCGCAGCTACGACGAGGATCGCCCCGTCCATCTGCGCGGCGCCGGTGATCATGTTCTTGATGTAGTCGGCGTGCCCGGGACAGTCGACGTGCGCGTAGTGGCGGTTCGGCGTCTCGTACTCCACGTGCGCGATCGAGATCGTGATGCCCCGCTCGCGCTCTTCGGGCGCCTTGTCGATCTCGTCGAAGCTCGTGTACGTCGTCGAGGGGTCCTGATCGTGCAGCACCTTCGTGATCGCCGCCGTCAGCGTGGTCTTCCCGTGGTCGATGTGGCCGATCGTCCCAATGTTCAGATGCGGCTTCGTCCGCTCGAACTTCTGCTTCGACATGGGACTACCCCGGCTCCTCTGCTCAGGTGGTTACTCGCCCCGAATGCGGGCGATGATCTCTTGGGCGATGGACTCGGGCACCTGCTGGTACGAGTCGAACTGCATCGTGTACGTCGCTCGACCCTGGGTGCGCGAGCGGAGATCGGTAGCGTAGCCGAACATCTCGGCCAAAGGCACTTGAGAGCGGACGACTTGCGCGTTCCCGCGCTGCTCCATCCCTTCGACCCGGCCCCGTCGCGACGACAGGTCGCCGATCACGTCACCCATGTAGTCCTCGGGCGTTACGACCTCGACCTCCATGATCGGCTCGAGGAGCACCGGCTTCGCTTGGCGCGCTGCCTTCTTGAACGCCATCGACCCCGCGATCTTGAACGCCATCTCGCTCGAGTCGACGTCGTGGTACGAGCCGCCGGTGAGGGTGGCGCGCATGTCGACGAGCGGATACCCGGCGATCACGCCGCCGTCCATCGCCTGCTGGATGCCGGCGTCGACGGCGCCGATGTACTCGCGCGGGATGTCGCCGCCGGTGACCTTGTCGACGAACTCGTAGCCGCCGCCGGGCCCGGTGGGCTCGAGGTTGATGATCACGTGGCCGTACTGGCCACGGCCGCCGGTCTGGCGCACGTAGCGCTCCTCGACCTTCTCGACCGGCACGGTGATGGTCTCGCGGTAGGCGACCTGCGGCTTGCCGACGTTCGCCGACACCGTGAACTCGCGCATCATCCGGTCGACGAGGACCTCGAGGTGCAGCTCGCCCATACCCGAGATGATCGTCTGGCCGGTGTCGTCGTCGGTGCGAACCTGGAAGGTGGGGTCCTCTTCCGAGAGCGCGCCGAGGGCCCGGCCGAGCTTGTCCTGGTCGGCCTTCGTCTTGGGCTCGATGGCCACCGAGATCACCGGCTCGGGGAACTCCATGCGCTCGAGCAGCACCGCGTGGCCCGGATCGCTGAGTGTGTCGCCGGTAGTCGTGTGCTTCAGGCCGACGGCGGCGACAATGTCGCCCGCGAACACGGCCTGCTTGTCCTCCCGGTGATTGGCATGCATCTGGAGGAGGCGCCCGACCCGCTCCCGGCGGTTCTTCGTGACGTTCATGACCTGCCCGCCGGCGGCGAGCTTGCCCGAGTACACGCGGAAGTACGTGAGCTTGCCGACGTACGGGTCGCTCATGATCTTGAACGCGAGCGCGGAGAACGGCTCGGAGTCGTCAGGGTGCCGCTCCATGACGTCCTCGGTCTTCGGGTCGTGGCCGCTGACCGGCGGGACCTCGAGCGGGCTCGGGAGGTAGTCGATGATGGCGTCCAGCAGGGGCTGGACGGCCTTGTTCTTGAACGCGCTCCCGCAGAGCACCGGGACGACCTCGCCCGCGATGGTCGCGGCGCGCAGGCCGCGCTTGAGGTCGTCGGCGGTGATCTCCTCGTCCCCGACGTACTTCTCGAGGACGGTGTCGTCGTGGTGCGAGACCACGTCGACGAGCTCGTGCCGCCAGTGCTCGGCGTCGGCCTTCAGCTCCTCGGGGATGTCGACCGTCTCGTACCGGTCGCCCATGCCGTCCTCCCACACGTGCGCCTTCATCGCCAAGAGGTCGACAACGCCGCGGAAGTCGTTCTCGCTGCCGACGGGCAGCTGGGTCAGGGCGACGGTGGCCTCGAGCCGGTCACGGATCATGTCGACGGTGCGGAAGTAGTCGGCGCCGACCCGGTCCATCTTGTTGACGAAGCAGATGCGGGGAACGTTGTACTTGTCGGCCTGCCGCCAGACGGTCTCGGTCTGCGGCTCGACCCCGGCCACGGCGTCGAACACCGCGACGGCGCCGTCGAGGACGCGCAGCGACCGCTCCACCTCGACGGTGAAGTCGACGTGCCCGGGCGTGTCGAGGATGTTGATCCACGTGTCGCGCCACTTGGCGGTCGTGGCCGCGCTCGTGATCGTGATCCCGCGCTCCTGCTCCTGGGCCATCCAGTCCATGACCGCCGAGCCCTCGTGCACCTCGCCGATCTTGTAGGTCCGCCCCGTGTAGTAGAGGATCCGCTCGGTCGTCGTCGTCTTCCCGGCATCGATGTGCGCCATGATCCCGATGTTGCGAATGCGCGCGAGGGGAACCTCCCGGATCACCGGGCCACCCTTGCCCCTGATCTCCTTCGGTTCCGCTGCCATCTCTCTCTGTCTCCTCTTCTTTCTTCTTTCCTGTCAGAAGTGGGCCGAGCGCACTTCTGTTCCCGAACCGGCCCGGGGCCGGAGGCCCCTCGGCCTGGCGCCGATGGTCGCCGGCGCCGGGCTCGTGGGTGGGTGGGGGCCGGCGGCGGTGTGGTGCCGGCACCACCCGGTAGCCGGCGGCTACCAGCGGTAGTGGGCGAACGCTCGGTTGCTCTCGGCCATCTTCTGCAGGTCGTCCTTGCGCTTTATCGCGGCGCCGAGCCCGTTGCCGGCGTCCATCAGCTCGGCGGCCAGCCGCTCGGACATGGTCTTCTCTCGGCGTTGACGGGCGTACCCGACGATCCAGCGGATGGCGAGGGTCGTGGCCCGCCGGGGCCGCACCTCCACCGGCACCTGGTACGTCGCCCCGCCGACCCGCCGGCTCTTCACCTCGAGCACGGGCCGGACGTTCTCGACGGCGCGCTTGACCGTCGCGACCGGCTCGGTGCCGGTCTTGCGCTCGATCTCGGTCAGCGCGTCGTACACGATCTTCTCCGACAACGAGCGCTTGCCCCGTTGCAGGAGCTTGTTCACGAGTTGGGTGACGACGACCGATCGGTGCACGGGGTCGGGCATGAGGTCACGACGGGGCGCGGAGCCCTTGCGAGGCACCGGTCAGCCTTCCCGCTTGGCGCCGTAACGGCTGCGGGCCTGGCGGCGACCGCCGACGCCGCCGGCGTCGAGCGCGCCGCGCACGATCTTGTACCGCACGCCCGGCAGGTCCCTCACCCGGCCGCCGCGCACCAGCACGATCGAGTGCTCCTGGAGGTTGTGGCCGACGCCGGGGATGTACGCCGTGACCTCCATCCCGGTGGTGAGCCGGACTCGGGCCACCTTGCGCAGCGCCGAGTTCGGCTTCTTCGGGGTGTGCGTGAAGACGCGCGTGCACACGCCCCGGCGCTGGGGTGAGCCCTTGAGCGCGGGCGACTTGCCCGGCTCGGACTTGGTCCGGCGTCCTTTGCGGACGAGCTGTTGGATCGTGGGCACGCTGATGCTCCGCTTCGAGTGCGCTTCTTGGCGCGAAACAGGGCGATGTTACTCGCCCGTTGCGCCGCCCCCGAGTTGCTCGCCCTCGTTCTCGCCGCCGAAGGACGCTCCGAGCACCTCGGCCCCGGCCCCGCCTTCGCCCGCGGCGTCGCCCTCGCCCTCGCCGTCGCCGGCGGGCGAGCTCGTGTCGCGCAGCCAGTCGGCCAGGTCGGCGTCGGACGAGTAGAAGGGCAGCGGCTCGTAGTCGGGTGCGTCGGTCTCGATGTCCCGGTACCGCCCCATGCCCGTCCCGGCGGGGATGAGCTTGCCGATGATCACGTTCTCCTTGAGCCCGACCAACCCGTCCTCGCGGCCCTCGATGGCGGCCTCGGTGAGGACGCGGGTCGTCTCCTGGAACGACGCCGCCGACAGCCACGAGTCCGTGGCGAGCGACGCCTTCGTGATCCCCATCAGCTCGGGGCGGCCCTCGGCCGGCTGCTTGCCTTCCTCGACGAGACGACGGTTCGTGTCGGCGTAGAGCCGCGCGTCGACCTTCTCGCCGGGCAGGAACGGCGAGTCGCCCGGCTCGGACACCGCGACCCGGCGCAGCATCTGGCGGACGATCACCTCGACGTGCTTGTCGTGGATCGACACGCCCTGCTCCCGG
>DASYFC010000144.1:0-21802 GCA_036498645.1 Acidimicrobiia bacterium | reverse complement strand
GTCGTGCTTCTGGCAGCGCATCGCCTATCTGTACCGCCGGCTGGAGCGTGCGGTCGAGGTCGTTACCGACACCGAACGCAATGCCGAGATCGTCGGTAGCGCGTTCTTGGACTTGCACGCGGTGCGGACGCGATCGCGCATCACCCAGCGCCGGCTGGCGGCCGGCGCCACGCTGGGCGCGGAGACGTCGATCGACAAGGTGCTCGTCGCGACTACCGAACAGACGATCTACGACGCGGTCCTCCGGCTCCTGCCGGGGGTCGTGGAGGTCGACGACACGGCAGCGGGCGAGGCGTGGCGGACGGAGTACCTGTATTCGCGTGCCGCGACGATCTACGGCGGCACCGTCGAGGTGCAGCGCAACATCATCGCCCGTCGGCTCCTCGATCTCGGCGTGGACGACTGATGGAGGCGGCCGACCGCGCGCTGCTCGAAGCGAGCGTGCGCGAGGCGATCGAACGCTCGAGCGCTACAAGCGCAGACGACGTGCTCGCGCGACTCGGCTGGCCGGAGATGCTACAGGCCGAGACGCGCGACGCGGTCGCCGTCGTCTTCACGGAGCTCGGTGCCGCCAACGCCACCGCGACCGTTCTGGACGACGTGATCGTGACGGCGCTCGGCCTGGAGCCCCGTCCCGATCTCGCCGCCCTCCTCCCGCCGTTCGCGTCGTGGGACCATCCCGGCCGGCTCGACGAGGGCACAGCACACGCCAACGGGTTGAGCTCGGCACGCGTCGGCAGCGCGACCGACCTGGTAGTCGTCTGTCGCGACGGCGCGGCGCTCCGGCGCGTCATCGTCCCCATCTCAGCGGTGGAGGTCACCCCTGTTCACGGCATCGACCCGGGCGCCGGGCTGCACGTCGTCCACGTCGACCAAGCGTCAACCGACGTCGCCGAGCTCGAGACCGAGGCCTGGGACGCGACCGTCGCCGCCGGTCGGCGCGCCGTTTCCTACCAACTGGCCGGAGCCTGCCGGACCATGCTGGCGCTGGCGCGGACACACGCCGTGGAGCGGATGCAGTTCGGCCGGCCGATCGCCCGGTTCCAAGCCGTCCGGCACCGGCTGGCCGAAGCGCTCGTGGCGGTCGAGGCGCTCGAGGCCACGCTGACCGCGGCGTGGGACGAGCCGGTCGCCACGACCGCCGCCCTCGCCAAGGCATCGGCCGGTCGCACGGCGCGGATCGTCGCGACGCATTGCCAGCAGGTGCTGGCGGGAGTCGGTTTCACCACCGACCACCCGTTCCATCGGTTCCTCGAGCGCGCGCTCGCCCTGGAAGGCCTGTTCGGATCGGCCGACGACACGGTCGTCGGGATCGGCAGACAACTGATGGCCGAGCGGAGGGTGCCGACGCTCATCGAGCTCTGAGCGTCAGCGCGCGCGGGTCAGCAGCATCGCGCCGCCGGGGACTCCCCCGCCCGTTGTCACGACTGCGACCTCGGCCCCGTCGACCTGGCGCGCACCCCCGGCGCCGCGCAACTGCACCACGGCCTCGTGCAGGAAGCCGAAGCCCTGGGTGCGACCGGCGGAGAGCTGGCCGCCGTGGGTGTTCAACGGCAGCGAGCCGTCGAGCGCGATCTCGGTGCCGCCGGCGAGGAACGCCGGCGCTTCGCCGACGCCGCAGAAGCCCAGTGCCTCCAACCAGGAGACGCAGTTGAAGCTGAACCCGTCGTAGATCTCGGCGACGTCGACGTCGGCCGGCGTCAGATCGGTGCGGCTCCAGAGGTGCGCGGCCGGACCGAACACCATCGGCTCGTGCGTGACGGTCCCCTGGTCCCAGGACACCCGCTCCGTCACCTGGGTCCCGACGGCCTCGACCCCGATGCTCGGGTTGGCCGCGTCGGCGGCGGCATCGACGTCCGACACCACGAGGGCGATCGCGCCGTCGCACGGGACGTCGCAGTCGTAGAGGCCGAATGGTGTGCTGATCATCCGCGCTTCGAGGTAGTCGTCCATCGTCAGCGGGTCGCGGTAGATCGCCGCCGGGTTCCGCGCCGCGTTCGATCGCGCGTTGAGCACGATCCGCCCGAGCGTCTCGCGATCGGCGCCGAAGCGATGGAAGTACTGCGACGCGTACATCGCGATCCAATTGGCCGCGGACGCGGCACCGAACGGCACGAGCCACTGGAAGTCACCGTCGACACGTCCCTGCGCCGGCGGCGCGAGGCGCCCCGACCGCATCAGGGCGGTTGCCGTCGATTCCCAGACCGTGCGGTAGCACAGGACGTGCCGGCACAGACCGGACGCGACAGCCAGCATCGCGGCGACGACCGCGCCGCTGTGACCCGGTGTCTCCATCCCGGCGTTGTGCCACGTCGGTCGGATGCCCAGCGCGTTCGCCACGGGCGCGATCCCGCCCTCCGAGATGCCGGTGGCGCCGCGCGCGGCGCCCGGCCAGGTCGTGAGCCCGTCGATGTCGGACACTGTGAGCCCGGCGTCGGTGATCGCGCCGAGGCAGGCGTCCACGGTGAGGGTGAGCGAGGGGCGCATCAACCGCCTGCCGATCTCCGACATCCCGACGCCCGTGATCGCGACCCGGTCCTCGAACCGGTCGCCTCTCGGCATCGGACGCACGGCGATCTCGGGCAGCGGCGTCTCCGCATCTGCCGCGTGCGCAACGTCATCATCGTCGGACGCCGGCGCGAACATCGGCAGCCACACGTCGTCGTGCTGCTCGAACCGAACTCGTACGCGGAGGCCGACGTACAGGTCGTCGGGCTCCGCGTCGACGATGTTGGTCGTGAGGCGCACGCGCGGGTCGTCCTCGAGCGCGACGATGGCGACGACGTACGGCGGCGCCGGGTCGGGGAGCCACTTCTGGTGGTTGATCGTGAACCCGACGACGGTGCCGCGTCCCGACACCGCGGCGGGCTCGAGCTCCCGGTGGTGGCACGTCGCGCACACGGTCTGCGACGGGTGCCAGAGGCGCGCGCACGCCGGGCAGCGCTTCATGCAGAGCCGCCCCTCCCGCCCACCGGTCCAGAACGCCTCGTTCTCGGGCAGCACCAGGGGCAGCGGTCGCACCGTCGTCCTCCGTCCGATGGCGTGGCGGATTGCGGCGGAAACGCCGCTCTCCTACGATGCTAATGGAGTAATCACCACGTCGGCGTCGCCGCGGCGCGCGTACGGGGGACGGGAGCTGAGTCGTGAGCGACTTCGACGGCGTCGACTTCTTCACCGACGAGTCCCTCGTCGCCGACCCGTACCCGTACCTCGAGCATCTGCGCGAGGCGGGCCCGGTGGTGCGCGAGCCGCACCACGGCGTGGTGGCGGTGACCGGTCTCGACGAGGCGGTCGCCGTGTACAACGACACCGCGACGTACTCGTCGTGCAACACGGTGACCGGTCCCTTCCCGGGGCTTCCCGTGACGGCCGACGGTGACGACATCGGCGCGCTCATCGAGCAGTACCGAGACCAACTGCCGATGCACGAGCACCTCGTGACCTTCGATCCCCCGGCGCACACCGACCACCGTGCCCTGCTGATGCGGCTCATCACGCCGAAACGCCTCAAGGAGAACGAGGCATTCATGTGGGCGCTCGCCGACCGTCAGCTCGACGAGTTCCTCCCGACGGGCCGGTGCGAGTTCATCAAGGAGTACGCGCAGCCGTTCGCCCTGCTGGTCGTCGCCGACCTGCTCGGTGTGCCGGAAGAGGACCACGAGCTGTTCCGCGACCGGTTGGGTGCCCAGCGTCCCGGAGACATCGCAACGACCGACGACGAGTGGTCGTCATCGAACCCGTTGGAGTTCCTCGACGCGTGGTTCTCCTCCTACGTCGAGGATCGGCGACGCACGCCACGCGACGACGTGCTCTCCGGGCTCGCCAACGCGACCTTCCCCGACGGAACGATTCCCGACGTCCTGGACGTGGTGCGGATCGCCACCTTCCTGTTCGCGGCCGGCCAGGAGACCACTGCACGCCTGCTCTCCTCCGCGCTCCAGGTGATCGCAGAGGATCCCGACCTCCAGGGCTACCTCCGCGACGAGCGTGACCGCATCCCGAACTTCGTCGAGGAGGTGCTGCGCACGGAGAGCCCCGTGAAGAGCGACTTCCGCATGGCCCGCCACACGACGACTCTGGCCGGCGTCGACGTCACCGCCGGCACCACGGTGATGATGCTCAACGGCGCCGCCAACCGCGACCCACGCCGTTTCGAGTGCCCGCACGAGTTCCAGGTCGACCGCGAGAACGCCCGTCAGCACATCGCGTTCGGCCACGGCATCCACACGTGTCCGGGCGCGCCGCTCGCCCGGGCGGAGACCCGCATCAGCCTGGAGCGGATCTTCGACCGCATGGCCGACATCCGCATCTCCGAGGCCGAGCACGGACCCACCACGGCGCGTCGGTTCGACTACGAGCCGACGTACATCCTGCGCGGCCTCAGCAGCCTGCACCTCGAGTTCACGCCGGTCGACCAAGCAGGCGACGCGGCCGGAGCGGCACGGTGAGCGATTTCGACGCGATCGACTTCTTCACCGACGAGTCCCTGGTCGCCGACCCGTACCCCTACTTCGACCACCTTCGCGAGCGCTGCCCCGTGCAGCGGGAGCAGCAGCGCGGCGTGATGATGGTGACGGGCTACGAGGAAGCGATCGCGGTGTACCACGACACCGCCAGCTTCTCGTCGTGCAACTCGGTGAGCGGACCGTTTCCCGGGTTCCCGGTCGCGCTCGAGGGTGACGACGTCAGCGCTGAGATCGAGCGGCATAGAGACGACCTGCCGATGAGCGACCAGCTCCCGACATTCGATCCGCCGAAGCACACGGACCACCGCGCGCTGCTCATGCGACTGATCACGCCCAAGCGCCTCAAGGAGAACGAGGCGTTCATGTGGCGGCTCGCCGATCGGCAGATCGACGAGTTCGTCGCTCGAGGCGAGTGCGAGTTCATCACCGAGTTCGCGGCGCCGTTCACCCTGTACGTCATCGCCGATCTCCTCGGCGTCCCCGAGTCCGACCACGAGAGATTCCGTGAAGCGCTCCAAGGCGGCCGGCGCGCGGACAGTGCCGTCGGGAGCACGGACACGTCGGCGATGACGCGCAACCCGCTGGAGTTCCTCTACCAGAGCTTCACGACCTACATCGAGGACCGCCGGCGCGAACCCCGCGACGACGTGCTCACCGGACTCGCCACCGCGACCTTCCCGGACGGGTCGACGCCGGAGGTGGCCGACGTCGTCCGGATCGCAGCCAACCTGTTCGCAGCCGGACAGGAGACGACTGTCCGCCTCTTGGGTGCCGCGCTGCAGATGATCGGTGACGACCCCGGCCTCCAGCGCCTGCTCCGGGACGAGCGCGACCAGATCCCCAACTTCATCGAGGAGACGCTGCGGATCGAGAGCCCGGTCAAGGGCGACTTCCGGCTCTCGCGCGTCCCGACCGCAGTCGCCGGCGTCGACATCCCCGCCGGCACGACCGTCATGGTGCTCAACGGCGCCGCCAACCGCGACCCGCGACTCTTCGTCGATCCCGCCGAGCTCGACGTCGGACGCGCGAATGCACGCCAGCATCTCGCCTTCGGGCACGGGATCCACACCTGCCCCGGCGCACCGCTGGCCCGCGCCGAGGCCCGTGTGAGCATCGAGCGCCTCCTTGACCGCATCGCGGACATCACGATCTCCGAGTCCGCGCACGGCCCCTCGGGTGCCCGGCGCTACGAGTACGTGCCGACCTTCATCCTCCGCGGGCTGCGCGTGCTCCACCTGGAGTTCACATCCGTTGCGTAGGTCGGCTGCGCTCGCCGTGGCCGGGGCCGTCACCCTGGTGATGGCGGTGGTCGGTGGCTCGAACGCTTCCGCGAGGGCCCGCGAGAACGCGCGCCCGCGCCCGGCCGGACCGTCCGCCGCCTTCTCGGGCATTTCCGGCGGCAACGGCGTCTTCCTCGGCGACCCGATCCCCGTGAACCTCAAACCGGCCGGCTACGTGGAGCACGAGTACGCGGCATCGGGGACCGCGACGTCGTACACGGCGTCGAGCCCGCTCGCCGAGGACGGTCGTTGGTCGTTCGCGCCGGACGGCACTGCCCCGTACCGGACACGCGTCCTCGTGCGGCGCCCGAGTGATCCGGCGCGTTTCAGCGGGAGGGTCGTCGTCGAGTGGCTGAACGTGAGCGGCGGCGTCGATGCCGACCCCGAATGGTCGACCACCCACGAAGAGATGCTGCGGCGCGGCGATGCCTGGGTCGGCGTTTCCACGCAGCGGATCGGCGTGGAGGGCGGGCCGGTGCTGGTGCGGGTCGACGTCCCGGGCTCCGAAGCTGCCGGACAGGGCCTCAAGGCGATCGATCCCGCGCGCTACGGATCGCTCAAGCAGCCCGGAGACGGATTCGCGTTCGACATCTACACGCAGGTCGCCCGCGCCGTGCGCGCGGGCGCCGGCATGGGCAGGTTGCGGCCGAAGCGAGTCATCGCCGCGGGCGAATCGCAATCCGCATTCGCGCTCGTCACCTATTACAACGGCGTGCAGCCGCTCACAGATGCGTTCGACGGCTTCTTCGTGCACAGCCGGGGCGGAGGTGGGCTGCCGCTTGTCGGTCCCGGAGAGGCCGCCGGGATCGCGAACGCGATCGGCGGGACGCCGACGACCTTCCGCACCGACCAGCACGCTCCCGTGCTCGATCTCCAAACCGAGACCGACCTGACGAGCGTGCTCAACTCGTTCGCGGCGCGCCAACCCGACAGCGATCGGTTCCGGCTCTGGGAGGTCCCCGGCACCGCCCACGCCGACGCGCATCTCCTGGGGTCCACCGCCCAGTACATCCAGTGCGCGGTTCCGATCAACAACGGGCCGCTGCATGTCGTCGCCAAGGCCGGGCTCCGCGCGCTCACGACATGGGTCGAAACGGGCAAGGCGCCACCAGAGGCGCCCCGCATCGACGTGACATCGGGCCCGCCACCCCAGATCCAACGCAACGCCGACGGCATCGCGCTCGGCGGCATCCGCACGCCACCCGTCGACGTGCCCGTCGCCGCGCTGTCGGGCGCGCCCGGACCGAACCCGTCGACGATCTGCCTGCTCCTCGGCTCGACGAATCCGATCCCCGCCGAGCGGCTCGCCCAGCTCTACCCGTCACGAGCCGTCTACAAGAAGCAATTCGACCGAGCCGCCGACGCGGCGATCAAGGCCGGCTTCGTCCTTCCCGAAGACCGCGCCGCGCTGCTCGCCTTCGCCGATCCGTCGCCCATCCAAGGCTGACCCGACCTCTACCGGTCGAGGAAGCGATCGATGTTCGCTCGGAGCTCCTTCGTGTCGAAGGACTCGGTCTCGGATGCCATGGCGAAGTCGATGGTCGCGAGGACGGCGCGCTCGGCGTGCAGGTTCAGCGCCCGCTTCGTTGCCTCCACGGCCTGGCGCGGCAGCGCCGCGATCTTGTGCGCGGCGGACAGCGCCGCGGGCAGGACCTCGCCGTCCGGGCAGACGTGATTGGCCAAGCCGATCTCGGCGGCGCGCGCGGCGGGAATGCGGTCTCCGGTGAACGCGTACTCCTTTGCCAGGAGCAGGCTCGTGTGCAACGGCCACGTCAGCGGACCACCGTCGGCCGCCACGAGGCCCACCGTCACGTGCGGGTCGGACAGGTACGCCGACTCCGCGATGTAGACGACGTCCGAGAGCGCGATCACGCTGCACGCGAGGCCCACAGCCGGGCCGTTCACCGCGGCCACCACCGGGATCCGGCACCGGATCATGTTGAGCACGAGCTCGCGACCCTCGGCGATGACGTCCTGTCGCAGCGCGCGGTCGCGGGCCATCCGATCGAGCAGGTCGAAGTCACCGCCGGCCGAGAACGCGCGCCCTTCACCGGTGATGACGGCAACGCGGGCGTCGCGGTCCGCGCTCAGCTGCGGGAAGATACGAGTGAGAGCGAAGTGCAGCTCGTCGTTCACGGCGTTGAGCTGCTCCGGGCGCATGAGCCGAACGATCCGAACCGGGCCGTCGGCGTCGACGCGGATCACCCCGGGAAGGTCGTAGTCCATCGGAGCTCCTTGTTCGTCGTCTTGGGTCTGCTCAGCCCGTCGGCAGGCCGAGGATCCGCGTTGCGATGATGTTCTTCTGGATCTGCGACGTGCCGCCCATCACGCTCTGGGCCCGGCTGTACAGGTAGACCTTGAGCGCAACGTCGTCTGGGTCGACCGCAGCACTCGATCCCGACACCTCGAGCGCCGCCGCCCCCACCGCCTGCTCGACCCACGTCATGAGCAGCTTGTCGACCGAGCCGCCGGGGCCGTGGTCGATCCCGTCCAAGCGCTCGGAGAGCCGGCGGCACACGTGCAGTCGCAACATCTCGGTCTGGACATACGCCCACGCAACACCTTCCCGCTGGTCGCTCCGGAAGGCGTCGGGATCGGCGCGCACGGCATGCTCGAGCTCCTTCACGGTTTTTGCGTAGCGGGCGACGTACCCCAGTTCGCCGGGCTCCCGTTCGTGGCTGACGATCGTCATCGCGACGCGCCATCCCTCCCCCGGCTCTCCGATCATGTTCTCGGCCGGGACGCGGGCACCACCGAAGGTGACCTGCCCGAACTCGGACGTGATGCCGTTGATCATCCGCAGCGGGCGTTGCTCGATCCCGGGCTGGTCCATCGGCACCGCGAACGCCGAGAGACCCTTGTGCTTCGCGACGTCAGGTTCCGTGCGGGCGAGCAGGAAGCACCAGTCGGCGACGTCCGAGTAGCTGGTCCAGACCTTGTGGCCGTCGATCACGTACTGGTCGCGCTCGCGGATCGCGGTGGTGCGCAGCGACGCGAGGTCGGACCCGGCGTCGGGCTCGCTGAAGCCCTGGCACCAGCGGTCGCGTCCGCTGATCAGGCCGGGCAGGAACCGGTCCTTGATCGTGTCACTGCCGTGCGTCGTGATCCCCTGGACGAGGTATCCGAGACTCGGGCGCGGCGGCGCGCCGGCCGCCGCGAGCTCGTCGTCGACGATCACGTCGAAGACCGTCGGCAGGTCATGGCCGCCGTAGCGGGCGGGCCAGCTCAGCCCGAAGAAGCCCGCGTCGTAGAGCGCCGAGTGCCACTCGGCTTGGCGCGCCCAGTACGCGTCGTCGGTCGACGAGGTCGGCAAGCCGGGGTTGTTGTCGGCCAGCCAGACGCGCAAACGGTCCCGGAACTCGGCCTCGGCCGGCGAGTCACGAAAGTCCATCGGCCGCTCCCAGACGCCCGCGCTCCAGGTGACGGAGCTGTTCGCCGTCGTTACCGAACCACTGTGACGAGAGCAAGGCGCGGCGCAGGTACACGTGCGCCATGCACTCCCACGTGTTGCCGATCCCGCCGTGCACCTGGATGGCCGTCTCGCAGACGATGCGCGCGGCGCGCGCGCAATACGCCTTGGCAACCCGGCCCGCGGCCCGTGCCTCCTCGGGATCGAGGTCGTCGACAGCCCAGGCGGCATGGAGGGCGACGCTCAGCGATCCCTCCATCAGGCACAGCCCGTCGGCGAGCAGGTGCTGCACCGCCTGGAAGGATCCGACGGGCACGCCGAACTGCTGGCGCTCCGCGGCGTATGCGACCGTGAGATCGAGCACGCCCCGCATGAGCCCCACGAGGTCGGCGCTCGTGAGTGCCAGTCCGAGGGCGGTCCAGGCGGCGAGGTCGTCGCGCGTCAGGAGCCGGTCTTGCCCTGCAACGGGCAGCACGGCGGCGTCGGGTCCGATCGTGTAGACGCGGCGGGTGAGGTCGGCGCCGCCGCCCGCGCCGTCGACCGCACCGCCGTTCCGCACGCGCGCGAGGCGGTAGCCGTCGCCGTCCGGCAGGAGTGCCAAGACCGGACCGAGTTGCTCACCGCCGCAGTCGACGGCGTAGAGCGGCGAGCTCGTGACGTCCCCGTCGACCACGGCAGCCTCGACGAGAGCGGGCGTGAACGCGACGACCGAGCCGACCGCTTCGGGCACGCCGGCGCGGCGGGCGAGATCGGCAGCGAGCAGCGGCCCCGAGAACGCGACGTCTGCCGCGTCTCCGGCGAGGGCGTCGGCCACGATCGTCGACTCGACGCCGCTCGCGAGCGGCCGTCCGTCCCCGGCGTCGTTCCGCAATTCGAGCCAGCCCGCGTCGTGTACAGCCGCGACGAGCCGCTTGGCCCGTGTCGTGTCGTCGAGCCCGGCCACCGTCGAGGGACCGAGCTCGCGCGCGAGCCGGCGGGCGGAACGCCGAAGCTCGGCCTGCTCGGCGGTGTCCCGGGTGTCCACGGGTCAGACCGAGAGGATGGAGACGCCCGCCGTCCCCGGCGCGCCGTAGAGCTGTGTGTATCCCACCCTCGGAGCCCCCGGTACCTGCCGGTCGTCGGCCTGGCCGCGGAGCTGCCGGACGACCTCGTGGACCTGACGCAACCCCGACGCGCCGATCGGTTCACCGTTCGCGATGAGACCGCCATCCGTGTTCACGGGCCGCGACCCGTCGATCTCAAGTGTGCCGTCGGCCACGAGAGCCTCCTGTTCGCCGTCGGCGCAGAATCCGTTCTCGGCGAGATGGATGACCTCGGCGCCGGCGTCGGTGTCCTGCAGCTGGATGACGTCAACCTCGTCCGGGCCGATCCCGGCCGCCTCGAAGGCGGCACGCGACGCGTCGACCGTGGGCCCGACCGTCTCCTCGATCGGGAGCCACGGGCTGTGTACCTCGAACGCGCCGAGTCGCCGCGTTCTCACGGTCGAGGCGCGCAGGTAGACCGGCGTGTCCGTGTAGCG
This sequence comes from Acidimicrobiia bacterium, assembly GCA_036498645.1. Classification (GTDB taxonomy): domain Bacteria; phylum Actinomycetota; class Acidimicrobiia; order IMCC26256; family JACDBD01; genus JALZAA01. The sequence continues at coordinate 11,128 of DASYFC010000144.1, read as the reverse complement.
GCGCGCGTCCTCCGCGCGGCACAGCACGACAGCGGCCGCGCCTTCGTCGGGACTGCAGAACATGTACTGCGTGAGCGGGTAGTTGAGCACCGGCGATCCGAGGATCTCTTCCTCGGAGAGCGCCTTGCGCCGGAAGGCGTTCGGGTTCCGCGCGCCGTTGCGGTAGTTCTTCGCCGCCACCTTGGCCAGGGTCGACTGTGAGATCCCGTGGTCGTGCATGTACTTGTTGATCTTCATCCCGAAGAACTTCGTCGTGACGAAGTGACCGAGCTCTCCGTACCACGAAGGACAGGCGTATTGCTGCGGATCGGCACTGAACGCCCCGGGCAGGTGCTTGTCCATCCCGACCGCGATGCCGAGGTCGTGCTCGCCGAGACGGATGGTGTTCGCGGCGAGCGTCAACGCGCTGGCGGCGGTCGCGCATCCGTTGTAGACGTCGGTGAAGGGGATCCCGGTGAGGCCCATGAGCGCGACGACCGCATCGGGGTTGTCGACCTCATAGCTCCCGCCGAAGGCGAATTGGACGTCGCGCCACTCCACACCGGCATCTGCCAGCGCCCGCCGGATCGCGACCGCGCCCATCTCGATGCCGGACACGCCGGCGAAGCGGCCGAACGGATGCAGGCCCACGCCGACGATGGCGACGTCCATCAGCCGACCGGCCGGAACGCGAACGTCATGACCTCGTTGCCCTCGTCGTCGGTACGGAACGGCACCAACACGAGCTCCATCTCCATGCCCGCCGTGAGCGCGTCGGGATCGGCCTCGGTGAGCCGCGTCTCCACCTTCACCTCACCGGGGAGCTCCACGTACCCGACGCCGTAGGGCTCGAACGCGTCGCCCGTCGGCCCCGCGTACGGCGGTGAAGGCGGCGGGAAGTGCTGCGTCGTCCACGCCCAGAGCCGGCCCCGCCGCGCGAGCAGCTGGTCGGCCATCCCGGTGGCCGCGCAGCGCGGGCACGACTCCTGCGCCGGAAAGGTCACGATCCCGCAGGCTGTGCACCGGCTCCCGATCAGCTGCGGCTCCTCGGCCGGCCACGTGAAGATGCGTTCGGCCACCGGCGTCCGCGCCATCAGGTCCTCCGCTCGTCGGTCGTCACGACGGCACCGCTCGGGCCCGGAGCTCGTCCTTGACGACCTTCCCCGTAGCGTTCACGGGGAGGGCTTCGACGAACTCCACGAACCGCGGCACCTTGAAGTTGGCCATCTCGCCGTGCGCCCACTCCATGAGCTCGGCCGGCTCGAGCGACGCGCCGGAGTCGAGCACGACGAAGGCCATGCCGACCTCGCCGAGGCGGTCGTCGGGCACGCCGATCACGGCGGCCTGCGTCACCCGCGGGTGGCGGAGCAGCAGGTTCTCGATCTCTGCCGGGTAGGCGTTGAACCCGCCCACGATGAACATGTCCTTGATACGACCGACGATACGCAGATATCCGTCGGCGTCGATGGTGCCGAGGTCGCCGGTGTGAAGCCAGCCGTCGGCGTCGATCGCGTCCGCCGTCGACTCCGGGTCTTCGAGGTACTTCCGCATCACGGTTTCGCCGCGGACGACGACTTCACCCGGCTCACCCGGAGCGGTGGTGCCACCGGTGCCGTCGACGGTCCGTACCTCGAAGCCCGGCCAGGGGACGCCGACCGTGGCCGCAATGTGCTCGAAGTCGTCGTCGGGCTTGCTGCCGGTGACCGTGCCGGCCTCGGTGAGCCCGTACCCGGTGAGGATGCGCTCGAACGGCAGCTCCTCCCGAACGCGTTTGATGAGCTCGACGGGGATGTCGGCCGCGCCCGTCACCGCGAGGCGCAAGCTGGAGATGTCGCGACGGTTGCGGTCACCGTGGTCGAGCAGTGACTGGTAGATGGTCGGCGGTCCCGGCAGCACCGAGATCCGTTCGCGCTCGACGAGCTCCAGCGCGACGCCCGGGTCGAACACGGCGAGCGGGACGATGGTGGCGCCGCGCATGAGCGACGCCAGGCAACCGGCCTTGTAGCCGAAGATGTGGAAGAACGGGTTCGCGATCAGGTAGCGGTCCCCCGGGCGGAGGTCGGCCCAGTCGCACCAGTCGAGGTAGGCGCGCAGGGTCTGGCCGTGCGTCATCACCACGCCCTTCGGCTCCCCCGTCGTCCCCGACGTGAACACGACGTCGCTGGGATCGTCGGGGCCGATGGACTCGATGCGGTCGTCGACGTCCGCGTCACGCACGGCACGACCGGTGCCAAGGAACTCGTCCCAGTCGACAGTGGTTCCGTCCGTATCACCCGACAGGAGGATCGTGCGCTCGAGCGCGGGGAGGGGGACGCCGGCGGCGGCGAGGAGCGCCGGGTAGTCGGTGTCCAGGAACCCGCGCACGGTGAACAGGGCGCGCGCCCGACTGCGGCCGAGGACATAGGCCGCTTCGGGGCCGCGGAAGCGGGTGTTGACGGGAACGAGCACCCCGCCCGCCGTCGTCACGCCGAGCGCGGCGACGATCCACTCGAGCGAGTTCGGCGCCCAGACGGCGACCCGATCGCCACGCCGGATCCCCGACGCGAGGAGCGCGCGCGCGGCCTCGGTGACAATCGCCGAGAGCGCGGCGAAGTCGACGCGCCGGGTGCCGTCCACCACGGCCTCGGCGTGTCCGAAGCGATCCGCGGCGCCCCGGACCATGGCGGGGACGGTCGGCCACGCGACCTGGCTCCGCACCCCTGGCTCTCCCCCCATGCGCTCGGCGAAAACGAGGTTAACAGAATTCGAGAGCGGGGTTATCATAGACCGCGCCCGTCGCCGAGGGAACCGCCGATGCTGCCCGACCACGAGTTCCACTCCTTGACCGTGGTGGACGTCGTCGACGAGACGGCCGACACCAGGTCCTTCGTGCTGGACATCCCTCCAGACCTCGAGTCGACGTTCGCCTACGCCGCCGGGCAGTACTGCACGTTCCGAGCCACCATCGACGACGAGACGGTCGCCCGCTGCTATTCGATGTCGAGCTCGCCCGAGGTCGGCGAGCGCTTCACCACGGCGGTCAAGCGCGTGCCCGGCGGGCGGATGTCGAACTGGATGAACGACGCGCTCGAGCCGGGCGAGACCATCGACGTGATGCGCCCGGCCGGGCTCTTCGTGCTGCGTACGACAGACGTGCCGATCGTGGCGTTCGCCGGCGGCAGCGGCATCACGCCCGTCATCTCGATCGTCAAGAGCGCGCTGGCGACCACGGAACGGCCGATCGCGCTGGTGTACGCCAACCGCGACTCGGACGGCGTCATCTTCGCCGACGAGCTCGAGCGCCTGCGCGCAGAGTCCTGCGGCCGGTTGACCGTCCACCACCATCACGATTCGGAGCGCGGCTTCCTCGACGCAGCCGGTTGCGCGGCGCTCGTCGGCAGCGTGCACGCCGACTTCTACATCTGCGGGCCCGGCCCCTACATGGACATCGTCGACGCCGGGCTGTCGACGCTCGGTGTCGGCCCGGAGCAACGCTTCGTCGAGCGTTTCGTCGTGCCCGCCCCCGATCCCGTGGCGGAGCAAGCGAGCGTCACCGAATCACTCGTGGTCCGCATCGACCGCCGGAAGCACACGTTCCCGTACCAGGCCGGGGACACGATCCTCGAGGCCGCACGCCGCGGCGGCCTCAGCCCGCCCTTCTCGTGCGAGGCGGGGAGCTGCGCCACGTGCATGGCCCATCTCGACAAGGGCTCGGTGACCATGCGCGTGAACAACGCGTTGGCGGCCGACGAGGTGGACGACGGCTGGGTCCTGACGTGTCAGTCGCTCCCCACGAGCGAAGAGATCGTCGTCGACTACGACGCCTGATCCGGCTCGTCGTCGGGCCGCTCCACGAGCCTTCCCGTGTGCTCGTGCAAGCGCGGGGGTGGACGGTACTGCGCGCTGCCGCCGTCGAACCGGATGGGGCTCGCCACCAAGCGCAATGGTCCGCCTTCGGTCTCGACCGAGGTGACCATCCCGCGCGCACGTACGAGCTCGCCGTCGAGCGCGTCACCCAGGTCGACAACGGCTCCGACTGCGATCCCGAGCGGGCGGAGGCGGTCGGCCCACTCTGCTGCCGGAGCTTCCCTGAGCCGCGCGCCGAGCGCGTCGAGCAGCACCGCTCGGTTGTCGAAGCGCGCGTGCATGGTGGCGAAGCGCGGATCGTCCGCCCACTCCGGGCGACCGATCTCCACGCACAACCGCCGCCAGAACTCGTCATGCGTCACGAACAGCGCGAGGTAGCCGGACGCAGTCTCGAACAGCTGGGCGGGCACATAGAAGTTGTGCGCGCTGAGCGTCTGGCGCCCGGGGATGCCCCCGCCGTTCAGGTACGCCGCCGCCTTGTAGTTGAGCTGGGAGAGCATGACGTCGAAGAGCGAGACGTCGACCTGCCCGCCCTTGCCCTCGTGCACCTTGGCGACGAGCGCCAGCGCGGCCATGATCGCCGACGAGTTGTCGACGGCGGAGTACCCGGGGAGCGTGGGGGGCCCGTCGGGCTCACCGGTCAAGCCGGCGACCCCGACACCGGCCTGGATGACGTAGTCGAAGGCGGGCCACTCGGCGGCCGGGCCCTCGAGGCCGTACCCGGTGATGGCGACACACACGATGCAAGGGTTGAATCGGCGCAGCGACTCGTAGTCGAGACCGAGCTTCCGGATCGTCGACGGACGGAGGTTCACGAGCAGCGCGTCGGCCGTCTCTGCGAGCGTGCCGAGCTCGGCCCGGCCCTCCTCGGTCGTGAGGTCGATGTGCACACTGCGCTTGTTGCGGTTCAGGCTCGCGAAGTACACGTTGTGCTCGCCGACGTAGTCCGATCCCACCTGGCGGGAGAGGTCGCCGTCGATCGGCTCGATCTTGATGACGTCGGCGCCGAGGTCGGCCAGCAGCATGCCCGCGAAGGGTCCCGCCAGGATGTGCCCGACTTCGAGGATCCTGATGCCGGCGAGCGGGCCGGGCGACGCGTCCGTCACGGCACGTTCAGAGCTCGGGGCAGAGCGACGCGAGGAAGCGCATGACGCGCTCGCGTGACTCGATGCGCGCGGCACGGTCCCCGCCGAGCGGGAGGACGCGGACGGCCAGGTCGGTGGCGCCCGCGTCGCGGAAGCTGCGGAGCCTTTCGGCGACCGCGGTCTCGTCCCCGGCGGCGAGCACGTCGCCGACGTCGGTGGCGTCGCCGTGCTCGAGCAGCCGCTGGTAGTTCGGCGAGTACTCCGCGTGCCCCAGCACCTGGTTGGCCCAGGCGCGCGCAGCGTCGACCTCGTCGTCGCGGCACAGCGCGACCGGGACGCCGGCCACGATCCGCGGGTCCGGACGCCCGGCATCGGCCGCCGCCTTGCTGATCCGCGGGCGCACGTGCTCGCCGATCGCGCGCTCGTCCGCCATCCAGAGGATCGTCCCCGAGGCGTGCTCGCCGGCGGTGCGAAGCATGACGGGTGCCAGTGCCGCCAGGAGCACGGGCGTCGGGACGATGTCCGTGACGTCGAGCGGGTTGTGCACGCGGTGGCTGTCGTTCTCGACGTCGACCGGGCCCGGTCCGGCGAAGGCCGCGTTCAGCACCTCGAGGTAGTCCCGCACCTGACGGGCGGGCTTGTCGTAGGGCAGGCCGAGCATGTCCTCGACGATCCAGTGGTGGGAGGGCCCGAGGCCCAGGGTGAACCGCCCTTCGCAGATCGCCTGGTTCGACAGCGCCTGTTGCGCCATCGCCACCGGGTGCCGGGTCTGGATCGGCAGGACCGCGGTCCCGAGCTCGACGCGGTCGGTCGCCCGGCCCATGAGGGCGATGGCCGTCAGGGCATCGAAGTCCCCGGGGAGCTGGGGCACCCAGATCGAATGGAACCCCGCCTGCTCGGCGGCTTCCGCATCGGCGATGAGGCGCTCCACCTTCTTCGGGTACCGGCCCTTCTCGGGGCCGATCATCAGCCCGATCCGCATGCACACCCCCCCGAGCGGAATGGCAATGACGTTCTCGTTTTTCGAGAACAGTCTTGCACTCGTTCTCGACAATGGTCAATACTCGCAGGGAGCGTGCGTTCCGAAGGGGGGCTCATGGGTCGAGTGGCCGTAGTCACGGGAGCGGCGTCCGGGATGGGCCTGGCAGTGAGCCGGCGCCTCGCAGCACGCGGTCATCGAGTGGCGCTGCTCGACCTCGACGGTGACGCTGCGCAACGCGCCGCCGAGGAACTGCAGGTGGACGACGCACCCGCGCTCGCATGCGAGGTCGACGTCACTGACCGGGCGGCGGTCGACGAAGCGCTGCGCAAGGTCCGCAGCGAGCTCGGGCCCGTCGAGATCGCGGTCACGAGCGCGGGGTTGGACGAGTTCTCGACGTTCCCCGACATCACACCCGAGGCGTGGGAGCGGATCCTGGCCGTCAACCTGACCGGGACCTTCCACTGCCTGCAGGCCGCCGTCCCCGACATGTTGCGCGCGGGCTGGGGCCGCATCGTGACGATCTCGTCGTCGAGCGCGCAGTCGGGCGCGGCCAACATGGCGCACTACGTCGCGTCGAAGGGCGGCGTCATCGGCCTCACCAAGGCCCTGGCGGTCGAGCTCGCGCCCCACGGCATCACCGTGAACACCATCCCGCCCGCGATCATCGACACGCCCATGGCGCGCCGCGCCGAGAAGGCGGGCAACGTCCCGAGCATCGACACCATCGCCGCCGCCACGCCCGTGCGGAGAGCCGGGACGCCCGAGGACATCGCCGCGACCTGCGCGTTCCTCTGCTCCGACGACGCGGGGTACATCACCGGGCAGCAGATCGGCGTCAACGGCGGGTGGTACCTGTGACCGCGACCGCGGGGCCTCGCCTCGCTCCTCTGCCCGTCGACCGCTGGGACGACGACGCCCGGGCCGCGTTGCAGGCCGGGTTCGGGAGGGAGGCGACCGACCGGTTCCTCTCGTCGGAGCCGGACGCAGCCCGCGTGCCCAACGCGCTGACCACGCTCATGCACCATCCCGGCCTCGCCGGACCCTTCCTCGCCTTCAACCGCGTGCTCCTGTCCACGCCGGCGCTTCCGCCCCGGCTGCGCGAGCTCATGGTCCTCCGCGTGGCATGGCGGACACGTTCGACCTACGAGTGGGTACAGCACGTGCGCCTCGCAGAAAGGTGTGGCGTCACACCGGACGAGATCGACGCCATCGCGGTCGGCGCCGGGGCCGACGCGACGTGATCGCCGCTCGAGGCCGACCTGCTCGCCGCGACCGACGAGCTGATCGACCGCTTTCGCATCGACGACCGGACGTGGGCCCGGCTGGCCGAGCACCTCGACGAGCCCCAGCTCGTGGAGGTGGTGTTCGTCGTGGGCGCGTACACGTGCCTGGCCATGGCCTTCAAAAGCTTCGGGGTCGAGCTCGATCCCGAGCTACGAACCCTCGCGGCCCCACCGCTCCCCGAATCGGAGGACTGAGAGATGGCTCGCATCGAGAAGCCGCCGGAAGGAAGCTGGACGGCGCACTACCCGGAGCTCGGGACCGGGCCCGTGTCGTACGAGGACTCCATCTCGCCCGAGATCTACGAGCTCGAGCGCGAAGCGATCTTCAAGCGCTCGTGGCTGAACGTCGGCCGAGCCGAGCAGCTCCCCCGCAAGGGGAGCTACTTCACCAAAGAGCTCGCGGTCGCCAACACCTCGATCGTCGTCGTGCGCGGGATGGACGGAGAGGTGCGCGCCTTCCACAACATCTGCCGTCACCGAGGGAACAAGCTCGTCTGGACCGACTTCCCGGGTGAGGAGACGAGCGGGAGCTGCCGGCAGTTCGTCTGCAAGTACCACGGGTGGAAGTACGAGGTCGACGGTGCCTGCTCGTTCGTGCAGCAGGAGGGCGAGTTCTTCGATCTCGACAAGTCGGACTACGGGCTCGTCCCCGTGCACTGCGACGTGTGGTCGGGCTTCATCTTCGTGAACCTCGAGCACGAGCCGCGCCAGTGGCTGCGCGACTTCCTCGGCCCCATGACCACCGCGATCGAGGGCTACCCGTTCGACCTGCAGACGGAGCGCTTCTCGTACCGCGCGGTCGTCCACGCGAACTGGAAGCTGTTCATCGACGCCTTCCAGGAGTTCTACCACGCACCTGTGCTGCACGCGCGCCAGTCACCCGTCGCGGCCCTGCCCGAAGTCCAGGCCGCCGGCTTCGAGGCGCTGCACTACCAGCTCGACGGACCGCACCGGCTGGTGACGACAACCGTCGGGGAAGGGTGGCGGATGCCCCCCGAGATGCTCAAGCCCATGGAGACGGTGACGCGCAGCGGACTGTTCGGTCCGTGGGACGCACCCGACCTCGGCCCGGACCCGTTGCCCGCGGGCGTCAACCCCGCCGACCGGAAGCACTGGGGGCTCGACTCGTTCCAGGTCTGGCCGAACTTCGTGATCCTGATCTGGGAGCGAGGCTGGTACCTCACGTACCACTACTGGCCGACCTCGCACAACGCGCATGTGTTCGAAGGCAACCTCTACTTCGTCCCGCCGAAGAACGCGCGTGAGCGCCTCGCGCAGGAGATGGCCGCCGTCACGTTCAAGGAGTACGCGCTCCAGGACGGCAACACGCTCGAGGCGACGCAGACCATGCTCGAGTCCCGCGTGGTGACCGCGTTCCCGCTGAACGACCAGGAGATCCTCTGCCGGCACCTGCACAAGGTGGCCGCCGACTGGGTCGACGGCTACACGCGCGAACGCGCGGAGGTGGGTGCCCGATGAGCGAACGCCTGCTGCCCGACGAGTTCTCCGAGCTGGAGCCCTTCGCCCCGAGGTGGTGCCTCCCGACCGAGCGGGAGCGGTTCGCGCAACGGATGACGAGCTCGATGGAGGACATGCAAACCTTCTACGACGCCTTCTTCCCGCGCGCGGAGGAAGCGATCCAGTACTGCGACAAGTTCGAGCTCGACGACATGCCCGAAGACGCGCAGCGCCTGCTCCAGTTGCTGTACTCGCTCGTCATGGTCTCGTTCCCCGTCGAGGTCTGGCGCCAGCCCCACGTCCCCGACAGCGGCGCGGCCTACCTCGACCTCCTGATCGAACCGATCCCGTGACGGACATCACCGTCCTGCGCGCCGACCGGTGGGTCGACGTCGACGCCGGGCTCGTGCGCTCGCCGGCGACCGTCGTGGTGGAGGGCGATCGCATCGTCGCCGTCGACCCCGACGACCTGCCCGCCGGCGCCACGGAGCTCGACCTCGGCGACGTCACCCTGCTCCCCGGCCTCATGGACATGGAGATCAACATGCTCCTGGGCGGGCCCCACGGCGGGAACCGACGGAGCGACGTCCAGGACGACCCGGCGTTCCGCACCTTGCGGGGAACCGTGAACTGCCGCACGACGCTGCTCGCCGGTTTCACGACGGTCCGCAACCTCGGTCTCTTCGTGAAGACCGGTGGCTATCTGCTCGACGTCGCCCTGGCGCGGGCGATCGACAACGGCTGGATCGACGGGCCGCGCATCGTGCCGGCGGGACACGCCATCACGCCCACCGGTGGGCACCTCGATCCGACGATGTTCGAGCGGTTGGGGCCCGACATCATGCCGCTCAGCGTCGAGGAGGGCATCGCCAACGGCGTGCCCGAGGTGCGCAAGGCCGTCCGCTACCAGATCAAGTACGGCGCTCGCCTCATCAAGATCTCCGCCTCCGGCGGCGTGATGTCGCACAGCGGCCTCGCCGGCGCGCAGCAGTATTCGGACGAGGAGCTGGCGGCCATCGTCGACGAAGCGCACCGCGCCGGCATCAAGGTCGCGGCGCACGCGCACGGCGACGCCGGCATCAGGGCGTGCATCCGCGCCGGAGTCGATTGCATCGAGCACGGCTCGCTCGCGGAGGACGAGACGATCCAGATGATGGTCGACCACGGCACCTTCCTCGTGCCCACCAGCTTCCTGTCCGAGGGCCTCGACATGTCGAGGGCGGCGCCCGAGCTCCAGGCCAAGGCAGCCGAGGTGTTCCCGCGCGCCCGGGCGATGCTCGGCAAGGCCATCGCCAACGGCGTCAAGATCGCGTGCGGCACCGACGCGCCCGCGATCCCGCACGGCGAGAACGCCAAGGAGCTCTGGGCGATGGTCGACCGCGGCATGACGCCGATGCAGGCGCTGCAGGCGGCCACCGTGATGAGCGCCGAGCTCATCGGCGTCGACGACCGGGGCCGGCTGGAGCCCGGGCTCCTCGCCGACATCGTCGCCGTACCGGGCGACCCGGCGGAGGACATCACGACGACGCAGGACGTGCGTTTCGTGATGAAGGGTGGACGCGTCTACAAGGGCGCCTGAGAGGCTCCCGACAGCGTCCGCATGCTGTCGACCACGTCTTCGAGCGGCGTGCCCGTCGGGTAGACCGCCGCCGCGCCGGCAGCCTCGAGGCGCGGGACGTCCCGCTTGGGGATCGTGCCGCCCACGACGAGCAGCACGTCGTCGGCGCCGGCGCTGCGCAACGCGTCGGCGGTCTTCTTCGTGAGCCCGACGTGCGCGCCACTGAGGATGCTGAGACCGACGATGCGCACGTCTTCCTGCACCGCGACCGCCGCGATCGCATCGGGGCGTTGACGGATGCCGGTGTAGATGACTTCGAAGCCCGCGTCACGCAGCGTCCGCGCCACGAGCTTCGCGCCGCGGTCGTGCCCGTCGAGCCCGGGCTTGGCGACGAGGACCCGGACCGGCATCAGAACACCGTCGGCTGCCGGAACTCGCCCCACCGGTCCTTGAGCACGGCCACCATCTCCCCCACCGTGCAATACGCCTTGGCGCAGTCCACGAGCAGGGGCATGAGGTTCTCGCTCCCGCCGGCGCCGGCGTCGAGTGCTGCGAGCGCCGCACGCACGCCGGCCGCCGACCGCGAGCGCTTCACCTCGGCGAGCCGCTCGAGCTGGCGGATGCGGGCCTTCTCGTCCATCTCGTAGCCCTCGACCTCGGGCGGGTCCTCGTCGGTCTCGAACCGGTTGACCCCGACGACCGTCCGCTCCCCCGACGCGATGGTCGTCTGGACGCGGAAGGCCTCCTCGGAGATGAGCCGGTGCAGGTAGCCCTCTTCGACGGCCTTCACCATCCCGCCGCGGCGTTCGAGGTCGTCCATGATCTCGACGACCCGCGCTTCCATCTCGTCGGTCAACGCCTCGACGTAGTACGAGCCGCCGAGCGGATCGGCGACGCGCGTCACGCCGGTCTCGTGGGCGAGCACCTGTTGCGTCCG
>DASYFC010000143.1:0-12396 GCA_036498645.1 Acidimicrobiia bacterium | reverse complement strand
GCGCTCAAGCCGGGGCTCGTGTTCCAGCCCGGCGCCGGCCACGCCGGCGAGGTCGAGGTCGCCGACATCGGCATCGACCTCGGCGGCCCGTCCGTGTTCGTCCCCGAGCTCCTCGACCTCGCGCTCGAGCTCCCGGACCGTGCGCCCGACGCCCACAAGTGGCTGAGCGGCGCGCTCGTCGTGGGCGGTTCGGGCGGGATGACCGGCGCGCCGTCGTTCGTGAGCCACGCCGCCATGCGCGCCGGCGCCGGCATCGTGTGGTGCGGCGTCCCGGGCGAGGAGGCTGCCGCCCGGGCGTCGGGTACCGAGGTCATCACGAAGGCGCTGCCGGCCACGGCGGACGGCGCGCTCGACGAGCCTGCCGCCTCCGAGGTGCTGAAGGCGGCCGACCGGTTCCGCGTCCTGGTCGTCGGACCCGGCCTCGGGCGCGACGACCGCACCGCCGCCGCCGTGCGCCGCATCGTCGCCGAGGCGCCGGTCCCGCTCGTCCTCGACGCCGACGGGCTCAACGCCCTGGCCGGCGACGCCGGACCTCTCAGGGCTCGCCGGGCGCCCTCCGTGCTCACCCCGCACGCGGGCGAGTACGTGCACCTGGCGGGCGAGAAGGTCGGGCCCGACCGGCTGGCGGCGGCGCGGCGCCTGGCCGAGCGGGCGCACGCCGTCGTCCTGCTCAAAGGCCCGGGCGAGGTGATCGCCGACGGCGCGACCCGAGCCGCGATCAACACGACCGGCGGACCGTGGCTGGCGACAGCCGGCACCGGCGACGTCCTCTCGGGGATCATCGGCGGCTTCCTGGCCCGCGGCGCGGAGCCGTTCTGGGCCGCCACCGCCGGCGCGTTCACCCATGGGCGGGCGGCCGACGTCGCCGGGCATACTGGCCTGGTCGCCGGCGACCTCATTGCAGCGCTCCCGGCGGCGATCCGCTCCCTGGAGAGCCTCGAGAGCCTGGAGGAATAGATGCCCGACGCGACGCCCGTGCGCGACGTGATGACCCGCGACGTCGTGACGCTGCGCCCCGACCAGCCGGTGGCGGAGGCCGCCGACGTCCTGGCCGGCAAGCAGATCGGCGCTGCCCCCGTCGTCGACGCCGACGGCAAGCTCGTGGGCCTGCTGCGCGACGAGGACCTCATCGTGTCCGAGGCGCGTCTCCACGTCCCCACCGTCATCTCGTTCCTCGGCGCCGACCTCGTGCTGCCGTCGTCGCTGCACCGCTTCGAGCACGAGCTGAAGAAGGCGGCCGGCTCCTCGGTCGGCGAGGTCATGATCACCGAGTTCCCCACCGCGAAGCCAGACGACACGATCGACGGCCTGGCGGCCGAGATGCACGACCGCGACATCACCCACGTGCCCGTCCTCGACGGCGGCAAGCTGGTCGGCATCGTCGCCCGGGGCGACCTCGTCCGTTTTCTCTCCCGCACGAGCTGATGGAGGCGGACTCGCGCTATCGCCCGGTGTGGGCGGAGATCGACCTCGACGCCGTCCGGGCCAACGTCCGCACGCTCGCCGGCGTCGCGTCGCCCGCCGCGCTCATGGCCGTCGTCAAGGCCGACGGCTACGGGCACGGCGCGGTGCCGGTTGCACGCGCCGCGCTCGACGCCGGCGCACAGTGGCTAGGAGTCGCGCTCGTCGAGGAAGGCGCCGAGCTGCGCGCCGCCGGCATCGACGCCCCCGTCCTCGTGCTGTCCGAGCCGCCCCCGCCGGCCGCCGCCGCCGTCGTCGCCCTCGGACTCACGCCGGTCGCGTACACGGCGCCCGGCATCGACGCTCTCGCCAAGGCGGTCGCCGACTCGGGCGCCGATCCGCTGCCGGTGCACCTCAAGGTCGACACCGGGATGCACCGGGTCGGCTGCGCCGCCGCCGACGCGGGCAGACTGGCCGAGTCGATCACGACGCGCGACGAGCTGCGCCTCGAGGGTGTCCTCACCCATCTCGCCGTCGCCGACGAGCCCGGCAACCCGTATACGCCGCAGCAGCTCGACCGGTTCGACGGCGTGCTGGACGACCTCCGACGCGCCGGCGTGGCGTTCGACCTCGTCCACGCGGCCAACTCGGCCGCGCTGCTCGAGTACACGGACCGCGCCCGCTTCGACCTCGTGCGCTGCGGCATCGCGGTGTACGGCGTGCCGCCCGCGCCGGACCTCGCCGGCCGGGTGCCGTTGCGCCCGGCGATGGCCGTGAAGGCCCGCGTCTCGCACGTGAAGAGGCTCCGGTCGGGGGACCGGCTCTCGTACGGGTTGCGGTACGCCATGCCCGCCGACGGGACGGTCGTCACGGTTCCCGTCGGCTACGCCGACGGCGTGCCGCGCGCCTTGTCGGCGAACGGCGGAGAGGTGCTCATCCGTGGTCGCCGTCATCCGATCGCCGGCACCGTGACCATGGACCAGCTGATGATCGACGTCGGCGACGCGCCGGTCGAGGTGGGCGACGAGGTCGTGCTGCTGGGTCGCGACGGCGACGCCGAGATCACCCCCGACGAGTGGGCGGAGCGCGTCGGGACCATCGGCTACGAGATCGTGTGCGGCATCGGTCCCCGGGTGCCGCGGAGCTACAGCTGATGTCGCACCAGGAGGAGCCGCGCGGTCGGACGGGACGCGCGCTGTTGGGCGCGGGAGTCGTCGCCGGTGCAGCCGCGGGGCTCGCCGGCGCCGCCTACGCGATCGAACGGGCCGTCGTGGCGGGCGTGCGACGCCGGCCCGATCCCGACGCCGGCAAGGCGCTCGTCCCGCCGTTCGACGAGGCGGTGCGCTACCCGAGCCATGACGGCGGCAGCCTCTACACGATCGGCCGCGGCAAGGGCCCGCCGATCGTGTTCTCGCACGGCGTCACGCTCTCGACGCGGGTCTGGGTGAAGCAGTTCGAGCTGCTGCCCGACAACGGCTTCCGTTGCATCGGGTTCGACCATCGGGGCCACGGCGATTCCGAGTGTGGCGACAGCGGTCACTCGATCGTCAACCTCGCCGAGGACGTGCGGACCGTTCTCGAGCGCATGGACTTGCGCGACGCCATCCTCGTCGGCCACTCGATGGGAGGCATCGCCCTGCAGGCGTTCGCGTCCCACTACCCCGAGGTCGCAGCCGCGCGCGTGCGCGGCATGGTGCTGATGTCGTCCCTGGCGAAGACGTACCTGTCCGGCGCGAGCTGGCTGCGCAAGATGTTCCAGCGCCTCACCGGCGGCGGGCCGTCGGCCGACGAGCTGATGACCCAGCAGAACCTCGGCTTCTTCCTCGCCCGCGTCGGCTTCGGACGTGACCCGCAGGCGAGTCACGTCGAGCTCGTCCGGGAGATGATCGCGGCGTGCCCGAAGGCGGCGAGCAAGGAGGCCGTGACCGCGCTCATCGGCCTCGACATGACCGAGGAGCTGCCCGAGATCCGGGTGCCCACGCTCGTGCTCAGCGGGAGCGCGGACGTCATCGCACCACCGGCGCAGGCGCGGCGCATCGCCGAGCTGGTCCCCAACGCGCGACTCGAGGTGTTCAAGGGCGCCGGCCACATGCTCATGCTCGAGCGGACCGACGAGGTCAACGCGCTCATCATGGAGTTCGCACGCGACCTCGGCGCCGGCGCGCCGCTGCGGCGGTTCTGGCCGCGACGTCGAGCCGCCCGGCGCGTCCGTGCCGCGCTCGCCCCGCGCGAGGCAGCCTCCTGATCACCGACGTCCCCGGGATCGGGGTCGGCCACTGGACCGGCGACGGCACCGGCGTCACCGTCGTCACCGTCCCGGAGGGGACGGTCGTGTCGGGCGAGGTGCGCGGGGGCGCCCCCGCCAGTCGCGAGACGGCGCTCCTCGATCCGCACCGGCTCGTCGAGCACGTCGATGCCGTCGTGCTCGCCGGCGGATCGGCGTTCGGGCTCGCCGCCGCCGACGGCGTGATGCGGTCGCTCGAAGCGCAGGGCCGAGGCTTCTCGACCGCGGGCGGGAAAGTCCCGATCGTGCCCTCGGCCGCGGTGTACGACCTCGTCAGCTCGGGCGGCGCCCGCCCTGGTCCCGACGAGGGCGTCGCCGCCTTCGCCGCCGCCGAGCCCGGGGGATCGTTCGCGACCGGGCAGGTCGGGGCGGGGACGGGCGCGACGGTCGGCAAGTGGAAGGGCGCCGACCACCGCGTGCCCGGGGGCCTCGGGTCGGCGTCGGCGCGCGTCGACGACGCCGTGGTCGGGGCGCTGGCAGTCGTGAACGCGATCGGCGACGTGGTGGGCCACGACGGCCGCCTGCTGGCGGGCTCGACGGCGCCGGCGGGCACCCCGCCGTTCCCGGAGCCGCTGCCCTTCGTCGAGGGCGAGCACACGACGCTAGTCGTGGTGGCGACGGACGCCCGCCTCACCAAGCTCGAATGCCACCTGGTGGCCCAGACGGCACATCACGCGATGAGCCGGACCCTCTTCCCGTCGCACACGCGCTTCGACGGGGACATCACCTTCGCCCTGGCCACGGGGGCCGTCGACGCCCACCTCGACCGCCTCCGGGTCGCCGCCGCCGGCGCAGTGATCGACGCGATCCGGGACGCGGTGGCCTGACGGCGGCATAGCATCGGGAGTGTCGCTCGTGGTCGAATCGCCGTTCGCGTCGTTCGAGGAGCTCGAGCGCGAGGCGCTCGCCTGCACGAAGTGCCCCCTCGCGACCCAGGGCCGGAGCCAGGTGGTCTTCGGCGACGGCGATCCGGCCGCCGACCTCGTGTTCGTCGGCGAGGGCCCGGGAGCGGAAGAGGACAAGCAGGGCATCCCCTTCGTCGGGCGGGCCGGCCGGCTTCTGACCGGTCTCATCGCCGACATCGGGTTGCGCCGGGACGAGGTGTACATCGCCAACGTCGTGAAGTGCCGCCCTCCCGGCAACCGCGACCCGTTGCCCGAGGAGATCGAGGCGTGCCGGCCGTATCTCGAGGGCCAGCTGGGTTTCATCGACCCGGCGGTGGTGGTCACGCTCGGCAACTTCGCCACCAAGCTCCTGCTCGAGACCAAGGACGGGATCACGAAACTTCGAGGGCGCGAGTTCCCGTTCCGGCAGCGGGCGGTGCTGATCCCGGCGTTTCATCCTTCGGCGGTGCTCCGGAGCGGCGGCACCGCGCTCGCGCAGATCCGCGGCGACTTCGTGCGCGTGAAGCGCGCGCTCGGGCGCGTCTCGGCGGAACGCGCCTCGTCGCAAGGCGCACGCGGATGAGCGACAGAGAACGCGCGCTGACCCATTCGACCGACGAGACACTTGCGCTCGCCGGGGCGGTCGGCGAGCTGCTCCGGGCCGGCGACGTGGTCTCGCTCGTCGGCGACCTCGGCGCCGGGAAGACCGTCTTCGCCCGCGGCGTCGCCCGCGCCCTCGGTGTCACCGAGCCCGTGGTGAGCCCGTCGTTCACGATCGTGCGCGAATACGACGGTCGGACGCCGCTCGTGCACGTCGACGTCTACCGCATCGACACCGTCCAGGAGCTGTACGACCTCGGCTTCGAGGAGCTCGTGCGCGACGACGCCGTGACCCTCGTCGAATGGGGCGACATGATCGACGGGCTGTTGCCCGCCGACCGGCTCGACGTGCGCCTGGCGCCCGGCGATCTCGACGACGAGCGCGTCGTCGAGATCGAAGGTCACGGCCGATCGTGGCGCACTCGCGCCGCCGAGCTCGCCGTGGGTACGGCCTGACGTGCTGCTCCTCTGCCTCGACACCGCCACCCCGCAGGTGAGCGCGGCGATCGGCGTCGACGGCGCCGTGCTCGGCGAGGTCAGGCTCGGGCGCGGCCGCCGTCACGCCGAGCACCTCGCCCCGGCGATCGAGTACCTCTGCCGGGAGCTCGACGTCGAGCTGGCGCGGCTGTCGGCGATCGCGGTCGGGCTGGGGCCGGGCCTCTTCACGGGCTTGCGCGTCGGCGTCACGACGGCGAAGACGATGGCGCAGGTGCTGCGGGTGCCGGTGGTCGGGGTGGCGAGCCTCGACCTCGTCGCGTACCCGCTGCGGCACACGAACCGCCTCGTCGCCGCGATCCTCGACGCCCGCCGGGGCGAGGTGTTCCACGCCCGCTACCGCCCAGTTCCCGGCGGAGTGCAGCGTGTCACCGACTACGAGGTCGGCGCTCCGGCAGACGTCGTCGCCGATCTCGTCGCCGCTGGCGACGAGGTCCTGTTCGCCGGCGACGGGGCGCTCCTCTACCGCGACGAGCTCGCCGAAGTGGATCGCTCCGAGCAGGCGGGGCCGTCGTACGCGTTCCCGAGCGCGGCGGCGCTGGTCGAGCTGGCCACCGCCCGTGTGGAACGGGAGGATTTCGTGTCGCCGGAGGACGTGCGGCCGCTCTATCTGCGCCGGAGCGACGCCGAGATCGAGTGGAAGAGACGAGAGGCCTCGTGATGGCGGTCGAGCGGACGCCCGACCCGACGCCCGAGCCCTTCGTCGTGCACATCGTGCCGATGCGTCGCCGCCACGTGCGCGGCGTGTTGCGCATCGAGCAGCAGGTCTACCCCCGGCCGTGGACCATGTCGCTCTTCCTCAGCGAGCTCGCGTTGCGCTCGAGCCGTGCGTACTACGTCGCCCGCATCGGACGCGACGTCGTCGGGTACGGCGGGCTGATGATGTCCGCCGACGACGGTCACATCACGACCCTCGCCGTCGACCCGCGCTGGCAGCGCCACCAGATCGGTACCCGACTGCTGCTCGTCCTCACCCGCGAGGCGATCGCGCGCGAGGCGCGGAGCCTCACGCTGGAGGTGCGCTTGTCGAACCGGCCCGCACAGGAGCTCTACCGCCGGTTCGGCTTCGCTCCCGTCGGTGTCCGGAAGAACTACTACGCCGAGACGAACGAGGACGCGTTGGTGATGTGGGCGCACGAGGCCCAGCGCGCCGAGTACTCCGCGCTGCTCGACGGGATCGAGCGCCAGATCGACGGCGAGACCGTCGTCGAGGAGCCGAAGCGCTGGCAATGAGGATCCTCGGGATCGAGACGTCGTGCGACGAGACCGCCGCCGCGGTGGTGGAGGACGGCCGGCGGGTGCGCTCGTCCGTCGTGTCCAGCCAGGTCAAGCTCCATGCTCCCTACGGCGGGGTCGTGCCCGAGCTCGCCAGCCGCGCCCACGTCGAGCTCATCAATCCGGTTGTCGACGAGGCGCTCGTGGAAGCGGGCATCCTCGACGCCGGCGAGGTCGACGCCGTCGCCGCCTGTCACGGTCCGGGCCTCGCCGGCGCGTTGCTGGTCGGCGTGAGCGCGGCGAAGGCGCTGGCGCTCTCGACCGGGCTGCCCTACGTGCAGGTCAACCACCTGGAGGCGCACTTGTACGCGGGGTGGCTCGAGGAGCCCGACCTCGAGCCCCCGCTCGCCGTGCTCATCGCGTCGGGAGGCCACACGTTGCTCGTCGTCATGGAGGACCACGGTCGGTACCGGATGATGGGCCAGACCGTCGACGACGCCGCCGGAGAGGCGTTCGACAAAGTCGCCCGCTTCCTCGGCCTGGGCTACCCCGGCGGCCCCGCCATCGACCGCCTCGCCGGCGAGGGCGACCCCGACGCGGTCGCGTTCCCCCGGGCGATGCTCGACGAGGGCTACGACTTCTCGTTCTCCGGCCTCAAGACCGCGGTCGTCAACCACGTGCGCAAGCACTCCGACGTCGCGACCCGCGACGTCGCCGCTTCGTTCCAGGAGGCGGTCGTCGACGTCCTGACGACCAAGCTCCTGGCCGCGGCCGACGAGGCGGAGGCGCCGACGCTGGTGCTCGGGGGCGGCGTCGCCGCCAACTCGCGACTGCGATCGCGGGTGGCCGAGGCGGCGGAGGCCTCCGGGCGGCGGGTGTTCCTCCCGCCCCTGGCCTTGTGCACCGACAACGGGGCCATGATCGCCGGCGCCGCCTGGTGGCGGCTCCGGGCCGACGGCCCGACGCCGCTCGACGCCGGCGTCGCTCCCTCGCTCGCCCTCCCCACGCTCCCTTAGTCCGCGTCCGCGCACATCTTGCGCTATCTCCCCGTTTGGGTAGTATGCCGCGCCGCCACGCAGGGTGGCCGGGGCGACTCGTTGCGTGGGCACACATAACGGCCTTCCGGCGCAGGGCGAAGGCCCGAACAAGGGGAGAAACATGAAGGGTCGCATTGCTGTCGTCCTGATCGCAGTCCTGTGCGCCGGGATTGCGCTGGCTGCGCCCGCGTCCGCCGACGTCACCGACGTCAGCGGCAGCGGGGCGTTCGGCGAGAGTGTCAACGTCACCGTTCTCGGCACGGGCTCCGTGACCAGCGGTCCCACGCCGTCCGTCACGCTGCCCTCGGGTGGCGGTGGTCCTGTCACCAACTCGCTCGCGAGCGTGAACCTGCCGGGTGTGCTCGCAACGGGCGTCCTCAACGTGAGCACTCAGGGCTCGAACCTGGGATCGCACAACGGCACCTCGACTAGCTCGGCCCAGGTTGTCGGGGCCACGCTCCTGGCTGCGCTCGCTCCTTCCCTCGGTGGCAGCCCGCTCCTCACTGCGGACGTCATCTCCTCACAGTGCACCTCGAACGGCGACGGGTCGTCCGGCTCTTCGACGCTGGTCGGCGTCTCGGTGGCGGGGTCGCCTGTGGCAGTGAACCCGGCCCCGAACACGACGATCGACGTGCTCGGTGCCATCACCGTGACCCTCAACGAGCAGATCGTGACGGGCTCGCCGGGGGAGACGAGCATCACCGTGAACGCCGTCCACGTCCGGCTCAACCTGGACGGGATCGCGAACGGCGATGTCATCCTCAGCCAGTCCCGGTGCCGGGCCGCCGGGCCCGACGTGCTCGGTGGTCCTCCGGGCGGTCCGGGCGGTCCGGGTGCGGGCGGCCCCGGGGCGGGCGTTCCCGGCGCGGGTGGCCCTGCCACCCCGGTCACGGCAAGGCCGAACCTGACCGGCTGACCCCGCACCATCCACGACCGGAGACGGCCGGGCTTCCGGGCCCGGCCGTCTTGCGCGATCACCTTGTCGGCGTCCGCCGACGGCTTGCCGCGCGGCGGAGCGGGCTGTTACCTTGGCCCTCTGGCACTCGCACCCTTCGAGTGCTAACGACGTCGAAAGTCTCGTTCACCGCCAGGAGGCGCCACGATGAACCTGAAGCCGCTGGAGGACCGGATCGTCGTCCGGACCCAGGAGGCCGAGGAGACGACCTCGAGTGGTCTCGTCATCCCCGACACCGCCAAGGAGAAGCCCCAGCAGGGCGAAGTGCTCGCCGCCGGCCCCGGTCGGCGTTCCGACCAGACGGGCGAGATCATCCCCGTCGATGTCGCCGTGGGCGACATCGTCGTGTACTCGAAGTACGGGGGCACGGAGATCACCGTCGACGGCGAGGACCTCCTGATCCTCACCAGCCGCGACGTGCTGGCCAAGGTCGCCAAGTAGCTCAGAAATGATGTGGGTCGGGCCCTTCGGCCCGACCCACTATTTGTTTCCGGCGGTCTCGCCGCCTTCGTGCTTCTCGAGCAGACCGCGGATCTCCTCGGCCCGGAACCGATGCTGCCCACCCGGGGTCCGCAGCGCCGGGATCCGGCCCCGCTTCGCCCACAGCACCACCGTGCGGCGGTCCACCCCGAAGAGGCTCGCCACCTCAGCCGACGTGAGCAGGTCGTCGTCGGATGCCTCGGCCGGCAGCCGCCCGAGCTCCCGAGCTTTTCCGTTGGTCTCGACGTTGCCGTTGTCGCTCATTCCGTCTCCTCCGTGCGGTTCGCGCCGGAGCGCGAGCTGTGTCTCCATGCACGAAGGAGCCGTTAGTCGGGCCGAAGAAGCGGGTCGCGCAACAAGGTCGAGGCGTACACGCGCGCCTCGGCAAGCATCCCCGCCCGGCGAGACGCCTGGTCGGCGCCAGGCGACAGGTACGCCGCCGGATCCGCTCGCGTCGGGTGCGGTGACCCTCCGCCCGGACACGGGTGAGGCGATCCCGGCGCCTCGGCCGGTGGGGCGCGCGCGGGCGGGAACCCGAAGTCGATGCCGGCGAGCAGCTCGCCGGACTCGGCCAACACGACGTGCGACGGCGCCGGGTCCGCGACCGGCACGGACGGCGCGCGGTCGAGGGCGTCGGCGGGAACGGGAGTCGCAGGAGCCGGAGCGGCGCTGAGCTCGAGCACGCCGCCCAGAGCGATCGCCGGGTCGGGCAGCTCCGAGAGGTCCGGCAGCGCGGCGTCCGGCGCCGAGACCTCCGGCACGTCCGGCATCTCCGGCACGTCGGGCAACGGACCGACGACGCGGCCGGGGTCGATCCCCGGGATGCCCGGCGCGGCCGGAACACCCGGCGCGGCGGGAACCCCCGGGGGCTCCGGCGGCGGGGGGACGGCCGGCGGCCCGGGAGCCGGGATCTCCGGAACCCCCACCGACGTGACCCCCGGGATCGCCGGCGTGGTCGGTGCGGTCGGAGTGGGGATCGGGACCGTCGGAGGAACGGTCGGCGGCGGGGGAGGCTCGGGGACAGGGGGCGGCGCCGGTGGCGGTGGCGTGGTGGGCGGTGGCGCAGTGACGGGGGGCAGCTCCGCCGAGGGGACCGACGGTGCCGCCGGCGGATCGGGCGCCTGAGCATGCGCTTCCTGGGCGCGCTCGGCCAGGACCAGGAGCGCCCCGCCTGCAACCCCTAGGAGAATCCAACGGGGGAGAACTCGGACAATCGTCCTCATTCGCCCGAAATCATACCCAGAAACCGAACGGCGACGCTCGTGTGGTCGGGCTGAGATCCTGGGCTACGAACCGACCCGGGCCAGAGCCGTCTCTCGGGCCCAGGTGTAGTCGGCTTTGCCGTTGGGGCCGCGAGGCACGGCGTCGACGATGACGACATGCTTCGGTCGCTTGAAGCGGGCGAGGCCGCTGTGCTCGACCGCCTCGGCGATCTCGTCCTCGTCGGGGGTCCCGCCCGGCGTCGGCGCCACGACCGCGGTCACGGCTTCGCCGAAGCGCTCGTCGGGCACACCGACGACGACGACGTCGGCGACGTCCGGGTGCTGCTTGACCGCTTCCTCGACCTCCTCGGGGAAGATCTTCTCGCCGCCCGAGTTGATCGACACCGACCCGCGACCGAGGAGCGTGACCGTGCCGTCCTCCTCGACGGTCGCGTAATCGCCCGGGATCGAGTACCGCTTCCCGTCCACGACGCGGAAGGTCGCCGTCGTCTTCTCCGGGTCCTTGTAGTACCCGACCGGGATGTGACCACCCACCGCTAGGTGCCCGACCTCGCCCGATCCGGGCTTCACCTCGCGGTCGTCGTCGGTGAACACCTTCGTCTCCGACCCGATCGCGAACTTGGCCGTCTCGCCCTTGGAGTCCGTGGTCGTAATGGCGTTCGCGAATCCCACCCCTTCGCTCGATCCCAGCGAGTCGTACGCGATGACGGGATGGCGCGCGATCAGCTCGCGTTTCACCGACTCGCTCCACATGACGCCCGAGCTGATCACGAGCAGCAGCGACGAGAGGTCGTAGGGCTCACCGCGGGCCTCGGCCTCGTCGAGGGCGCGCAGCATCGGCTTCGCGAACGCGTCACCGACGATCGCGATCTGCGTGACACGTTCGCGCTGCACGACCTGCCACAACTCGTGGGGGTCGAAGTGACGGCCCTCGAGGGTCACGATCGTGCCGCCGAGGAACAAGACCTGGAGCGTCGAGAACTGACCGGTGCCGTGCATGAGCGGTGACGCGGGCAGGTGCACTGGGACCAGACCGGACTCGTGGACCTTCCGGACGATGGCTTCGACCCCGGCCGTGTCCTCGGGGATCGGCAACCCGAAGAAGGCCGTGGCCGCGGGCGCGAGCGCGGCGAAGAGATCCTCGTGGCGCCACATGACGGCCTTCGGCATCCCGGTCGTGCCGCCGGTGTAGAGAAAGAGGAGATCGTCGCCCGACCGCTCGATCCGCTCCATCGGCTCGTGTGACTCGATGAGGTCCTCGTAGCGGAGGGCGCCGCCCACGAGCGGCGACCCGTCGTCGACCTGCACGGCGGCACGGACCTTCAGCTTCGGGTCGCGGACGGCATCGACCTGCTTGCCGAGCGAGCCGTGGTACACGATCGCCTCGGCGTCGGAGTTCTCGAGCAGGTAGGCGAGCTCCTCCTCGGTGTAGCGGTAGTTCACGTTGGCCGGCACGGCGCGCAGCTTGAAGCAGGCGAAGAGCGTCTCGAGGTACTCGTTCGAGTTGTACAGGTAGAAGGCAACCTTCGAGTCCGGGCCGAGGCCGAGGTCCCGGAGCGCGGCCGCGAGTCGGCTCGCGCGTTCGTCGAACTCCCGCCACGTGCGCCGCCGGGCGCCCTGCACGAGCGCGGTGTGGTCGGGGATCGCGTCGGCCACGGACTCGAACACAGTCCCGAAGTTCCAGTTCATGGCGGCAGCGTACGCTCCGCGGATGCGGCGGCTCTGCCGATCGCATCCGCAAAGCCGGAGCGTGCGACGGCGACAGGAGGGAAGCGATGAGTAGACGGGGCGGGGAGCAGCGCATCCCCCGCCCCCCGGGCGC
>DASYFC010000142.1:0-9758 GCA_036498645.1 Acidimicrobiia bacterium | reverse complement strand
CAGATCATGGGCGGCGCCGCGCTCCACTTCGGCTGGGTCGCCGAGATGAAGACCGGCGAGGGCAAGACCCTCGTTGCGACGCTGCCGCTCTACCTGAACGCCCTGGCCGGCTACGGCTGCCACCTCGTGACCGTGAACGACTACCTCGCCCGGCGCGACGCCGAGTGGATGGGGCAGATCTACCGCTTCCTCGGGATGGAGGTCGGCGTCGTCGTCCCCCAGATCGACGACCCGGAGTCGAAGCGGGCCGCGTACCAAGCCGACATCACGTACGGCACGAACAACGAGTTCGGCTTCGACTACCTCCGCGACAACATGGCCCTGTCGAAGGACGAGCAGACCCAGCGGGGCCACTTCTTCGCCATCGTCGACGAGGTCGACTCGATTCTGGTCGACGAGGCTCGGACGCCGCTGATCATCTCGGGCCGGGCCGACGACGCGCAGGAGCTCTACTACCGGTTCGCCCGCGTCGTGAAGGGCCTCCAACGCGACCGCGACTACGAGGTCGACGAGGCGAAGCGCACGGTCGTGCCGACCGAGGACGGCATCGGCCGCGTCGAGCAGGCACTCGACGTCGAGAACCTCTACGAGCACATCAACCAGAACTTCGTCCATCAGCTCCAAGCCGCGCTCCGTGCGAAGGAGCTCTTCAAGCGCGATGTCGACTACGTCATCCAGAACGGCGAGGCGAAGATCGTCGACGAGTTCACGGGCCGCATCCTCGAAGGCCGCCGCTGGAGCGAAGGCCTCCATCAGGCGGTCGAGGCCAAGGAGGGCGTCAACGTCAAGGCGGAGAACCAGACGTTGGCGACCGTCACCCTCCAGAACTACTTCCGCATGTACGAGAAGCTCTCGGGCATGACGGGCACGGCGTTGACCGAAGCGGGTGAGTTCGCGCACACGTACGCGCTCGAGGTGGTCGGGATCCCGACCAACGAGCCCATGGTCCGCGACGACAACGCCGACCTCATCTACAAGACCGAGGACGCCAAGTTCAACGCCGTCGCCGACGACATCGAAGAGCGGCACGAGATCGGCCAGCCCGTGCTCGTCGGCACGATCTCGGTCGAGAAGTCCGAGAAGCTGTCGCGGCTGCTCGAGAAGCGCGGCGTGCCGCATTCGGTGCTGAACGCGAAGCAGCACGAGAAGGAAGCGCTGATCGTCACGCAGGCCGGCCGGCCGCAGACGGTCACTGTTGCGACGAACATGGCCGGCCGCGGGGTCGACATCCTGCTCGGGGGCAACCCCGAGGGCCTCGCCCGCCAGGAGCTCGTCGCCGAGGGCTTCACCCCCGAGGACGCTCCGGAGCGATACCAGGAGCTGGTGACGAAGTTCCGGGACGAGTGCCGTCCCGCCGGCGACCAGGTCCGCGAGCTCGGCGGGCTCTACGTGCTCGGCACCGAGCGTCACGAGAGCCGCCGGATCGACAACCAGCTCCGAGGCCGTGCCGGTCGCCAGGGCGACCCGGGCGAGAGTCGCTTCTACCTCTCGCTCGAGGACGAGCTCATGCGGCTGTTCGCGACGGGGGCCATGAACTGGGTGATGGGAAAGGCGTTCCCCGACGACGTGCCGCTCGAGGCGCGCATGGTGACGAAGGCGATCGAGCGCGCGCAGCGCACGGTCGAAGACCGAAACTTCGAGATCCGCAAGGACGTGCTCAAGTACGACGAGGTGATGAACGAGCAGCGCAAGGTGATCTACAAGCGCCGCCAGCAGATCCTCGACGGCTGCGACCTCCGCGACGAGGCGTTCGAGGCGATCGAAGGTGCCGTCCGCCACGCCGTCGAGACGTGGTGTCCGACCGAGTACCCCGAGGAGTGGGACCTCGAGGAGTTGCACACGCAGATCGAGAGCACGTTCCCGACGAGGATCACGCTCGACCAGCTCGACCTGCCGGATCGGGAGCAGGTCGTGCAGGTGTTGACCGACGACGCGGTGGAGCTCTACGAGCAGAAGGAGCAGACCATCGGGAGCGACGCGCTCCGCGAGATCGAGCGTCGCGTCATGCTCTCGGTGATCGACCAGCACTGGCGCGAGCACCTGTACGAGATGGACTACCTCCGCGAGGGCATCAACCTCCGCGCGATGGGGCAGAAGGACCCGCTGGCCGAGTGGCAGCGTGAAGGCTTCGACATGTTCTCGGCGATGATGGCGGGCGTGCAGGACAACTTCGTCCGGTACGTCTCGCACCTCCAGGTCGTCGCCGACGACGCACCACGCCGTGAGGCGAGCAACGTCCGGTACTCCGCGTCCGAAGGGCCCGTGCAGGGCTCGGAGGCGCTCCAGGCCGCGGCGGCCGGGCAACCGCTCGAGGACCCGGTGGGCGACGGCATGGGAGACGGTACGGGCGCCGCGACCGCAACCGCCGTGGCCGAGCGACCGGAAGACGTCGTGCAGCAGCCCGTGCACGTCGAGAAGACACCCGGTCGCAACGAGCCGTGCTACTGCGGGAGCGGTAAGAAGTTCAAGCACTGCCACGGTCGCTGAACCGCGGCATCCACACCCGTAGCCTTCGCGATGCGCGACTTCACCGAAACGCTGGCCGATCTCCGTCGCCGCGTCGACGACGCGCGCGCGTATCTCCAGATCGACGCGGCGCGGGCCCGGCTGGCTGAGCTCGAGCAGGAGGCGAGCCGCCCGGATCTGTGGGAGGACCAGGACCAGGCGCGCAAGGTCACGACCGAGCTCGCTCGGGTACGTGACGACCTCGGGATCTTCGACGGGCTCGAGGAGCGCCTTTCCGAGGTCGAGACGCTCTTCCAGCTGGGCCGCGAGGAGGGCGACGATTCGGTCGAACCCGAGGTGGACGCCGGTGTCGAGTCGTTGGCCTCCGATCTCGACAAGCTCGAGTTGCGCGCGCTGTTCACGGGTGAGCACGACGAGCGTGACGCGATCTGCGAGGTCCACTCAGGTGCGGGCGGCACCGACGCGCAGGACTGGACCGAGATGCTGTTGCGCATGTACTCGCGCTGGGCGGAACGGCGCGGCTTCGACGTCGAGCTCGACGAAGTCCAAGAAGGGACCGAAGCGGGCATCACGTCGGCGACGTTCATCGTGAAGGGTCGTTACGCGTTCGGGTTGCTCCAGGGCGAGAAGGGCGTCCACCGCCTCATTCGCATCTCACCGTTCGACGCCAACGCGCGACGCCAGACCGCGTTCGCGTCGTTCGACGCGGTTCCCGCGCTCGAACATTCCGAGGAGCCCGACATCGATCCCAACGACCTGCGGATCGACACATATCGCTCTTCGGGCGCGGGCGGGCAGCACGTCAACGTCACGGACTCCGCGGTGCGCATCACGCACCTTCCCACCGGCGTCGTCGTCTCGGTTCAGAACGAGCGGTCGCAGATCCAGAACCGCGCCAAGGCGTTGCAGATCCTCGCGGCGCGCCTTGCCGAACGGCAGCGCCTCGAACGTCAGCAGGAGCTCGAGTCGCTGTCGGGCGAGAAGAAGGACGTCGCGTTCGGGAGTCAGATCCGCAGCTACACGCTCGCGCCGTACCAACTCGTGAAGGACGAGCGCACGCGCTACGAGACCGGCAACGTCCAGTCCGTCCTCGACGGCGAGCTCGACCCCTTCATCGAGGCGTACCTCCAATGGCGCCGGCAGAACAACGGGGGCGCGTCGCCGCCGTCGGATCCGGGGGAGCGACCTCACAGGTAGCTGTGTTCCGGCGGCGCCGGTACCCGTGCGACGGGGGCCGGGCTGCTACTCTCCGCCGGAGCACTCTCGCCGCACGTTGCTCAACCCCTCCCGGTCCGCTTCGCTGCTTGGGCGTCGATGATTCGATTCGAAGGTGTCACCAAGATCTACAAGGGCGATGTCGCGGCGCTGCGCGACGTGTCGTTCGACATCAGCAAAGGTGAGTTCGTCTTCGTCGTCGGGCCGTCCGGCTCGGGGAAGTCGACGGCGCTTCGCCTGCTGCTGCGGGAGGAGAACTCGTCCTCCGGCCGCATCATCGTCGCCGGACGCGACATCTCCCGCCTCAGCAGCTGGAAGATCCCGCAACTGCGGCGCAACGTCGGATGCGTCTTCCAGGACTACAAGCTCCTCCCCAACAAGACCGTCTACGAGAACGTCGCATTCGCACAGGAGGTCATCGGCCGGCCCCGGCACGTCATCGATGCCCAGGTCCCGCAGATCCTCGACCTCGTCGGCCTGAGCCGGAAGACCACCCGGTTCCCGACGGAGCTCTCGGGTGGCGAGCAGCAACGGGTGTCGATCGCGAGGGCGTTCGTCAACCGGCCGCTCATCCTGCTGGCCGACGAGCCCACGGGCAACGTCGACCCGGCGACGACCGTCGGGATCATGCGACTGCTCGACCGCATCAATCGCACCGGCACCACCATCGTGATGGCCACGCACGACCAGCGCATCGTCGACGCGATGCGGCGCCGTGTCATCGAGCTCGATCACGGCCACATGGTGCGAGACCAAGCTCGCGGCGTCTACGGCGTCGGGAGCTGATTGGATCGTGCGACGCCTGTCCTACTTCGCGCGCGAGACGCTGATCTCGTTGCGAAGGAACCTGCTGATGACGCTGGCCGGGATCCTGACGGTCACCGTGTCCCTGCTGCTCCTGGGCGGGATCCTTCTCTTCCAGCAGTGGGTCGACCACGGCACGAACAAGTGGAAGCACGGCGTCGAGTTCGAGATCTACATGAAGACGGATGCCACGAAGGAACAGATCGACGCGTTGCGCCGACAGCTCAATGGCGACAAGCAGATCAAGAGCGCCAGTTACATCTCCAAAGAGCAGGCCTACAGCGACTTCAAGCGCATCTTCAAGGACAAGCCAGACCTCGTCAGCTCGGTTGATCCGAGTGCGCTCCCGGCGTCGTTCCGAGTTGCGCCGACGCAAGTACGGCAGACGACCACCCTGCGCGACAAATACAACACGAGACCCGGCGTCGACGAGGCGATCACGGCCGACAAGGCGATCAAGCAGCTCATCGACATCACGAACTTCCTTCGCTACATGTTCATCGCCATCTCGACGATCCTGATCGCGTCGTCGCTGTTCCTGATCGTGAACACGATCCGCCTCGCCACGTTCGCTCGCCGGCGCGAGATCGAAGTGATGAAGCTCGTCGGCGCGTCGAACTGGTTCGTGCGCATCCCGTTCATGGCCGAGGGGCTCGTGCAGGGAGCCGTGGGCGCGGGATTGGCCGTGAGCGGCGTGTTCGCGCTCCAGTACCTGCTGAGCCAGCTCGACACCACGAAGGGCTTCTTCCAGGGATTCTTCGTGACCACCGGCAACGCGGGGACGATCAGCATCGGGCTCCTGATCGGCGGCGCCGTCATCGGCGCGGTCGGAGCCGGGGTCGGCCTGCGCCGCTTCCTGAACGTCTGACCGCCCGCCGCGCGCCCCCCCCGGATCGCCGGAGGGGAGGGCCCTACCTCCGAGAGTCGCCCGGCGGTTCGTCGCGCCCGTTGCTGGCGGGGGAAGTGCGTCTTTTGGGCGGGATTTGTTGCTTGTGTGACTCATGTTGCGTACGCTCAGAACCCTGAAAGTCCATCGTTTGCTCCTCTGCCTGGGCGCCGCCGCGCTCCTGCTCGGTCTCGTCGCGCCCGGCGTCGCCGGCGGTCAGGACTCTCCGGATCCCAAGGCCCGTCGCGACGAGCTCTCGAACGCGATCGAGGGCATCTCGGCCGAGGAGGTCACGGCACTCAACGAGCTGCAGGGGATCACCGCGCACCGCCAGGACCTCGAGGCGAAGGTGGCGGCGCTCGACCGGCAGATCGCCGAGGCCGGCCAGCGGGTCGCGGCCGCAGAAGACGAGATCGCCGCCATCCAGGCCCAGGTCGAGACGGTGCAGCGCGACATCGACCGGATCACGGCCGAGATCGAAGCCTCGAAGGGCAAGTTCAATGCGTCAGCGCTCGCGCTGTACAAGGGCGGCGGCAACGGAGCGACCAACTTCACGCTCCTGTCGACGAGCGGTGGTGCCCACGAGGTGATCGCCGGGAGCAAGTACCTCGGCGAGAACACGCGTCGCTTCGAGCGGGAGCTGCAGCGCCAGGGCGGTCTCAAAATCCAGCTCGACGACGCCCAGAGCGACCTCCGCAAGGAGCAGGCGAAGGCACAGGAGGCCGAGCGGGTCGCGGCCGAGGAGCGGGATCAGGTCACGCAACTCCGTACTCAGGCCGACGGCGAGCGGGACCAGGTGGCGGCGGCCGAGCAGCAGGAGCAGCAGGCCATCGACGGCCTCCGCGCCCGCAAGGCCGACTTCGAGGCGCAGTACGAGGCGGTCCAGGCGCAGATCTCGGCCAGCGTGAGCCGCGGGAACCCGACGGCCGGGAACCACCGGTTCAGCTGGCCGGTGAACGGTCCCATCACCAGCCCGTTCGGCTACCGAAACGACCCGGTGCTCGGCGGGAACCGCCTTCACGCCGGTGTCGACATCGGGGTCTCCTCGGGCACGCCGATCAAGGCGGCCGGGGACGGCGTCGTGGTCATGGCCGGCTGGAACGGCGGATACGGCAACTTCACCCTGATCGACCACGGCGGCGGGCTCGCGACCGGGTACGGCCACCAGTCCCACATCGGCGTCCGGGTCGGCCAGCACGTGAGCACCGGCGAGGTCATCGGCAACGTCGGCTCCACCGGCGCGTCGACCGGCCCACACCTCCACTGGGAGGTGCGCGTCAACGGCACCCCCGTCGACCCGATGGGCTGGGTCTAGCCGCGCTGAGTCAGAGCGTCGGCGTTACTTGTTCGGCTGGGGCGTGACCCGCAGGTAGGGCTTGATGGCCTTCCAGCCCTTGGGGAACTTCTGCTTGGCGTCCTCGTCCGAGACGGCCGGGACGATGATCACGTCCTCGCCATCCTTCCAGTCGACCGGCGTCGAGACGCTGTAGCCGGCGGTCAGCTGCAGCGAGTCGATGACTCGCAGGAGCTCGTCGACGTTGCGCCCTGCGCTCTGCGGGTACGTGATGATCAGCTTGATCTTCTTGTCCGGACCGATGATGAAAACGGAACGGACCGTGACCGTGTCGCTGGCGTTCGGGTGGATCATGTCGTAGAGGTCGGCGACCTTGCGGTCCGGGTCGGCGATCAACGGATAGTTGGGCGCCGCCCCCTGCGTCTCCTCGATGTCCTTCGACCAGCCCTTGTGGGACTCGAGCGGGTCCACGCTGATCCCGATCAGCTTCACGTTGCGCTGGTCGAACTCCGACCTGCGCCGCGCGAAGGCGCCGAGCTCGGTCGTGCACACGGGCGTGAAGTCCTTCGGGTGCGAGAAGAGCATCCCCCAGCTGTCGCCGAGGTAGTCGTACAGGCTCAGCGTCCCTTCGGTGGTCTCCGCGGTGAAGTCGGGAGCGGTGTCCCCGAGGCGAAGTGACATGGTTGCGTCTCCTGTGGCTCGCTGCTCAGGCTCGTTTTCCCTCAAGGTATCAGCGGCCGGCGAAAAGTCGAGCAAAAAGGTCGGAATATTCGGGACCCCGTCGGCGGTGGGGGGGCGGGCGCCGGCTTCGTCTACGGCGTCGCCGACCGGCCTTGGCTGGGCTCGGCGGCGCGGCCCTGGAAGGGCGCGTAGACCTGGTACTCGCCGTCGCGGAACCGGACGTCGGCGGCGAGCGAGAGGCGCCGCAGGAAGGGAAGGGCGCGCCGGTTCTCGCCGAGCACGGTGGCCCGGAACGCGACCAGTCCGCGCCGTCTGCCGACACGCGCCAGGTGGTGCAGCAACCGGGTTCCGAGACCGCGGTCCTGCCACTCGTCGTCCACGATCACCGCGACCTCGGCGTCGTCCTCGCCCCGGCGGCCGTCGTAGCGGGCGACGGCGACGATCTCGTGGCCTACTTGCGCGACCAGCGCCTCGTGCAGATCGTGGTCGAGGCCGGCCAGATGGAGCAGCGCGGCGCGCCGCGGGCGCGGCATGGGTGAGAAGAAGCGGTGGTAGATGGACTCGGGGGAGAGCCGGTCGAACATGCGCAGCAGCGGATACGCGTCGGCGGGCTCGATGGACCGGATCGTGACGGTTCCGCCGTCGTCGAGGTGGACGACGCGGCCGGGTGCGCCCACCGGCTGGATCGGAGGCTGTTCGACCGCCGACATCACGGGGCCCCGGCGTCGGACGAGCCGGCGCCGGTCGACGAGATCAGGCACGTGCTCGTGCCGTGGGCGTAGAGCGCGCCCTCGCCGTCGACGAGATGGGCTTCGGCGGTTGCAACCCGCCCGCCGAGGTGGACGACCTTGCCCTCCCCGCGCACGCGCCCGGTCGTGACGCGCACTGGCTTGAGGAAGTTCACTTTCAGCTCGAGCGTCGTGTAGCTGAGCCCGGCGCGCAACCGGCTGTGCACCGCGCATCCCATCGCGCTGTCGAGCACCGTGGTGAGAATCCCGCCGTGGACGGTGCCGAGCGGGTTGTAGTGGAACTCGGCCGGCTCGAAGGCGAACGTCACGAGGCCCTCGCTCACCTGGTCGACCTCGAATCCGAGCAGGCGCGCGACGGGAGGCGGCGGCAGCTCGCCGCCTTCGATCGCCTTGAGCACTTCGATACCGCGCAGACCGCTGGCTGCTTTCCAGCTCGCGACCGGGTCGTCCCAGGTCACGACGCGGCTTCGTTCCTCGAAGGTCGTCATCGGTTCGCCCTCCCTTTCCGTTGACGCGGCGACGTGCGCAGGCTCTCGACGTGCTCGATGAGCGACGCGACCGCGCGGTGCTTGTACGCGGGGTCGTCGAACAGCCTGGTGAGCATGAGGGATCCCTCGAGCGTCGAGGTCACGAGGGTGGCGAGCTCGTAGGGGTCGACGTCGCCGTCGACCTCGCCTCGCGCCTTGGCGTCTTTCAGGATCGAGCCGATCAGGCGGTGCCACGAGTCCATGGCGGCGCGCGCTCGCGCAGCCAGCGCGGGGTTCGTGTCGTCGGCCTCGATGGCGGTGTTCATGATCGGGCATCCGCCGGCGACCAGCGGGTGTCCGGACCAGTTGCCGAAGATCTCGATGATGGCCTCGAGGCGGTCGAGCCCGACCTTGCCTTCCTGCACGGCGGCGTACCCGTCGACGATGAGCGAGATCGAGTAGTCGAAGGCCTCGACGGCGAGGTCTTCCTTGCTCCCGAAGTGGTTGTAGATCCCGCCCTTCTCGATCCCGGTGGCTTCGACGAGCTCGCTCATCGAGGCGCCGGCGTAGCCCCGTTGGTTGAAGACGGGAGCGGCCCGCTCGAGGATCAGGAGGCGGGTTGCCTCCCCCTTGCGGAGCCGTGGGGTGGTGGTGCTCATGCGACCCTCTCGAAAACCGACCGTTCGGTCTGATTATGAGCTTCCGGGGTTCCGGGGTCAACGTGACCCGCGGCACTGCCCGATCGCGGTGCCGGCTTCGATACCGTCAGCCTCGTGTGCGGACGGTTCGTGCAGGCGTCGTCGCCGGAGCTGCTCGTGGCGCGCTTCGGGGTCGACGAGCTGGCGGCCGCCGGGCACGAGCCGAGCTACAACGTCGCACCCCGGGCGACCGTGTATGCAGTTCGGGATCGGGCTGAGGACCACGGCCGTCGCCGGTATCTGTCCGACCTGCGGTGGGGGTTGATCCCGTCGTGGGCGAAGGACGCGAAGGTCGGCGACCGCATGATCAACGCCCGCGCCGAGTCGTTGGCGGACAAGCCCGCCTACGAGCGGGCCTTCCGGCGGCATCGCTGTCTCGTACCGGCCGAGGGCTTCTACGAGTGGCAGCGCCGCGGGTCCCGCAAGCAGCCCATGTTCATTCACCGCCGCGACGGGGAGCCGATGGCGTTCGCAGGGCTGTGGGCAGCGTGGCGGGAC
>DASYFC010000141.1:0-2266 GCA_036498645.1 Acidimicrobiia bacterium | reverse complement strand
GTACGTGCGCTCCCGCGCCCCGGCCCTCGCTCTCCCGCCAAGCAGCAGCCCCGCCTCAGCGATGCTGGTAGCCCGCAGGAGGCGCGTCCGCACCGTCCATCCAACGTGCTGTTTTCTCCGATAACGGCAGTCTCGCTCCTGGCGAATCTGAGGTCTCGGTGAAAGAGTGTCGCGACACCTGCATTGTTGGGATCGCGATATCAGCGCGCCCCGACCCGCACCCGAGTTCGTTCCCGATTAAGCGAGGTTCATCTGGTTCGCGTGAATCCTCCGAGGTGCTCGGTGGCGACCGTCAGCGAGACCCGTTCGCCGGTTTGGGTGCGCATCGTGGTGAGCATCTGAGGGTCAACTGGGCCGAAGATCTGTATGGCGATTGTGGCGTCGAGCGTCTCTTCGTAGGCTTGCGCCGCGCGTTCACCGATGATCTCGAGGTGCTTTTGCATCGAGGCGGCGTCCGGGTGGACCTGGACGACCGTTACTTCGCTGCCGTTGTCGCTGACGTATTCGTTGAACGCGATCAGCTGGGGCTCGTTCTGCTCGACGAACTCGACGAGGCCACGGACCCTCCGGCGTTCGGCATCCAATTGGCCTGGCTTGAGACGGTTGGTGGCAACGAAGATCAGCGGTGGGCTGGTGAGAGTTGGTGTGTCGGCTGGGGCGCGGGCCGGGGTATGTGCCGTTGTGTGGTCCTCGCGGGTGGACGTGTCGGCATCTGTGGAGAGAGTCAGCTCCTTCCAGCGCTCGTCGGAGGCGATCTTCGCCTCGTCAGCTGCTCGGGCGATGGTGAATGCATCCGAGCCGAGCAGCAGGCGTAGTGGCGGATCGTCAACCCGGGTGATCTGCAGGATCGCCTGCGCGGTCTTGAACGGGTCACTGCGCGGGGTGCCTGACGCCGCGTACTCGGCGATCTGCCCGACTGTGGGCCGGTAGACGTCACGGATGTTGGCGACGTGCATCGAGGCTCCGGCCCACTCGGTGCGAACACCGCCGGGCTCGATCAGCGTCACGTGGATCCCTAGCGGGGCGACTTCCTTTTGGAGCACCCCGGAGAAGCCCTCGACACCCCACTTGGCCGCCTGATAGGGGCCAAGTCCCGGGATCGTGTCGCGCCCACCGACCGAGGAGATCTGAATGATGTGGCCGCAAGACTGCTCGCGGAGGACGGGCAGGGCTGCCCGGGTGACGTTGATCACGCCCCAGAGGTCAGTCTCGATCTGGGCGCGGAAGTCGTCCTCCGCGAAGTCCTCGATGGAGTTGACGTTGGCATAGCCGGCGTTGTTGACGAGAATGTCCAGCCGGCCGAAGGCGTCGGTCGTTGCCTCGACCGCCTCGGCGGCCTGCCCGCGGTCGGTCACGTCAAGTCGAACCGCCCTGGCGCTCCCGGGGTACCGCTTGACGAGATCCTGGAGCTGGTCCGGATTGCGGGCTGTGGCGACGACATTCTCGCCGGCGGCCAAAGCCGCCTCGGCCAGGGCACGCCCAAGCCCGCGAGAGCTTCCGGTGATCAGCCAAGTACGAGGCACGGCGATGAGGTCGCCCTCGGGCAGCATGTGGGTGATGGTGGAGGTCATACGAACGCTCGCCTTCCTTGAAGTAGCTTCTTCATGATTCAGTCGCCGTCCTGATGATCGGTCCGAGGTTTAGGTCTCGGGCGTGAGATCTGTGAGTTGTTGGACCTCTTCGGAGGAGAGCCGCAGCCCGGCCGCGGCGTTGTTCGCGTCGACGTGATTGATCGTGGTCGTCCCTGGTATTGGCAGGGTGTTCGGCGATAGGTGTAGGTGCCACGCGAGCGCCACTTGCTGTGCGGTGGCGCCGTGTCGGTGCGCGATTTCGTCGACGGTCTTTCGAATCAACTCAACGTTGGGCCCGTCGAATCGGGTGGGTCCCCACGGCGAGAAGACGACGCCGGCGCGCTCCGCGGCGGCGAGGTGTGCGCTTCCGAGTCGAGTGCCGAGGTTGTAGTTGGCGGTGAGCGCCGCGATCTCGACGATCTGACGAGCGGCCTCGAATTGGGTGACGGTCACGTTCGAAAGGCCGATATGGCGGATCAGCCCTTGCCTCTTGAACTCCGCGAGGACGCCGACCTGGTCCTCGAACGGCGCGTCCGTCGCGGTCCCGCTGTGCAGGTAGTAGAGGTCGATGCGCTCCAGGCCGAGTCTGCGCAGGCTCATGTGGACGCTTTGCCTTAGGTAGTTCGGGTGGCCGACTGCCCCGAGGGTCGAGTAGTCGTAGCCGCCCCGCACAAAGCCGCCCTTCGTCGCGATGA
>DASYFC010000140.1:0-6212 GCA_036498645.1 Acidimicrobiia bacterium | reverse complement strand
TCAAACGGCTGTGGTGGGCCGCCGTCGGCCGCGGCGACGAGCCGACCCCCAAGCCCATCCGGCGCTGGTACACGGCAACCGTCGACTCCGCGTTCGGGATCCCTCCCGACGACGCCTCGGTCGACGTGTTCGGCGGCCGCGCCGCAAGCCACGTCCCGAACGCGAGCGAACCTGGGCGCGCTCCGAGTGGCGCCGGCGGGCAGGGCGAGAAGATCGGCGCCGTCAGCCGGTCGGACGCCCAGCAGCACCGGCGATGACGCAGCCCTATGATCCGCGCACCAGAACCAAGGGAGGACCGCGAGATGCCCAAGTACCTCTCCCAGGAGTGGCTCGACCAAGGCAAGAAGCTCGCCGAGGGCCAGCCTGACCGCCCGGGCGCGAGCGCCCGGATGCAGTACGTGGTCACCGGGAGCCCCGACGGTGACATCAAGTACTACTGGGTGCTCGAGAACGGGAAGCTTCTCGAGTCGAAGGTCGGCGAGATCTCCGACGCCGACTTCACCCTCACCCTCACCTACGACGACTCCGTGAAGGTCCAGAAGGGCGAGCTCGACGCCAACGCCGCGTTCATGCAGGGACGCATGAAGGTGACCGGCAACATGGGCAAGCTCATGCAGCTGATGCCGCTCACGAACTCGCCCGAGTACAAGGAGCTCCAGGAACAGGTCCGGGAGATCACCGAGTACTGAGCCGGCTGGTCCCGATCAGAGGGTCAGCTTCGCGTTGCGGAACACACGGCTGACCGCCGCGCCCGCCTTGGCGTAGAAGCGGACGGGTCCGACCCAGGCGATGTCGGCCTCGGCGTGGCCCTCGGCCGCGAGGGACGCGCAGACCGCGCCGAGCAGCGCCCGGCCGACGCCGCTGCGCTGGCGCTCGGGATCGGTGGCCATCGGACCGATCCACGCGGCCCGGTTCACCGAGTGGCACGCGAAGCCGATTGTCTCGCCGCCGGCCCGCGCCGCGTAGCAGGTGCCGGAGGCACGCGCTCGCTCGACCTCGTCGAGCCAGTGCGGGAAGGAGCGGGATGCCAGCGCCGCAGCACCGTCGCCGTCCTCGCGCTCGACGACGACCTCGCCGGGCGAGCCGACGCGGAAGCTCGTGGGGATCGCCATGTTGCACGCGGCGCCGTACGGCTCGAAGCCGGCGGCCTCGAAGAGGGCGAGCGCCGCCGTGAAGCGGAAGTCGACGCCGGGCCACACGTAGCGGGGGATCGCCGTGCCCAGGTGCAGATCGATGGCACCCGCGGCGCGAGCCCGCGTCGCGCTCTCGTCGACCAGCGCCCGCCCGCGACCCTCGCGCCGCCGCTCGGGATGCACGACGAGGAGCACGATCCACGCCGCGGCAAGACCGCCGGATCCTTTCACTGTGAGCACGGCGGCGGCGTCGCCGTCACCGAGGACCTCCGTGTCGGGCCCGTAGCAGCACGTCTCGAGATCCGCCGGGGTCAATCCTTCGTCCGGCAACGCGGCCGAGACGAGCCGGGCGAGCCCGTCCGGCGCGAGCGTCACGCCGCGCGCTGCAGCTCGCGCAGCCGCCGGTAGCCGATGAGCTGGACGCCCGCCCGTTCGATGAGGTCGCGCAACGACGGGTCCTCGCACAGGTACGCGTGGTCCTCGACCCGTCCCGCCCAGTCGCCATAGGCGGCCCGCAGCTCGTCCGTGTCGATGCCGGGGTGGAGGTACACCTCGGTGACGCCCGGCCGCAGGTCGAACAGGACCCGCTCGATCCGCCGCCGCGCGCCGACGGGGCACAGGACGAAGTGATCGGGGAACACGACCCCTTCCTCCTCGGCGAGTCGGCGGAAGGGGAAGCCGACGACACGCTCTGCGCTCGCGCTCGCCATGCGGAGCGGGAGCCGGAAATCGACCGCCAGCTCGAGGTACACGTCGAAGAAGTCGGCGCGCTGCTGGAGCGTTCCCATGTGGCTGTCGAGGTGACTCACGTCGAAGCCCCACATGATCGCCCGCTCGATCTGCGCCCGGCATTCCCTTCGGACCTCGTCGAGATCGGCGTGGTCCCACGTGTCCTCCACGGTGCGGGGGTACCCCCCGTCGCCGTCGAGCAGGCTCGACGACTGCGTGATCGGTCCCCAGCGGTACGTCTCCCACTCCGAGTTCAGCGTGAGGTGCACGCCGACGTCCTCGCCCCGGTACTGGGCGGCGGCATCCCGCGCCCAGGGGCACGGCACCATCAGGGAAGCGCTGGTCGCGACGCCGTTGCGCAGCGCGTCGTACACGGCGACATTGGCCGAACGTGTCGAGCCCAGGTCGTCGCAGTTGACGACCAGCAGCTTCGCGTCGGGTGAGTAGCCGAGTCTTTCGGCGAGACTTGCCACGCAGAGAAACTACTGCCCGACCCGCCCCGGGTCGGCCGCACCTTCTACCCGAAGCGGGCGACGAGCAGCTCGCCGGCGCGCCGCACTGTGGCCGGATCGGCGAAGGGCAGGTTGAAGATGAGCTCGTCCAGCCCGGCATCGACGAGCGCGTCGACCTGGTCGATCACGG
Organism: Acidimicrobiia bacterium; assembly: GCA_036498645.1. Lineage (GTDB taxonomy): Bacteria > Actinomycetota > Acidimicrobiia > IMCC26256 > JACDBD01 > JALZAA01. Next base: position 3,708 of record DASYFC010000140.1, on the reverse strand, counting down.
CACCGGGGTCTCCCACCGTGAAGCGCTCCTCGAAATCGGCGCCGGCGGCGTCGCGCAGGAACCCCGAGGTCTGCTCCGCTTCCTCCGCCGAGGAGGTGAGGAAGAGCGACCCGAGGCGCGTCGTCGTGATCTCGCTCGGGTCGCGGCCGAGGTCGGCGCAGTGGGCGCGCAGCACTTCGAGCAGATGACGAATGGTGTCGGGGCTCCCGTTGACGTTGCACATGTCGGCGTACTGCGCGACGAGCCGCAGCGTGCGCTTCTCGCCGCTGCCGCCGACCATGATGCGCGGGCCGTTCGGCTGCACCGGGCGGGGGATGTTCAGCGCCTTCTCGATCCGGTAGTGCTTGCCCTCGAAGCTCGGCGCATCCTCCGTGAACATCGCCCGGCAGATCTGGAGCGCCTCCTCGAGACGGTCGAGGCGCTTGCCGGCACGCGGGAAGTCGAAGCCGAAGGCGTCGTGCTCTTCCTCGTACCACGCCGCGCCGAGACCGAGCATCGCCCGACCGCTCGAGACGATGTCGAGCGTCGTCACCATCTTGGCGAGCAACGCAGGGTTGCGGTACGTCACTCCCGTCACGAGGGTGCCGAGCTTCACGCGGCGCGTGCGCGCCGCCAGCCCGCCCAGCAGCGTGTAGCCCTCGAGCATCGGCTGCGTCGGCCCGCCGAGCGGCGGCAGCTGCCAGAAGTGGTCCATGACCCAGACCGAGTCGAATCCGGCCTGCTCGCCGGCGACGGCGAGGTCGGCGACGTGCTCGAACATCTCGCGGTCGGGCACGTCCGCGAACGTGAAGTTCGGGATCTGGAGGCCGAACTTGGTCATTGCTGCGTCCTTTCGGGGGATCGTGCCGTTGCCGAAGGGTCAGGTGCCGGCGGCGGCCCTGATGGCGGCGTCGGCCGCGGTCTTCGTGGCGAGCTTGGCGCCCTTGGCCAGCTTGGCCATCGTCGGGATGCGACCGGGATGCTTGGCGAAGTAGGCGGCGACCGCGCGTCCGTTGGGTGTCCCGTCCTGGTTGCTGAGCCGGAACACCTCCTCGTCGACGCTGCCGTCGGTCGCCCGATCACTGATCACGCGGAACACCGACCAGGGAACGCCTCGACGCTCGCAGCTCTCGGCGATGGCCGCCGTCTCCATGTCGAGCGACACCACCCCCCGCGCCCTGAGATCGGCGAGCGCGTCTGGGTCCGTGAGGAGCACGTCACCCGTCCACATCTTGCCGTGCGGCGTGCCGTCGCCCAGTGGGTCGGGCCGGTACTCGGTCCCGGTGGCGCTGTTCACGACGACTTCGGGGAGGATGAGCGTCCCGATCGGCGTCTCGTTCTCCAGCGCGCCGGTGATGCCGACGACGACGACCCGGTCGACGGGAGTCGCGTCGAGGAGGCGCTCGGTGGCCTCCGTTGCCAGCTTCGTTCCCATCCCGGTGACGATGGCGACCACGTCGCGACCGTCGAGCGTGCCCCGATGGACTTCGACGCCTTCGACGTCGGTCTTGGTCAGCGACAGCTTCTTGACGAGCGGCGACAGCTCCATCGGCATGGCGCAGACGAACGCGATGGGGCCGGACTTCTCAGGCGTGTCCATCCGCCAAGCTTGCCGGATCTGCCCAGCCGCGGCCAGACGCCTCGTGCCAAGCTCGCGGCGGTGCACGCGTGATGCCCGGACTTATCCTCTTCCGACACGGCAAGTCCGACTGGGACGCCGACTACCCCGGTGGCGATGCCGCCCGGCCGTTGGCTCGTCGCGGGCGCAAGGCGGCCAAGACCATGGGACGGTTCCTCGCGCGTGCCGGTCAGGTACCGGACGCCGCGATCACGTCGCCCGCGGTGCGGGCGCACGACACACTGCAGCTGGCGATGGACGGCGGCGACTGGACCTGTCCTGCGCGCACCGCGCCGTCGCTCTACGGCGGGGGCGTGTCCGACCTGGTGGCCGAGGTGCGGAACGAGCCGGCCACCACCGACGTGCTCCTCGCTGTGGGCCACGAGCCCACGTGGTCGGAAGCTCTTTCTGCGTTCATCGGCGGTGGGGAGGTCAGACTCCCGACGGCGGCGATGGCGCGCATCGACTTCGACGTCGATGGATGGAGCGAGGTCGGACCGGGCGCGGGCGTGCTCGTGTGGAACGTAGTGCCGCGCCTCCTCGCCGGGCGCGCGTAGAGGCGTCAGTCGTCGCGGAGCGGGTAGTCGACGACGATCGCCCGGCACGCGCTGAGAGCTCGCGCCGAGTGCGGCGTATCGGGCGGGACCACCGCCGCGCAGCCGGGCCCCGCGACCTGTTCCACACCGTCGATCGTGACCGCCAGCTTCCCTTCGATGACGTTCCACACCTCTTCTTGAGGGTGGCGATGCTCGTGGAGCGGGACGGCGTCGGCGGCAATCTCGTAATACGCGAACGTCATGCTGTCGGAGTGGAAGACACGACTCGTCCAACCCGGGAGCCGTTCCCATGTGGACAGCTCGGTGGAGTCGACGAAGGGCATGCGCGGACGGTACTAGTCGCGCGTCAGCACGATCTTGCCGAGCTTCCCACCGGCGGCAAACCGGTCGTAGGCGGCTTCGGCCTCGCTCATCGGGTAGGTGGCCGCCACCGGCACCTGGAGCGACGGCGTGTCGTCGCGGAGGAACGGAAGCACGTGCGCTTCGACGAGTTGCACGGATCGGGCCTTCTCCTCGAGCGGGCGGGTCCGGAGGGTCGAGGCATGGATGCGGCCGCGCTTCGCCATCAGCGTCAGCAGATTGACGTCCGCACCGGCGCCGCCACCCACTCCGATCACCACGATGCGTCCACCAACGGCGAGCGCGTCGAGGTCCGACGGGATGTTCGGAGCACCGATGAGCTCGAGCACGACGTCGAAGGGGCCGCGCTCCACGAACGCGTCCGGCGCGACGACCTCGGTACGGCCGACGGTCGTCCCGATCGCGGCGACATCGTCGCGCAAGTCCGGATTGCGCACTGTCGCGGTCACGCGTGCCCCCGCCAGCGCCGCGAGCTGGACGCCGGCGATGCCGACCCCGCCGGCGGCCGCGTGCACGAGGGTGTGCTCACCCATGCGCAACGCACATTGGGAGAAGAGGGCGTCGTGCGCCGTGGTGAACACCTCGGGGAACCCGCCTGCTTCGGGCCACTTCAGGGTGTCGGGAGCCGGCGTCGTCACACGCTCGTGCGCAAGCGCGAGCTCGGCTTGGCCGCCGCCGCCGACGAGCGACATGACACGATCGCCGACCGAGAAGCGTTCGACGTCACGGCCGAGCGCGACGACCTCACCGGCGAACTCCATGCCCGGGATGTCCGGCGGGCTGCCGGGCGGAGCCGGATATAAGCCGCGTCGTTGCAGCATGTCGGCGCTGTTGAGGCCGGCGGCGCGCACGTCGACCAGCAGCTCGCCCGCGCCCGGCTCGGGGTCGGGGTGCTCCCGCCACTCCAGCCCGCCCTCGACCACCGTCACCGCCCGCACGGCCGCCAACCCTAGGCCACGGCCCCTCCTTCGGCCCTCTGACCTGGGCAAACGGTCGGCAGGAGGAGCCGGGCGCCGCGGGCGCTACCTTCCGGGGCATGGCGTTCACGGAGCGGAGCTCCGACCACCCCCCCGAAGGCTCCCTGGCCTTCGTCGACGACGACGGCAACCGGGTGCTCCTCGACGCGCCCGAAGCGGTCCTGCTGTTCGGTCTGACGGACGGGCTCGAGGCGGCGACCGTCTCGGCGTGCCCGTC
>DASYFC010000139.1:0-2652 GCA_036498645.1 Acidimicrobiia bacterium | reverse complement strand
AGCGTCCGGAGGATCGTCGCGTCCGCCTTCCGGCCGCCGGCGCCGCCCGAGCTGTCGGGTGATCGCTTGGTCGACCCGCCCCCGATGCAGGCGGCCAGGACCGCGCCCATCGAGAGGGTCCCGCCGATCTGGAGGAACCGCCGCCTCGTCAGGACATCGAGGGGCTTGCGCACGGGTCGGCCGGTCATGACGGGGCGGGGAACTGGTCGGGTCGAAAGGCCTGGTCCTGGTTCTCGAAGACCGGGAACGTCTCCCCCGGCCCCTTGTGCAGGAGCGCCCCGAGCACGACCGCGTGCTGCGACTCGACGGGGAGAATCGACGCCGACAGCTGCAGGGCCTCCTTCGCCTCGAGGGAACCGAGCGCGAACAAGTAGGTCGAGGCGGCCTCGTTCTCGAGCGTGAACGCGACCTCGAGCGCGCCGCGTTCGTCGGGCGCGTTGCGTGCCCGGGTTGCGAGCATGGTCGCGAGCCGGCGGTTCGGAGTGGTCGTGGCGCGGCCGCCGGCCAATGCGCCGAGCGCGGCGGCGTGTTCTTGATGGTGCTCGGCGAATGCGCTCATCGCGTCGACGGCGTCGGGCGTGGCGACCTTTCCGCTGTTCGAGAGGTCCGCGTACGCCTGAGAGAGCGCGAGCTCGACACTCTGTGCGAACGCATTGATGCCCGCGTCGCCCGACGTGTTCGACCCGGCCATGCGGCCGCTCACCGTACAGGGGTGACTGATACCGTCACGAATCAGATGAGAGTCGGATTCATCGGGCTCGGCGCCATGGGTCTGCCGATGGCGCGCCACCTCGTGGTCGCGCGTCACGACGTGACGGTGACCTCACGCAGTCGGGGCCCGATCGACAAGGCGGTCGCGGCCGGCGCAATCGATGGCGGCTCGCACGACGAGGTCGTGCGCGCGAGCGAGGTCACGATCGTGTGCGTGCCGGGCTCCTCGGACGTCGTCGACGTGCTCGACGCCGCCATGCCGGCGTTGGGCGCAGGAAAGATCGTGGTCGACGCGTCGACGATCGATCCCGACGTCGAGCGCACCCAGCACGAACGGGTCACGGCCACGGGGGCGCGCTACCTGGAGGCGCCGTTGTCGGGCGGCACGGTAGGCGCCGAGCAGGGCACGCTCACCCTGATGGTGGGCGGCGACGCCGGCGTGCTGGCGGCCGCCCGGCCCGCGCTCGAGCCGTTCGCGGGGACGATCGTGCACGTCGGCGGGCCCGGAAGCGGCCAGATCGTCAAGCTGTGCAACCAGCTGCTCTACGCGGCGCAGATGCTGGCGACCGCCGAGGCGACGACCATGGCGGCGAAGGCCGGTGTCGACCTGCGCAAGCTGCACGAGGTCATCACGAACTCGACCGGCGACTGCAACGCGATCCGCACCCGCATCCCATTCGAGGGGGTCGTTCCCGACGGTCCGGTGTCGAACGACTGGCGACCGGGCTTCATGACCGACCTCATGGCCAAGGACCTCGACCTCGCGATCGGATTCGCGGCTCGCGCCGACGCCCCCTTGTTCACATCGGGGATCGTGCGGCAGCTGCTCTCCGCCACCAGCGGCGCCGGCTACGGACGCGACGACTTCTCGTCGCTGGGCAAGATCGTCCGCCAGCTCGGCGGCGTCTGACGTCGGGCTCCGGGGGCGGGACTCGAACCCGCAGCCATCGGCTTAACAGGCCGCTGCTCCACCAATTGAGCTACCCCGGAATGGCGTCCGTCGATAGTAGAGCACGCACGAGGCCCATGATCTGCCTGTGCGTCGTGGAATTGCAGTACTAGACGTACGCGCAACCATGCTCGTGCTTGTTGTGGCGAATGCTCGCGTCGGGCACCGCACGGTGGGCCTGTCGGAACTGTTCCCGGGGTACACCGGTCAACTTCGACCAGAACTCCTCTGCGCCCTCCAAGTCGAGGCCCTGGTGCAAGTAAACGCGTACACGCAGCCGAGATGCATCGACGTCGAAGAACTGGCGTAGCCACGCGCAGAAGAACCGGATCATCGCCGGATCCGTGTTCGCGAACTGGACGGTCCCGTCGCCCTTTGCTCCCTCCCCGGCGTAGAGCGCGAGTCCGGCAACGAGAAACTCCTCGTCCGAGAGCGTGCCGATGCGTTCCAGCCCCTCGCGGTTTAGTTCCTCGATCTGGCGGAGCTTTGCCTCGTGCGCGGGATGCGGGTGCCGGTGCGGCCCACTCAGCCGGAGTGTTGGCGTGAAGGGGACGTCCCGAACCCACAGCGAGACCGACGACTTCGACACACCCAAGATCTGCGCAATGTCGGCGAGCGTGCGGTTCCGCGCCCGCAAAGCACGCGCCTGCTCTTGTTCCTTGACCTTGCCCCGGTAGCCCATGGCTGCCGGCTCCCTTCCCCCTCGCAACCGGATGGGGGAAGTGCGACGTGGTCGCATGCTACCGAACGTGCGTTCGTCACACAACGAGATGTGTACGAGTGGGTGTGCGCGCGGTACAAAGCTCGACATGCGATTCCGTGTTGGACTTCTCGCCGGCTTCGCCGCCGGCTACTACCTCGGCTCCAAGGCGGGCCGCGAGCGCTACGAGCAGATCCGTCGCTGGATCGAGGACGCGCGACAGAGCCGGCCGGCGGAGAAGGCGCAGGCTGCGGTCGAGCTCGGGCTCGAGCGGGTCCGCCAGAAGAGTGGG
>DASYFC010000138.1:0-12145 GCA_036498645.1 Acidimicrobiia bacterium | reverse complement strand
CAGCCCGAACGGCAGCCCGAACACGCTGCCGAACTTGCCCATGAGGCCCGGCCAGAGGAGCCCGAGCTCGAAGGACAGGACCGTGCCCGTCACGGCGCCCACCGCGAACGTGACCGCCATGACCTTCGACCATCGCCGCGCGAGGAGAAGCGCGACCTCGTCGCGCTTGCGCACGCCGCGCCAGTTCGCGATCAGCGTGATCGCCGGCAATGCCACGCCGATCGGGACGAGCAGGATGTGAAAGGCGAGCGTGAATGCCATCTGCTCGCGCGCGGCGAGCAAGGTCGAGGACGCGTCCGACGCCAGGATCGTGAGATTCACGATCGCGCTACCCGAGTCGTTCGAGCAGGTGCTCGCCCACGCGCAGGGTGTTGGCGATGATCGTCAGCGTCGGGTTCACCGCGCCGATGGAGACGAAGAAGCTCGAGTCGAGGACGTAGAGGTTGTCGAGATCGTGGGCCTTGCAGTTGACGTCGAGCACCGACGACTCCGGATCGTTCCCGAACCTGGCCGTCCCCGCCTGGTGCGCCGTCGCCGAGATCGCCATCCCCTCGTGCAGGTACACGTTGCGCCGGTGGGTGTGCTCGTCGAAGCCGAGCTCGCCCAGCATCGATTCGAACTTCTTGCGGAGCTGTTTCAGCGGTTCCGTGTTGTTCTCGTCGTCGAGGGCGAGGCGAGGGGTGCCGTCGTCGTCGATCGTCAGCCGATTCTCCGGCTCGGGGAGGTCTTCGGCGGACAGCCAGAAGTCGACGCCGTGCAGCGCGACGGTCTCGAGCGATGCCTCCGGGGTGAGCTTGGCGCCCCATTTGACGCGGCGGGGCGCCATGGCCCGGAGCTGAATGCCGTCCGACTTGCCGAGCATCTGGATCCCCCCGAGCGGGTAGTCCCAGTCGTCGCCGTTCAGGTACCAGTCGTTCAGGGCCAGCGTCTTCTGGAAGTGCGTCGGATTGGGCTCGCGCGACAGGGCCATCAGCGCCATGTTGTTGTGGCGCATGTAGTTCCGACCGACCTGGTCGGAGCGGTTGGCGAGGCCATGAGGGTGCTGGTCATTGGCCGACCGCAGCAGGAGGAGGGCCGAATTCAACGCGCCGCACGACGCCACGACGATGTCGCCCGAGAAGCGCGCTTCGGAGCCGTCGGCCATGGTGGCGACGACCTCGGTGACCCGCCGCCCGGCGGCGTCGGTCTCGAGCCGCTCGACCTTGGCATCGGTGACGAGCTCGAGGTTGGGATGCTCCGCGAGCGCGGGGTCGACGCACACGGTCTGGGAGTCCGCCTTGGCGTCCACGAGACACGAAAAGCCGTCGAGGCGGTCGCAGCGGATGCAGCGGCTGGTGTGAGTGGCGGACCCGTCGGGTTCCTGGTCGAGCATGGCGCCGACCGGGAGGTGCGACGGGTGCAACCCGAGCTTCACCAGGTCGTCGTGCAGCTGCTGGATGCGCGGCTCGTGCTTCACGGCCGGGTACGGGAAGTCGGCGCTGCGAGGGCCGTCGGTCGGATCCTCGCCCGCCTGTCCGTGCACGCAGTAGAGACGCTCCGCGTCCGTGTACCACGGCTCGAGGTCCTGGTACGACAGGGGCCAAGCGGGGGAGATGCCCCCGTGGTGGGTGATCTCGCCGAAGTCCTCCGGACGGAGACGGAGGAGCGCGGCGCCGTAGAACTTGGTGTTGCCGCCGACGTAGTAGTTCTGCTCGGGTGTGAATTCGTCGCCTTTGCGGTCGCGCCACTCTTCGTCGGTCGAGTACTTCCCCTGGAGGAAGACGGCGGTCGTGTCCCAGTTGTCGCGCTCGCGCGGGAGGTAGTGGCCGCGCTCGAGGAGCAGGATGCGCTTTCCGGACGGCACCAGCTTCCAGGCGAGCGTCCCTCCGCCCGCGCCGCTGCCGATGATGACGACGTCGTAGTGCTCGTTGGTCGGCACGGCGGCGCGCCTCCTACAGTCCCGGGCTGGTCTGCATCAGGCCGCCGTCGGTGAAGACGGTGGTCGCGGTCACGTAGCTGGCCTCGTCGTCGGCGAGGAACGCCACGACGTTGCCGATCTCCTCGGGCTTGGCCATGCGTCCGAGCGGGATCGCGGTATCGAGCGTCTTCATCTTCTCGGGATCCTGCATCGTCGACACGTTGATCGGCGTTTCCACCGCGCCCGGGCCCACCCCCACGACCTGGATGTTGTGGGGCCCGAGCTCGACGCCGGCAGTGCGGGTGAGCATCCGCATCCCACCCTTGGACAGGCAGTACGGAGCGTTCCCCGGCATCGGCCAGTCCTCGTGGACGGAGCTGACGTTGATGATCCGGCCGCCGCCCCCTTGGGCGATCATCTGCTTGGCTGCAAGCTGCGTGCCGAAGAAGGCGCTCTTGAGGTTGATCGCCAGGACCTTCTCGTACTGGTCCTCCGTCGTGTCGAGCACCGAGGTCCGGGTCTCCACGCCTGCGTTGTTGACCATCACGTCGAGCCGCCCGAAGTCCTTGACCGCCCGGTCGACCAGCCGCTGGAGGTCGGCGACGTTGCTCACGTCGGCCTTGACGCCGGTGGCGCGGTCGCCGAGCGCCTCGATCTCGTGCTCGAGCTCCTCGGTGGCGTGCTCCTGGGCGACGTAGTCGATGACGATGTTGGCGTGCCGCCGGGCGAGCGCCAGCGCGATGGCCTTGCCGATACCGCTGTTCCCGCCCGTGACGACCGCGACCTTGCCTTCGAGCGTCATATCTGTCCCCTTGCCGGCAGCATCGTGTCAGAGGTCTCGGCCGATTCTGTGGCAATCCGGGCGCGGCGTCGTCATCCCATGCGGGTGATGACGCCTGCTCGGCGACGCCGCAAAGTTGGGCCAGCGGCTGCACGAGGGGAGACCACCGGGATGTCGTACTACCCACCCATCGCGGATCACGGCCTGATCGGCGATCTGCAGACGGCGGCGCTCGTCACCACCGACGGCACCGTGGACTGGTTCTGTTGCCCCCGCTTCGATTCGCCGAGCATCTTCGCCTCGCTGCTCGACGAGAAGAAGGGCGGGCACTTCGCACTCCACGCCGTCGACGACTGCGTGACCAAACAGATGTATCTCCCCGACACTGCCGTCCTCGTCACGAGGTTCCTGTCGTCGAAGGGCGTCGCCGAGGTCATGGACTTCATGCCGCTCGAAAAGCCGGGCATCGTCACCGACCACCACCGCCTGGCTCGCGCGGTGCGCGGCATCCGGGGCGAATTGGACTTCGAGGCCGACATCCGGCCGCGGTTCGACTACGGGCGCGAGTCCCACAAGACACAGGTCAACGGCACCGACGCGGTGTTCGAGGCGCCGTCGTTGACGCTCCACCTCACCGGGACGATCCCCCTCCAGGAGCACAACGGTGACGTCCGTTCGCGGTTCACGGTGCGGGCCGGGGACTTCACGGGCGTGATCCTCGAGTCGGCACAGAAGAGCGTGATCGGCCACGGCGAGATGATCCAGCTGTTCTCGGACACGGTCGAGTACTGGAAGGCGTGGCTCCACAAGTCCACGTACACCGGCCGGTGGCGGGAGGCCGTCGCCCGCTCGGCGATGACGCTCAAGCTCATGACGTACGCGCCGACGGGCGCCCTCGTCGCCGCACCGACCGCCGGGCTCCCCGAGCAGGTGGGCGGCGAGCGCAACTGGGACTACCGCTTCACCTGGGTCCGCGACGCGTCGTTCTCCGTCTATGCCCTCCTCGGGCTCGGGTACACGGAGGAGGCGGCGGCGTTCGGGGTCTGGCTGCGGAACACGATGGAGCAGGACGTCGCCGCCGGCGAGTCGCTCCACCTCATGTACCGGGTCGACGGCAGCTCCGACCTCGACGAGGAGATCCTCGACCACTTCGAGGGCTACCGCGGGTCGGCGCCGGTGCGGATCGGCAACGGCGCCGCGGATCAGCTCCAGCTCGACATCTACGGCGAAGCCATGGACTCCATCCGGTTCGTCGACCGGTCGGGCGCGCGCGTCGCCGACCGGGGCTGGAGCGACATCGTGCACATGATCGACTGGCTGTGCGAGCACTGGGACCAGCCCGACGAGGGCATCTGGGAGACCCGCGGCGGGCGCAAGGGGTTCACGTACAGCCGTTTGATGGAGTGGGTCGCGTTCGACCGCGCGATCCGCATGGCGATTGACCACGGCCTTCCCGCCGACCTCGAGCGGTGGCGGAAGGAGCGCGACCAGATCTACCGCTGGATCCAGACCAAAGGCTGGAACGACTCCTTGAAGGCCTACGTGCAGTACGAAGGCAGCGACGTGCTCGACGCTTCGCTGTTGCTCATGCCGCTGATCGGCTTCGTGTCCCCCTTCGACGAGAAGTGGCAGTCGACGTTGTCGGCGATGGACAAGGTGCTCGTGTCCGACAGTCTCGTGTACCGCTACGACCCGAAGGCATCGCCCGACGGGCTGCAAGGGGAGGAGGGGACGTTCTCGCTGTGCACGTTCTTCTACGTCGACGCGTTGGCGCGGTCAGGCCGGCTCGAAGACGCGCGGCTGGTGTTCGAGAAGATGTTGACGTACGCGAACCACGTAGGTCTGTTCGCGGAGGAGATCGGCCTGACGGGGGAACAACTCGGCAACTTTCCACAGGCGTTCACGCACCTCGCGCTGATCAACGCGGCGGTGAACCTCGACTATCAGCTCGACCACGGCGCCGGGCGCGTCGACGTGGTCAGTTCGGCTCCCGGGAGCTGACGGGCTCTTCCTCCTCGCGGCCGCGCCGTCGACGCCCCGGAGCGAGGTTGCTGACGAGCAGGGCGATCACGGTCACGAGGTAGAGCTGCCCGATCAGCGCCTCGAGTACGGCGAGCGCGCGACCGAGCCCGCCCGCCGCCGTGAAATCGCCGTATCCGACGGTCGTCTGCGTCACGAAGCTGAAGTAGAGATAGTCGGCCACCGTCGCGTGTGCCTGCTGGGCGAAGAACGGCTCCGACTGGATCGTGCCGATCGCCGCGTAGGCGAAGGACCACAACATCCCCAGGAGGACGTAGACGCAGACCGCGCCCAGAACGGTCTGGATGTCGATCACGCGCCGCCGGGCGAGGGCAACAACGATCGCGACGGGCGCGCCCGCCACAAGGAGCAGATTGAGCAGGAACAGCGACCCGGTGAGGTTCTTGTCGCCGACGATCAGCCCGACCGTCGCCGAGACGAGACTGATGGCGACGACGGCGACGGCGATTCGCCACAGCCTGCGACTCGAGCCCGACGCGGACAGCGCAGCGAGCAGGGTGGCGCCCTGGAGGATGACGGCGACGAGCGGGACCCAGTCGCCCGTCGGGCCGATCGCGAGGAAGACGAAGGTCGCGAAGAGCAGAAGCAGGACGATGCCGTAGCGGTACGCCGGCATGCGCGCCTCGTTCGGGCCCGCGGCCCGAGTGGGTGTGCTCAGGAGAACCTGGCGCGCGCACGCCTCCAGCGCCATGCGATCTCGAGGAGACCCCACACCGCGAGGAGGAGCAACCAGAGGGGCGCGCCTGCGAGAGGCCCGTGTCGGAGCTTCGCTACTCGGTCGGTTCCGTCTTCCACGACCTGCCCTTTCTCGATGCGATCCTCCCCATTGTTGCTCATGAGGCATGGCTCGCACGCGGCGCGGTGTCCTCTTCTTGGTACTCGGCGAGCAGCCGTTGCTCGTCGTCCTTCTTCGGATAGAAGAAGAACACGACGGCGAAGCCCAGCACGATCGCCACGATGCCGGCGAGGTAGGCCCAATCGGCGCCGTCGACGAACGACGACTTCGCGCCGGCCAGGATCTGCTTCGCGTACTGGGGTGCCGCCTTGGCGATGTTCTCCGCGCCCGCAAAGGACTGCTCGAGCTGCGCCTCGGTCTTGTCGTTGACCTGGTTGCTGTTCGGCGACGCCGCGATCGCGGCCGCGACGGCCGCCGAGTAGCCGGCGGTCAGGAGCGCGCCGAGGATCGACTGCATGATGGAGCCGCCGAGATCGCGTTGCAGGTCGGCCGTGCCGGACGCCATGCCGGCGCGCTTGACCGGGACGGAACCCGTGAGCGAGTGCGACGCCGGCGTGCCGGCGAGGCCGACCCCGATACCCACGAACGCGTACGCGAGCCCGACCTCCCAGTAGGGCGTCCCCTCGTCCCACAGGGCATACATGGTCAGGAAGCCGAACAGCACGAAGACATACCCCAGTAACAGCGTGAAGCGCGCCCCCCGTGCCTCGATGAGCTTCGCTGACCTGGGCGCGACGAGAACCATCAGGAAAACGGCGGGCAGGATGGATGCCCCGGCCTGCAGCGTCGAGTAGCCGAGCACGTTCTGCAGGAACTGCTGGCCGATGAACATGGCGGCCAACAGCGAGCCGAACACGATGATTCCGGCCACAGCCGCGACCCAGAAGACACGGCGCGCGGCGACGTGCAGGTCGTACAGGGGATTCCGTGCGTAACGCTGCCGGATGAAGAACGCAATCGCGGCCGCCGCCGCGACGACTCCGAGCCCGATCGCGATCGTCCCCTCGTTCGGGACGGAGGCGAAGTTGATCGAGACGATGAGCGCGCCGACCAAGATCGCCGACACGATGCCGCCGAGGTTGTCCACCGGGTCACTCGTCTCGTTGACGTGACTCGGGACGAGCACGACCGCCAGGACAAGGGCGATCGCGGCGAGTGGAAGGGTGACGAGGAACACCGATCCCCACCAGAACTTCTCGAGCAGGCCGCCGGCCACGAGGGGACCAAGTGCCGAGAGTCCACCGCCGATCGCAGACCACAGGGCGATCGCTTTCGTGCGCGCCGGTCCTGCCCACAGCGCCGTGATGAGCGCCAGCGTCGTCGGGAACGCCATGCCGGCGGAGATGCCGCCCACGATGCGGGCGAAGATGAGGAAGCCGTCCGACGGTGCGTACGCAGCCGCGATGGACGCCGGGATCGACAGCGAGATCCCGAGGACGAGCATCATCTTGCGTCCGTAGCGGTCTCCCAGCGCGCCCAGGTACAGCACGGACGCAGCAAGACCGAGCGAGTACCCGACCGCGACGAGGTCGAGCGTTGTCTGGGACGAGTCGAACGCGATGCCGATGTCGGGCAGGGCGACGTTGGCGACGGCGAGGTTCAGGTTCGCGACCGCGGCCACCAGGATGAGGGCGCCGAGGACGAGCCCCGCGCGCGGGGGAGCGGTGGAGGCCTCGACTGCGCTCGTCGCGGTGCTTGGCGGTCTTGTCTGCGTCATTCGTCCAGGAGGCCGAGCCCTCGTGCCTGCTCGACGGCTTCGGCCCGCGAGCTCACCCCCAGCTTTCGATACGCGGCGATGGCCTGGGTCTTCACGGTGTTCCGCGACACGATCAGCTCCTCGGCGATCGCCTCGAAGCTCAGGTGCGTCGGGAGGTACCGGAGCACTCGCATCTCGGCGGGGGTCAGGGGGGTCGCCGCCAGGCCCACCGGGACCGTCGAGGCGTCGGTCATGCGCTCGACCTCCCGAAGCCGCTCCGGCAGCACTCCCGCGTCGGGACACCTCGCGAGGATGCGGTGACATTCGCGTACGAGCATCCGTGTGGTGTTCACGTCGCCGAGGAGCAGGGTGGCGCGTGCGATGGAGAGCGCGGCGTCGGCGATCAGGGTCGGCCCGAGGTCGGTGAGCTTCTCGAGGAGCCAGAGCCCGTGCTTCGACGCGGTCCGGGCATCGGCCGTCCTGCCCTGCCGGGCGTGCGACAGTGCCGCGGCCGCATACGCGAGTGCCATCGCGGGGCGTTCACCGAGGGCGTACCGATCGATCAGCTGCATCGCCAGGTCGACGCGCGACGCGCCTTCGGAGACCGCTCCCTCTTCGATGTCGAGGAGCGCCAGCTGCGTCAGGCAATGCACGTGTGTCGCGGGATGGAGCACCCCGGCGAGACGCGCACCGTCCTCGAGTCGCGCCCGTGCGAGCTCGGGCTCGCCGAGCAACCTGAGCGCGCCGCCCTCGACGAAGCACGCGATCGGCCGGAAAACGCTCTCGGGGCGGTCGAGCTCGAACGCCAGCGCGGCGTGTTCTCGTACGTCGGTCAGTCCTTCACCGCCGGCGAGCGATCGCAGCAGGAGGACAGCCGATCGCAACGGCGTCCCGTCGGGCAGGATCGCGTCGCCGCCGTGCTCGGCGAGCGATGCCCAGTGGCCGATGCTCTCCGTGTCGCCCGCGGTCAGCGACCACCAGGCCGCGGCCAGGGCGAGCGGTGGGTGGGCCGCGACCTCGTCGGGAGTGAACGGCGCCAGCCAGCGCGTCACCGTTGCGGTCCGGCCGCGACTCAAGTAGCCGGGACCGTTGCACCAGATGAGTGCGGCCATCCGATCGATGTCGTCCGCGGCGCGCGCATGGTGGAGGGCACCGTCGATGTCGCCGTGCTCCTCCCACCACGTGCTGGCGCGGGTGTTCAGGGCGGCCTCGATCGTCGGGTCGAGGCGATGGAGCTCGCCCTGGAGCATGTCGCGAAAGAGATGGTGGTACCGGTACCACTCGCCTCGTCGGTCGAGCGGCACGAGGAACAGGTTCGAAGACTGGAGCTCGTCGAGGCGCTGGGCCGAATCGGCGCTCTCGAGCACGGCATCACAAACGCGGGCCGAGAGGCGATCGAGCACCGATGATCGGACCATGAAGTCACGGAGGCGGTCGGGGAACGCGCGCAGCGCTTCGTCGTGCAGGTAGTCGGCCACGACTCGATCGTCGCCGGCGAACCGCTCGGCGGAGGCGGTGGGATCCGCAGACTCGCGCAGTGCGATCGCAGCCAGGTAAAGCCCCGCCGGCCAGCCTTCGGTCCGGAGAACGAGCGACTCGAGCGCGGGCCGATCGACCTGCACCTCCGCCTGCCCCAACAGCGCCCGCGCCTCGTCCTCGTTCATCGCCAGCTCCTCGGCACCGATGCGGAGGAGCCCGCCGTTGGCGCGCATGCGCGAGAACGAGAACGGCGGATCGCTCCGGCCCGCCAGCACGAGGTGCGAACCGGGCGGCATGTCGTCGGCGAGGACTTCGATCAGCTGGATCGAACGAGGGTCTTGCACGAGGTGGACGTCGTCGAGCACGAACAGGAACGGGAGCGACCTGTTGGCGAGGACGTTGCCGAGCCGGGGGAGGCGAATGCTCGCGATGTCGGCTTGCGACATCGCCAGCGCGGAGAAGGTCTGCCGGTCCAGCGGCTCGACCGAGTCGAGCGCGAGCGCGACGTACGCGAGGAGCGCCGACGGATCGTTGTCCTCTTCGGTGATCGTGAGCCACGCGAACGGCCGCTCGGCCGCGGTCGTCATCTCGCTGACGAGAGTTGTCTTCCCGTACCCCGGCGGTGCGACGACCAGCGCGACGGTCGCTTCACTTTGCTGGAGTTGCGCCGCGAGCTTCGGACGGGGCACGACACCGGGACGGCGCTCGGGTCGCCGCAGCTTGATCTTGCTGGGGACGAAACGGAGAACTCGCTCGAGAAGGTCCTCTTTCGAAGGATCGGACTCCGACGTGTCCTCGACGATTAGTCCCGCCACTACGCCAGAGTGGCTGGTGGGAGCGCGTCAAGTAAAGGGCCGAGAGGCCCTCAAGCGTGAACTTTCGGTGCGCTTACTCCGACGGAAGCAGCTGGAGTTGCTCGAGCAGTGAGACTTCGTCCCAGTATTGGCGGAAAGCCCGAATGCGGTCGCCTTCGAAGTCGGCGACCGTCACACCGCGCAGTGTGAATCGTCCGCCGGAAGGTTCGATCACGACGTCTTCGTCGACTGCCAGTGGACCGGAGTGGGTCGCGGTCGCGATCCACTCGACGCACGCTTGATCGTCGCCGACGTCGAGAGGCGTCACGTCGAGCTCGATGTCGGAGAACGCGTCCTGGCGGTCTTCGAGCTCGACCGCCAGCTCGGCCGCCGAGGTCACCGTCATGGTGGGTGACCAACCCTGGACGTCGTCGGCGTAGAGCTCGCGGACGACGCGGCTGTCACCGGTCACGGTCGCCTCGATCGCCTGCACCAACGCCGCCGCGCGATCAGCACTCGATCCCATCATCCCTCCTTGCGCGAGGCCACGTGCCCCTTACAGCCCTAACAGCTTCGACTTGGCGGCCGCGAACTCCTCGTCGGTCAGCGCGCCCGACTCGTGCAGCTTGGCCAGGCGCTCGAGCTCGGCCGTCGAGTCCGTCGGCGCCGCCGCCGCCGGCGCCGGGGCGGCGGGCGCGGCCTGGGCCTGCTCGTCGTACTGGCCCTGCTGGTTTCGGCGCTGGCCCGCCTTGTAGGCGACCGTCGCCGTCGCCGCTCCCGCCGCCACTCGCATCAGCGGCCGCCGGGGCCGGAACATCAGACCCATGGGTGCCTCCTTCTCTCGCCGCGAACGGCGTGTGCTTCGACCATACGGAGCAGTCCGGCGGCGGTCATCATCCGCAAGGGATGAAGAGGGCGGGGCCCGTCAGTACCCTTCTCGTGCAGCACACCTTCGGCAACCGGAGACGGGCGCGGAGCCGAGAGGAGCAGGACCATGGGCGAGCAACGCGTCGGAACGGTGACGCACTACTTCGGCAAGCCTCAGGTGGCCATCGTGGACATCACGGCCGGGGAGCTGCGGGTGGGCGACACGATACGGGTCGCAGGCGCGCATTCGAACTTCACGCAGGAGGTCGGATCGATGGAGCTGGAGCACGCGCCGGTCGATTCCGCGAACGTCGGTGACAGCGTGGGCATCCAGGTGTCCGAGCGGGCGCGCGAGCACGACGAGGTCTATCGCGTGACCAGCGACTGAGCGGGCGCCGGCTCCCCGCTCATGGCCGAACCCGAGCTCGAGATCGACATCGAGTCGATCGTCGAGGAGACGATCGAGTTCGTGACGGTGCGGCCCGACGGCGACGGTTGGGTCGGAGACGCGCCGGACTGGTTCGGCGAGCGCTTGTTCGGCGGGTTCGTCGTATCCCAATCCGTGCACGCGGTGACGCGCACCGCTCCCGAAGGCGGACGCATCCACTCACTGCACGGGTACTTCCTGCGACCGGTCTTCGCAGGGAAGCCGCTCACGTACCGGGTGGCGCCACTCCGGGAAGGGCGCACGTTCGTGGTGCGTCGACTCGAGGCGATGCAGGACGGCGAGCCCGTCTTCACGATGATGTGCTCGTTCACGGCGGACACCGACGGGTACGAGTACGAGCTTCCGATGACGCCGGGGGTCCCGCCGCCACACGAGCTCGCGACTGAGATCGGGCCCGGACCGTGGGAGGCCGCATGGTTGGGCCCGACCCAACCGGCGGCCGATGGAACGCGTCGCTCGACGCATCGCGCGTGGTCGCGCATCCCGGTCGCGTTGCCCGACGACCCGCACCTCCACGCCGCGCTCATAGCGTTCGTCACCGACATCACCGGTACCGGCGGCCGCCCACTCCACCTGGAGGGCGACGTCACCGGCATGGTGAGCATCGACCACGCGGCGTGGTTCCACCGTCCGTTGCGAGCCGACGAGTGGCTCTTCTACGACGTGCATTCCCTCGTGAACACGGCCGGCCGCGGGGTGCTGCGCGGGACGATGTACGGCCCCGATCGGCACGTCGCCGTCTCCGTCGCCCAGGAGATGCTGCTCCGGCCGGTCCCGACCTGAACGAGGTCCTCCTGATGGCGAACGCCAAGGACGTGATGATGCGGCTGGTGACCGGCTTCCACCGGGCCGTCTTCCAGCTCAGCGACGGCCGGCTCGCGAACCGTGGGAACGGGATGCCGGTGCTGCAGTTGACGACGACGGGACGCAAGAGCGGGAAGCGCCGGACGACGATGCTGACGTCCCCGGTGCAGGACGGCGACCGCATGGTGGTGGTGGCCTCGAACGGCGGCGACGACCGCCAACCGAAGTGGTTGCTCAACCTCCGGGACGACCCGAAGGTCGAGGTCACGATGGACGGCCGGACCAGACCCATGCGGGCGCGGGTCGCTTCGGCAGACGAGAAGTCGGAGCTCTGGCCGCGCGTCGTAGCCGCACACCGCGGCTACTCGCAGTACCAGACCCGCACCGATCGCGACATCCCCGTCGTCATCCTCGAGCCGTAGACGCATGCCCGAGGGCGAGCTTGGCGGGCGCGTTCGCGTCGGCGAGGGTCGGGAGGCGGACATCTTCGCGTGGGACGACGGGACGGTCCTGCGCCTGTTGCGCCGATCGAGCGATCCGCGGCGCGTCGAGCGCGAGGCGGCGGCGATGCGCGCCGCCGCGGACGGCGGCGTCGACGTCCCG
>DASYFC010000137.1:0-1715 GCA_036498645.1 Acidimicrobiia bacterium | reverse complement strand
AGGTCGCCGGCGTCACCACCGTGCTCGGGTGGGTAGAGCGCACGAACGAAGCCGGAGTCCCGGAAGGCGTCCATGCTCGCCTTCGGATACGCCTCCCGCTCGTCGACCTCGGCCGCGTGCGGTGCGATCTCCTTCTCGGCGAACCGACGGAGCGCCGCCCGGAACTCCTCGTGCTCCTCGGAGAGCAAGAAGCTCGGGGCGCTCACAACCTGACATCGTAGTCAGGGTTCGCGCGTATCTCGGTGGCGCGGAGCTCGGCGACGCTCGGTCACTCCACCGGTACCGGCACACCGGCGCGCAGCGCGGCGCGGGCCTCGGCGAGGTGGGCGGGAAGCGCGGACGGAACGAGGCGCAGGACGTCGACGGGGATGGCGTCGACGAGGGATCGCCGCTCGTAGTAGCCGTGGTGCACCCCCCGCACCGCGCGGGCCCTCCAGGTGACGAAGTCGGGATCGGCGTCGCCGCGATACCCGAGGATCTGCATCCCGAACTCGATGTCGCGCATCACGGGGGCGCGCCCGAAGAGCGCGGCGCGCCGCATGGCGATCTCGGCCACGACGGCGATCGCATCGTCGGGATGCTCGTGGGGCGCGAGCGCGAGCTGGTCGCGCACCCGGTGCGCGAGCGTGAGGGCGTACCCGACGTTCGGCCCGGGCGAGCCGAGCAGCTTGCCGGTCGGCCAACCTGCAGGAAGGTCGCCGGGCCGGTCCGCCACCCAGCTCCTCGCCGCCGGCATCTTCACGCCGGGCGCGAGGTTCTGCTCCTGGCGCGGCTCGTCCTCGAGGCGCTCGGGAACGAACGGGTCGGTGGGCACGGCTGCTTGTTAGCTGCGCAGCTGGGCTCGAAGCAACCCGTACACGAGCGAGTCCTCGAGCGCCTGCCACGACGCCTCGATGATGTTCTCCCCCACCCCGATCGTCGTCCACGTCTCCTCGCCGTCAGTGCTGTCGACGAGCACCCGGGTCACGGCGCCGGTGCCCTTGTGCGTGTCGAGCACCCGCACCTTGTAGTCCGTGAGGTGGATCCGATCGAGCTCGGGATACCGGGTCCCGATGGCCTTGCGCAGTGCGGCGTCGAGAGCGTTCACGGGGCCGTTGCCGGTCGCGATCTCGTGGAAGGGCTCGCCGTCGGCGCGCCCGCGCACGATCGCCTGCGTCGACAGGCGCTCGTCGTCGCGGGCGTCTTCGACGATCACTTCCCATTCCTCGACGTGGAACCAATCCTGTCGCCACCCGGTCGCGTGCCGCATGAGCAGCTCCAGCGACCCGTCGGCCACCTCGAAGTGGTACCCCTCGTGCTCGAGCTGCTTGAGCGTGTCGACCATCTCGCTGAGCTGGGGCCCGTCGAGCTCGATGCCGAGCTCGCCGGCCTTCATCGCGAGGTTGCTGCGCCCGGCGAGCTCCGAGACGACGACGTGCGTGTGGTTGCCGACCAGCTCGGGACGCACGTGCTCGTACGCGTCGGGCTTCCGGGCGATGGCGCTGGCGTGGATGCCACCCTTGTGCGCGAACGCCGACGCCCCCACGTACGCGGCTTGCGCGTTCAGCGCCATGTTCACGAGCTCGGCCACATGGTGGGCGACGGGCGTCAGACGCTCCAGGCGGTCGGGCGGAATGGTCTCGATCCCCATCTTCAGTGTGAGGTTCGGGATGATCGCGGTGAGGTTGCAGTTCCCGGTTCGCTCGCCGTACCCGTTGATCGTCCCTTGCACCTGG
>DASYFC010000136.1:0-16528 GCA_036498645.1 Acidimicrobiia bacterium | reverse complement strand
CCCGAGGCCGACGAGCTGCTGGAGGACGGCAAGGCCGCGGTGCTCGCATCGCTGGCGGAGGCGGCCGAGGAGGGCGCCACCGACTTCGAGACGATCCGCCGGCACACCCGGCGCGCCCTGGGCCGGTTCATCAACGAGCGGACGAAGCGGCGCCCGGCGATCATCCCCGTGGTCATGGAGGTCTGAGCCGGCCGTGGCGACGATCCGCGACTGGTCGAACTTCATCGCGGGACGCGTCGCCATCGTGACCGGCGGCGGCGGGGGAGTCGGCCGCGCCATCTGCATCCAACTCGCCCGCGCCGGCGCCGAGGTGTGGGTCAACGACCTGTACGGCGACCGCGCCGAGAAGGTCGTCCGCGAGATCGAGGAAGAGGGCGGCGCCGCCCACCCGGTCGTGGCCGACGTGACCGACCGCGAAGCCGTTCCGGGAATGGTCCGCGACACCGGCCCCGTCGACATCCTCGTGAACAACGCCGGCATCCCGCCCGAGGGCATCACGGTGAAGACGTTCGTCGAGACGGGCCCCGACGAGTGGGATCCGCTCATCCGCCTGAACCTCGCCGCTGTGCTCGGCGTCACCCGCGCGTACCTGCCCGCGATGATCGAGCACTCGTGGGGGAGGGTGCTCACGATCGTCTCCGACGCCGGCCGGCGCGGCGAGCGCAAGCAGGTCGTCTACGGCGCGGCGAAGGCCGCCGCCATGGGCTTCTCGCGCGGCCTCGCCGCCGAGGTCGGCCCGCACGGTGTGACCGTCAACTGCCTGTCGCTCGGGACCATGAAGCACGGCCTTCTCGAAGAGGCGATCGAGCGTCAGCCCGAGCTCGAGCAGCGACTCGCCAAGGCGTACCCCGCCGGCCGCATCGGGCGTGTGACCGACCCCGCGCCGCTGGCCGTCCTCCTCTGCAGCGACGCCGCCGAATGGATCACCGGCCAGGTGTACCCGGTCGACGGCGGCTACTTCCCGGCGCTGTAAGGCAGTTTTTCTCGGCTCGTCCCTCGCCCGAGTTGCCGGGGTATCCGGCTGAGTCTGGTGAGGCTGGTGTTACTGTCGAGGCCCTATGGCTGCGCCTACTCGCACGCGCCGTCGGAAGCCCGCCCCGAAGCGCCGTCGCACCACCCGACGCCGCGCTCCGGCGCGCCCGACCGCCTGGGAGCGGAGTCGCGAAGCGGCCGGCCGTCAGCTGCGGGGCCACGGCGCCGACGCCCTCGCGGTTGCGCTCGTCGTCATCGGCGTGCTCACGGTGCTCGGGCTCGCCTCCGACCTCGCCGGGTCGGTGGGGAGCTTCCTCGCCGACGGCAGCGCCACCATGCTTGGCCGGGGCCGGATCGTCTTCCCCGTCGCGTGCTTCGGCTTCGCGGTGCTGCTGTTCGCCGGCTACCGGCCCCGCGGCATCGACGCCGACGAGGACGACGAGCCCGAGGACGACGAGACCCGCGCGCCGGCGCCGTTTCGCATCGGTCTCGGGATCGTGCTCGTGATGCTCGCCGTCGTCGGCCTGCTCCACCTGGCCGGTGGCAGCCCGCCCGTCGATCCGACCCACGGGCTGCGCAACGCCGGCGGTCTGCTCGGCGCGGCGGTGGCGTCGCCGCTCGCGGCCGGCGCGGGCGTCGTCGGAACCGCGGTGATCCTCACCGGCCTCGGTCTGCTCGGCCTCCTGCTCGCGCCGGGAGTTCCGATGCGTCGCGTGTTCGACGCGATCGCGGCCGGTGCGCGCTGGGCGGCCGCCGCGGTCAGCGGCCTGTTCCAGTTGCGCGGACACGACGCCGGTGAGGCTGCCCTCCACGGGCTCCAGCCGGCCGCTGCGGTCGAGGCCGAGGATGACCTCGAGGAGGACGACGTCGAGCTGGACGACGTGCCCGAGCCGGAGGTCTACGACCCGGTGGCCGAGACGGATCCCGAGCCTCCGGCGCGAACGACCGTCGAGCCCGGCGGACAGGTGGCGATCGACCTCGGCCCCGGGTACCGCCCCGGGACCTGGAAGCTCCCGCCCGCGAACGTGCTCAAGCGCGGCACGAAGCACGAGATCGACCGGCGCTTCGTCGAGGAGGGCGGCAAGGTCCTCGAAGCGACGCTGGCCGAGTTCGGCGTCGTCGCCAAGCTCTCGGGCATGACCGTGGGGCCCACGGTGACCCGGTACGAGCTCGAGCTGGGATCGGGCGTGAAGGTGAACCGGGTGACCGGCCTCAGCCACGACATCGCCTACGCGATGGCGTCACCCGACGTGCGCATCCTCGCCCCCATCCCGGGGCGCAGCGCGATCGGCGTCGAGGTGCCGAACCGGCAGCGCCAGCTGGTGACGCTGGGCGACCTCCTCGCCACCGACGACGCCAGGCAGGCCGCGCATCCGCTCGAGGTCGCCTTGGGGCGCGACATCTCCGGTCAGCCGGTGATGCTCAATCTCACCGCCATGCCCCACCTACTCATCGCGGGTGCCACCGGCGCCGGGAAGTCGAGCTGCATCAACTCGATCGTCTCGTCGATCCTCATGCGCGCCACACCCGACCAGGTTCGCATGATCCTCGTCGACCCCAAGCGCGTCGAGCTGGGTGGCTACAACGAACTGCCGCACCTGCTCACGCCGGTCGTGACCAACCCGAAGAAGGCGGCCAACGCGCTCGACTGGGCCGTGCGCGAGATGGACCTGCGTTACGAGTTGCTCGCCGACGCCGGCGTGCGCGACATCGCCGGGTACAACGCAGCCTTCGATCGTGGCGACCTTGCGACGACGGACGAGCCCGACCCCATGACGGGTCGTGGATTCGAGCGTCTGCCGTACATCCTCGTCGTCGTCGACGAGCTGAACGACCTGATGATGGTGGCGGCCCGGGACGTCGAGGCCAGCGTGTGTCGCATCGCGCAGATGGCGCGCGCCGTCGGCATCCACCTCGTGATCGCGACGCAGCGGCCCTCGGTCGACGTGATCACCGGTGTGATCAAGGCCAACATCCCGAGCCGTCTTGCGTTCTCGGTGACCAGCATCGCCGACTCGCGTGTGATCCTCGACCAGGCGGGCGCCGACAAGCTGATCGGCCAGGGCGACATGCTGCTCGTCAGCGCGTCGTCGAGCCGGCCCCAGCGCATCCAGGGCGCGTGGGTGGACGAGGAGTGCATCCACCGGCTCGTCGCGCACTGGCGACGGCAGCTGCCGCAGCCGGACTACATCGAAGGGATCGCAGGCGACGAAGCCGCCGGGGGGCGCGCCGGCGCCGAGGTCGATGATGACGACGAGCTGCTCGCCCAGGCGATGGAGCTGGTCGTGCGGAGCGGGCTGGGGTCGACGAGCATGCTCCAGCGCAAGCTGCGCGTCGGGTTCGCACGCGCCGGTCGGCTCATGGACCTGATGGAGCGCCGAGGCGTCGTCGGCCCGTCCGAGGGATCCAAGGCCCGGGCCGTGCTGATGACGGTCGAGGAGTTCGAGGAGCTCGAACAGCGCGTCTGACCTCCCCGCCGCGGGTGAGAGGCTGGACCGCACGATGAAAGCTCGCAACCGGCGCCCGCGCAGTGCGCTCGCAACCGTGTGGATCCTGGTCGCCTGCGCGGTGGTCGGGACCGGGATCGGGCTCGTCGTCCGCCAAGTCCGCTCCGACGACGGAGGAGGACCGCGCCCGATCCGCGTCCGACCGGCACGTCCGGGACAACAGAGCGCAGCGGGACTGTGGCTGTTCGGGGCGACAACGGTCCGCCTCGATCCGGTGACGCTCTCCGACCCGCGGGACGTCGGATTCCAGGGGTTCGGAGCGGTGCTCGGCGGTGAGGGAACGGTGTACCTGTACGACCCGGTGACCGGTCGGATCGGCGTCGTCGACGCGACCCGCAACGCGCTCGCCGGCAGGACGAACGTGCCCGTCCAGGGGGCCGCGTCCGCCGACGTCACCCCGGTCATCGCCCAGCAGCGGGGCGCGCTGTGGCTGGTGACGGGGGATGGCCGATTGACCCGCGACGAGCTCTCGACGGGGGCGACGACCGACGCGACGTTGCCCACCGACGTCGTCTCGGAGGCAGCGGCCGGTGGTCCACCGGCGCCGGGCGCGACGCGTGTCGTCGCCGACGACCAAGCGGCCTGGGCCGTGTACGACCTCGGCGTGACGGGAAATCCCGCCCTGCCGGCGGTGGCGCGCCTCGCCGACGACGGGACCGTCACCGCGCGCGCCGCGATCCCGGACCGCGTCGGCGGCGATCGACTCGATCCTCAAGCGGTCGCGTTGGGCGGCGGCATGCTCTGGATCGTCGGTCGCAGTGCGGTGGTCGCCCTCGACCCGGCGACGTTGGCGGTTCGCCGTAGCTTCGCAGTGCAGGACGGTGGGCCGGTCGAGCTGCACGGAGCGGCCGTCGCCGGCGGCCTGCTCTGGAGCTACGACGTACAGAGCGGCGCGCTGCTCGGCATCGGTCCCGACGCCGGCATCGTGCGCCAGAGGGTTGCGCTCACCGAAGGCGGGCAGATCCAACTCCGTGCGCCCGCCACGATCATCGGCGGCGGCGACGTGCTTTGGGTGCGCGTTCGCGTCGGGAACCCGAGCACGCTCGAACAGCTGATCAACCGGGTCGACGCGCGGTCGGGCGACATCACCGGGCGCTTCAGCGCGCCGGCACAGCTCGAGGTGGGCGAGATCGCCGTCAGCCGCGCCCCTGCGGGTGGCGGATAGCCGGCGGACGCGACCGGGGCGCCCCGGAGGGCGCCCCGTCCGCACTCGTCGGGACGACCGGCGCCTTTGGCGGTCGTGCCGCGGAGAGATTTGTCGAGAAGGCCGTCAGGCGGCCCGGCGCAACGGCCGGTGCTCTCCGAGGGTCTCGTCCCTGGTCGCGCGGTCGTGGGTCAGGTAGCCGAAGACGGCCCTCCAGCCCACGGTCGCTCCTGCGACCATGAAGCCCGTGATCCAGACGCCCAGCGTCTCGTTGCGCACGGTGATGCCGAAGCCACGGAACAGCGAGTAATCGAGCGCGACTACGACGCCAACCGCGGCGATGAACGTGAGGACCGACTTCCAGGCCCGCAACGGAGAGACGTTGTCGGTGAGGAAGTCGACCACCTTCACGGTGCCCAGCGCGAGCAGGGCAACGATCGCGAAGTCGTACATGTGCCACCTCCAAGGTGACGGGAGGGCTCTTCGCCCTCCAACCAACTACGACTCCGGTGACGGCGCGAAGGTGACGCGGCTCACAACAGGCACTCGTACACGGCGTCGACGATCGCCGACGCCCGCTCGGGTGCCGTCGGTCCCAGCTCCATGCGGTTCATGACGTACCCGAAGCCGAGCCTGCGTTCGGGATCGGCGAAGCCGAGAGAGCCGCCGGCGCCCGCATGGCCGAACGCCCGCTGCCCGGTCGAGCCGAGACCCGGAGGCAGGATGAACCCGAGGCCGAAGCGCATCGGGTAGAGGATCACCTTGTCGGGCCCGTCCGACTGGACCTCGCACGCGGCTGCGATGGTGCGCGGCTCGAGCAGGCGTACGCCGTCGACGTCGCCCACCGCGGCCGCGTACATGCGGGCGACCGAGCGCGCGTCCGCGACGCCGTTCGACGACGGGAGCTCTGCCGCGTGCAGCGCTCGCGTGTTCCACATGTCGTCGTAGGCGAACAGGCCCGACGGACCGCGCATGACCTTGCCGAGGAACGTGTTCGGGCCCGTGAACTGCTCGACGAGCGCGCGAGCTTCAGGGTCCGACGGTGGCTCGGGCGGGATGACGCTCGACACGCGCGGCTCCTCCGACTCGGGAAGCCCGATCCAGAACTCCAGACCGAGTGGCGCCGCGATCTCGTCGGCGAAGAACCGTCCCGGGGAGCGACCGTCGACGCGGCGGATGATCTCACCGACGATCCAACCAAACGACCGCATGTGGTAGCCGTGCGCGGTACCCGGCTCCCAATTCGGCTCTTGCGCGGCGATGGCGTCGACGACCGGGTCCCAAGCCAGTACTTCGTCGAGAGTGAGGTCACCGTCGACATGGGCGAGCCCGGCGCGGTGGCCCAGTACCTGCCGGACCGTGATCCGCGCCTTGCCTCCGGCGGCGAACTCGGGCCAGTAGGACGCGACCGGAGCATCGACGTCGATCTTGCCGCGCTGCACGAGCATGTGTGCGCAGATCGCGGTCGCGCCCTTGGTGGTCGAGAAGACGACGGCGAGTGTGTTCGGCGACCATCGTCTCCCACTGGTGAGGTCGGCCAGGCCGCCCCAGATGTCGACCACCGGTTGCCCGTCGACGTAGACCGAGCACGCGGCACCGACGTCGCGACGCTTCTCGAAATTCTCGACGAACGCTCCGACGACAGGTTCGAAGCCCGGCTCCGTCCAACCTCCGACCTCGACCTTCTCGGTGCTCGCAGCGCTCGTGTCAGGGTTCACGGCCCCGTCAGTCTAGGGACGTCGCTTGTAGGCTTTCGCTGTGACTGTGGCGCCCGAGCCCGACATCCCAGCGCGCTTCTACGTCGAGACCCTCGGCTGCCCGAAGAACGCCGTCGATTCCGACAAGGTGACGGCCTCGCTGCTGGCCGACGGCCTCGTGCCGGCGTCCTCGGCCGAGGACGCCGAGCTGGTGGTCGTCAACACGTGCGCATTCGTCGAGGCTGCCCGCCAGGAGTCCATCGACGTGACGCTCGCGCTCGCCGAGGCGCGCAAGCCGGGCGCCAAGCTGGTGGTCACGGGCTGCCTCGCCGAGCGCTACGGCGACGAGCTCGCCACGGCGCTGCCCGAGGCGGACGCCGTCGTCGGCTTCGGCGGCGAAGGCGATCTCGCCGAGGTGGTCTTGAAGCGCAAGCCGGCCGGCGTGCGCGACCTGCTCGAGCTTCCGCGTCCCGCGCCGGCCGCTCCGTGGGCGTACGTCAAGGTGGCCGAGGGATGCGATCGCGCGTGCGCCTTCTGCGCGATCCCGTCGTTCCGAGGGAAGCAGCGTTCGCGCGCGCCGGAGACGATCGAAGACGAAGCCCGCGCCCTCGTCGAACGCGGCGCAGTCGAGCTCGTGCTCGTGGCTCAGGATCTCGCGTGGTACGGACGCGACGCCGGCCAGCCCGGCTCACTGGCGCCGCTCCTCCGGCGCCTGGACGCGCTCTCTGCGTATGGCCTGGCGCGCATCCGGCTTCTCTATCTCTATCCGAGCGAAGTGCGCGATCCACTCGTGTCGACGATGCTCGAGCTGCAGACGGTGGTGCCGTACTTCGACCTGTCACTCCAGCACGCGTCCGCACCACTGCTTCGGCGCATGAAGCGATGGGGGAGCGGCGACCGGTTCCGCGATCTCGTCGACGGCATCCGCGCCCGCGAGCCGGACGCCGCCTTCCGATCGTCGTTCATCGTCGGGTTCCCGGGTGAGACCGAGCGCGATCACGACGCGCTGCTCGAGTTCCTGGGCGCGGTCGAGCTCGACTGGGCCGGCTTCTTTCCCTTCTCGCGCGAGGACGGGACACCCGCAGCCGAGATGGACCGCGTCGTTCCCGACGATCTGATGGCGGAGCGCCTGCGGGAGTGCGCCGAGGTGCAGGACCCGATCACGCAGGCCGCGCGCGACGCGTTGGTCGGCGACGAGCTCGAAGTGCTGGTCGACGGGACGGACGACGAGAGCGGCGAGCCTGTCGGGCGCTCCCACCGCGAAGCGCCGGAGATCGACGGGGTGGTCCGCATCAGCGGCGAGTTCGCGCGGCCCGGCGCCCGGGTTCGCGCTCGGGTGACATCGGCGTGCGGGCCGGATCTGTTGGCCGAGCCGGCATGAGCACGGCACCCGAGGCGCGCATGCCCGCGACGGCACGGGCGGCGGCACCGCTCCGGCGATTCGGCGAGGGCGCGGTGGCGACCCCGGCCAACGCGATCACGGTCGCGCGCGTCCTGCTCGCCGTGCCCACGCTCGTGCTGATCGCACAGCGGGGGGCGTCGTGGCCGGCGGTCGTCCTGTGGTTGGTGCTGGCGTGCACCGACGGCGTCGACGGGTGGATCGCCCGGCGCGACGGCACGACGCGCTCGGGCGCGTTCCTGGATCCCCTCGCCGACAAGGTCCTCGTGATCGGCGGCTTCCTCGCACTCGGCGTCCGCGGCGACATCGGCTGGATCCCGATCGTCCTCGTCGTCGGACGCGAAGCCGGGATCCAGGTCTACCGGTCGCTGGCCGGGCGGCGTGGCATCTCGCTCCCGGCCCGTCAGCTCGGCAAGTGGAAGACCACATTGCAGTTCGCCGCCGTCGGCGCGTTCCTCTTCCCGCCGTTCGAGGACATGGCCTGGCTGCAGCAGACCGTGTTGTGGGTGGCCGTGGCGCTCACGCTGCTCTCGGCGCTCGACATGCTCCGACGGGGGTGGCAGGAGAGCCGCGCGTGAGATGCGAGGTGCTGGCGATCGGGACCGAGCTTCTCCTCGGCCAGATCGTCGACACCAACAGCGCGTGGATCGGTGAACAGCTCGCCGACGCGGGAATCGACAGCTTCGAGCACCGACAGGTCGGCGACAACCTCGGGCGGATGGTGCAGGCACTGCGAGAGCTGCTCGATCGGAGCGACGCCGTGATCGTGTGCGGTGGCCTGGGCCCGACCCCCGACGACATGACCCGCCAGGCGATCGCCGAGGTGATGGGCGTCGAGCTCGAGCGGCGTGAGGATCTCGTCGAATGGGTGTCGGCGTTGTTCACGTCGCGCGGCCGGGCGATGCCCGAGAACAACCTGCGTCAGTGCGACGTGCCCGTCGGCGCCGAGCCGATCCCGAACTCGGTCGGGACCGCGCCGGGGATCAGGGCGCCCGTCGGCGACAGGGTCGTGTACGCGGTGCCGGGCGTCCCGTACGAGATGCAGCTCATGATCAGCGAGCACGTCCTGCCCGACCTGCTCGCTCGATCCGGGCAGCAGGGGGCGATCGTGTCGCGGTCGCTCAAGACGTGGGGCACATCCGAGTCGGGACTCGCCGAGATGATCGCCCATCGGGTCGACGCGCAGACGAACCCGACGATCGCCTTCCTCGCTCGCGGGATCGAAGGGCTCGTCGTCCGGATCACGGCCAAGGCGTCGACGCCCGAGGAGGCACGCGCCCTGATCGAGCCGGAGGAACGGGCCTTGCGCGAGATCCTCGGCGATCTCGTGTTCGGGGTCGACGACGAGACGATGGAGACCGTCGTCCTCGACCTGCTGCGCAAGCGCGGCCTGACGCTCGGGCTCGGGGAGTCGCTCACGGGCGGGTTGGTCGCGTCGCGGCTCGTGAGCGTGCCGGGCACGAGCGACGTGTTGAAGGGCGGGGTCGTCGCCTACATGACCGACGTCAAGCGATCCGTGCTCGGCGTGACCGCCGAGTCGGTGGTGAGCAGCGAGTGCGCGGCGCAGCTGGCGGCAGGGGCGCGGCGCGTCTTCGGCGCCGACGTCGGTCTCGGAGTGACAGGTGTGGCGGGCCCCGACGAGCAGGAGGGACAGCCCGCCGGCACGGTGTTCTTCGGGCTCGCCCTCGGCGACGGGCCGGTCGAGGCGGTCGGCACGCAGCTGCCGGGTCAGCGCGAGATGGTGCGCCAGTTCGCCACGATCTCGTTGCTCAACCTGCTCCGCATGAAGCTCGTGTCGATGGGGTGAGCGAGCCCGAGCTGGGCCGGGGCTTCCTGGCCGTGGTCCCCCCAGCCGACGTCCTCGACGCCGTCGACGCCGCCGCGGCGGCGATCGAGGTTCCGTCGACGGCGCGCCGCACCACCCGGCCGCAGTGGCACCTCACGCTCCAGTTCCTCGGCAACCGGGTCGACTTCGCCGCCGTCGCCGGCGCGCTCGAGCCACTGGCGGTGCGCGGGTCGGCGGTGCAGCTCGGGGCGGCGGGCGCGTTCCCCACCGAGCGGCGAGGCCGGGTGCTGTGGCTCGGCGTCGTCGAGGGACACGCGCTGCTCGTGCAGCTGGCGGCGGCGGTCGGCGCGCTGCTGGCGCCGGTGGGCTACCCGCCGGAGGCGCGCCCGTATCACGCCCACCTCACCCTCGCCCGGCTCAAGGCGCCCTCCGATCTCCGTTCGGTCGTCGCCGGGCTCGGGTCGGGCCCGGTGGGGCGGGCGTGGGCGGCCGAGGAGGTCGTGCTGTTCCAGAGCAAGACGGGAAGCGGCGGCGCTCAGCACACGCCCAGGGCCCGTTTCCCGCTCGGGTAGCGGATTTCCCGGCCCCACCGAGCCAAACCCTTGCATCGAACGGGTGTTCGGGCTAAGTTACACGCGTGTCGTTCGGGTCTCGGCCCGAGTACCAGCCGGTACCAGAGGTACCTGAGGTATCAGAGGTATCAGAGGTAGTTGTCACACCCCAGCCGTAGGTTGCTCCCACAGCACTTCCCCCCGACCGCACGAACGCAACGACGTAACGAGGAGGGTTCCATCGTGGAACGCGACGACAACGCCCTCGAGATGGCCGTCGGCCAGATCGAGAAGCAATTCGGCAAGGGCTCGATCATGCGGCTGGGGGAGCACGGCAACGTCGGCGTCGCCGCCATCCCCACCGGCGCGCTCGCTCTCGACATCGCACTGGGCATCGGCGGCCTGCCGCGAGGCCGGGTGGTCGAGGTCTTCGGCCCCGAGGCGTCGGGGAAGTCCACGCTGGCCATGCACGTGGTGGCCGAGGCGCAGCGCAACGGCGGTGTCTGCGCGTACATCGACGCCGAGCACGCCATGGACCCGGTGTACGCCTCTGCCATCGGCGTCAACGTCGACGAGCTGCTGATCAGCCAGCCCGACACCGGCGAGCAGGCGCTCGAGATCGCCGACATGCTGATCCGCTCCAGCGCGCTCGACGTGGTCGTCATCGACTCGGTCGCCGCGCTCGTGCCCAAGGCCGAGATCGAGGGCGAGATGGGCGACACGCACGTCGGCCTCCAGGCCCGGCTCATGAGCCAGGCGTTGCGCAAGCTCACCCACAACCTCAACCGCTCCCGCACGATCTGCATCTTCATCAACCAGCTGCGGGAGAAGATCGGCGTGATGTTCGGGAGCCCGGAGACGACACCGGGCGGACGGGCGCTGAAGTTCTACTCGTCGGTACGGCTCGACATCCGGCGGGTGGAGTCCATCAAGGACGGCACCGAGATCATCGGGAACCGGGCCCGGGTCAAGGTGGCGAAGAACAAGGTCGCGCCGCCGTTCAGGATGGCCGAGTTCGACATCATGTACGGCAAGGGCATCAGCCGCGAAGGCTCGCTGCTCGACGTCGGCATCGACCTCGGCATCGTGAAGAAGTCCGGCGCGTGGTTCACCTACGAGGGCGAGCAGCTCGGCCAGGGCCGCGAGAAGGCGAAGCAGTTCCTGACCGAGAACCTCGACCTGATGTTCGAGATCAGCGAGAAGATCAAGGACGCCGTCGGCATCGAGGAGGTCCCGGTCGATCCCGAGGCCGAAGCCGACGCCGAAGTCAAGGCCGCGGACAGCAGCGCCGGCGAGTCGACCGGCGGCAACGGCAGCTCGAGCGGCAACGGCAAGGCCGGCGGTCGGTCGGGCAACGGCAAGCGCGCCAAAGACGCCGAGACGCTCGAGATCGAGACCTGAGGACGCAGACGCCGGAGGCACGCGTGTGGGGGGCGGTCGCGTACCGCCCCCCACACCACCTCGGGTGTCGTCCTTCAGACGAGGCCGCGCAGGATCGCAGCGACGCCGGCGATCGTGACGAGGGTCAAGACCGCGGGGCGGAGGCTGTGCTCACCCACCACGCGGGTCACGAGCGTGCTGCAGGCGAGCCCGACGAGCAGTGCGGGAGCGAGCGCCAGCGCGAGGAGCAGCTGCCAGCCGTGCACCTGGCCGGCCGACACCAGCGCGGTGAACGACATGACGGCGCCGACGAGGAAGGCGCAGGCCAGCGTGGCGCGGATGGTGGGCCCGGGATGGCGCTGGTAGAGAAGCGCGAGCGGCGGCCCGTCGATCGCGGCGGTGGTGCCGAGCACGCCGGCCGCCGCACCCGCGCTCGTCGCGGTCTCCCGGTTCACGCGAACGTGGCCCGCGAGCACGCTCAACACGACGCCGGCCAGCACCGCCGAGCCGGCGAGGGTGGAGAGCAGGTCGCCGGACACGAGGGCGACGATCAAGACGCCGACGACCGTGCCGGGCACGCGTCCGAGCACGATCCACCCGAGCCCCGGCCAGTCGACGCCGTGCCACTCGCGCGCCGCCATGATCACGGTGAGCGGGACGCCGAGGGCGACCAGCGCGCCGGGGACGGCTTCGGGGACGATGAGCGCGACGACCGGTACGAGCACGAGGTTCTGGCCGAAGCCGATCGAGCCTTGCACCGCTCCTCCCGTGGCGGCGACGAGCGCGAGAAGGATGAACTCCGTGGTTGATACGTGCACGACCGTCGCTACCGCGCGGCCCCGGCCGCGTTGCGCTGCCAACGGGCGCGGTCGAGTCGATAGAGGACGTGCGGCCGGAGCGCGTCACCGTCGGGCAGGCTGGGGTTGTCGAAGTCGTCGGCGGGGTAGCGACGCATCCCGAGTCGCTCCATGACCCGACGTGAGCGGGAGTTCCCCCGGCTGGTGAACGACACGATCTCGTCGAGTGCGAGCTCATCGAAGCCGAACGAGAGCGCCGCGCGTGCGCCTTCGGTCGCGTAGCCGCGGCCCCAGTGCTCCCGCGCCAGACGCCAGCCAATCTCGACCGCGGGCGTGAACGGGGCGTCGAACGTCGCCGGGTTGAGCCCCACGAAGCCGGCGAACGATGTCGTGCCCGGGACCTCGACCGCCCACAGTCCCCACCCGCGCTCCTCGAAGCCGGCCTCGATCCTGTCCACCAGGTCGTCGCTCTCGTTGGGGCGTAACGGCGCCGGGAAATGCTCCATGACGAGCGGGTCGGCGTTCAGCGTCGCGAACGGCGGCCGGTCCGTGTCCCGCCATCGCCGGAGAAGCAGACGCGGCGTGCGAAGCTCGGGCTCGACGGGCACGGGGTGCTCTGTATGCCAAGCAGGCCGCTCCGGGCAAGCTCTCGGGTCAGCGTCGATGGGAGGTCGTGATGCCGGGGCGTGCGGGGGTGGTCGTGGTCGTTGCGCTGCTGAGCGTGGCGAGCGGGTGTGGCGGCGGTGACGGCGACTCGTCGAAGACCAAGCCCCGGTCGGGTGATGTGACGGCGAAGGCGGCGCAGTTCGCCGGGTGTGCCCGGACGTCCGCCTACAAGGTGGTCCGTCCCAAGCCGCCGAACGAGCGGACCGACTTCCTGCACGAGGACGGGTTCACGTTCGCGGAGGTCGACCTCGAGGAGCCTCCGCTCCTGTTCTTCTCCGCCATCGTCGACTTCTTTCCCAGCCGCTCCGATGCGACCCGGGCCAAGGAGAAGATCGGCTCGTCCCTGGCCGGGCCGTCGACGGTGCAGGAGAACGACGTCGTCGTGCACTACACGGACGATCCCGGCACGCCCAAGCGGCAGCAGGTCGAGGACGTCGTGAACCGCTGCCTCGGCCGCTGATGCGCGACTCCGCCGTCCGTAGACTGATCGGGATGCCGGAAGCCCGCCGTTTCTACATCCGCACGTTCGGGTGCCAGATGAACGAGCACGACTCGGAGCGGATCGCCGGGCTGCTGGCCGCCGACGGCATGCGGCACACCGACGACATCGAGCAGGCCGACGTCGTCGTGTTCAACACGTGCTGCGTGCGCGAGAACGCCGACAACAAGCTGTACGGCCATCTGGGCCGGGTGAAAGCGCTGAAGGAGCGCCGGCCCGACGTGCAGATCGCCGTGGCGGGCTGCCTCGCCCAGAAGGACCGTGAGCTCATCGTCGAACGGGCCGGGCACGTCGACGTCGTGTTCGGGACCCACAACCTCGCGCACGCGCCGGCCTTGCTCGAGCGGGCGCGGCTCGAAGGGCCGATCGTCGAGATCCTCGAGGAGCACGCGGCCTACCCATCGGCGCTGCCCGCCCGGCGGGACGTGGCGCACTCAGCGTGGGTCACGATCCAGATCGGCTGCGACAACTCGTGCACGTTCTGCATCGTCCCGATCGTGCGGGGCCGCGAGGTCAGCCGGCGCCTGGGCGACGTCGTGCGCGAGATCGAGGAGCTCGCCGCCGACGGCGTCACCGAGATCACCCTGCTCGGACAGAACGTGAACTCGTACGGGCGCGACCTCGGCGCCGGTCAGTACGCACCGCGCTTCGCCGACCTGCTGCGGGCGGTCGACGCCATCGACGGCATCCGACGCATCCGCTACACGTCGCCGCATCCGAAGGACCTCCGCCCCGAGACCATCGCGGCGATGGCGGAGTGCGACACCGTGTGCGAGCACCTGCACCTCCCGCTCCAGGCGGGCAGCGACCGCACGCTGGCCCGCATGCACCGCGGGTACACCGCCGAGCGCTACCTCCGGAAGCTCGCCGCCGCCCGCGACGCGCTCCCCGACCTCGCCGTGACCACCGACATCATCGTCGGCTTCCCCGGCGAGACCGACGACGACTTCCTCCGGACCCTCGAGGTCGTCGACGAGGCGGCGTACGACGCTGCCTACACGTTCGTGTTCTCGCCCCGGCCGGGAACGCCCGCCGCCGAGATGTCCGATGCCCTCGTCCCAACCGACGTTGCCCGCGAGCGGATGCGCCGGCTGGTCGAAGTGGTGGAGCGTCACGCCCTCCGACGCCACCAGGCGCGCGTCGACCGGGTCGAGGAAGTGCTGGTCGACGGCCCCTCGAAGAAGGACCCGTCGGTGCTTGCGGGCCGCACGCGCCAGAACAAGCTGGTCCACTTCGCCGCGCCGGGAGGCGCGGGCGAACCGGGCGCGCTCGTCGACGTGCGCATCACCGACGCGGCACCGCATTGGCTGCGTGGCGATGTCGTGCGGATGGTCGCGCCGGCGCAGCGAGCCCGGACCCGCATCCCCGTCGCAGTGGTGTAGCCACGGCCACGCACCTCGCTCTTGTCGGTCCCACCGCATCGGGGAAGTCGGCGCTCGCTCTCGGTGCCGCGCATTCGCTCGGTGACGTCGAGATCGTGTCGCTCGACTCGATGCAGGTGTACCGCGG
Organism: Acidimicrobiia bacterium; assembly: GCA_036498645.1. GTDB lineage: Bacteria > Actinomycetota > Acidimicrobiia > IMCC26256 > JACDBD01 > JALZAA01. The sequence continues at coordinate 1,621 of DASYFC010000136.1, read as the reverse complement.
TCTCGATATCGGGACCGCCAAGCCGACAGTCGCCGAACGCGCCCTAGTGCCGCATCACCTCGTTGACGTCGCCGATCCCTCCGAGGAGTGGTCGGCCGTGCGTCACCAAGCCGCGGCTCGCGCCGCCGTCGCCGCGATCGAGACGCGCGGTAAGCGCGCGCTTCTCGTGGGCGGGACCGGCCTGTACGTGCAGGCGGTCGTCGACGACCTGCGCTTCCCGGGCGAGGATCCCGACCTGCGCGCCGAGCTCGAAGCGTGGACGGCGGAGCCGGGTGGTGTGGCGGCGGCCTACGACGAGCTGCGGCGGCGTGACCCCGACGCCGCCGAGAAGGTCGACCCGCACAACGCCCGCCGTATTGTCCGGGCGCTCGAAGTGATCCGGCTGACGGGGAAGCGGTTCTCCTCCTTCGGGCCCGGGATCGACCAGTTTGGCCCGACGGCGTTCCCGGTGCAGGTGGTCGGCGTCTGGGTTCCACGCGACGTGCTGAACGCTCGCATCTCGACACGGTTTGCGGCCATGCGAGACGCCGGTCTCGTCGACGAGGTGCGCGGGCTGCTCGACGGTCCACCGCTGTCGCGCACCGCGGGGCAGGCGATCGGGTACAAGGAGATCATCGGCGCGGTCGCCGGCGACGGCTCGATCGACGACGCCATCGACACCGCCGTCAGGCGGACCCGGTCCTTCGCGCGCCGCCAGCGGATGTGGTTCCGGCGCGACCCCCGGATCACGTGGCTGGGCGCCACCGAGAATCACTGCGCCGTGTTGCCGGCCGTGCTGGCAACCTGGAGCTCATGAGTCCCCACAGCCTTCGGGTCTCCAAGCTGCACGGAGCGGGCAACGACTTCCTGGTCACGGTGGGCACGGCCGACCGCGGCCCGGATGCCGCCGTCGCGGCGCGACTGTGCGACCGGCATCGCGGGATCGGCGCCGATGGGCTCGTCACGCTGCTCCCCGGACGGGACGGCGCCGACTGCACCATGGAGCTCCGCAACGCCGACGGGAGCCTCGCCGAGATGAGCGGGAACGGGATCGGGTGCCTCTCCTGGGTCGCAGTCCGGGAGGGGATCGGCGACGGGAAGCGGCTGGTCGTCGACACCGGGGGCGGACGACGCGACGTCGAGCTCGACCTGGACCAGGCGACGGGAGAGCTGGTGGGCGCCACCGTCGACATGGGCCCCGTCACGTTCGAGCCGGCCGAGATCCCGCTCGACGCGCTGAGTGCGCTCGACCTCGAGGTCACGTTCCACGGCGTGACGTACCACGGCGACGCCGCCGGCATGGGCAACCCGCATTTCGTGTTGCTCGTCGACGATCCCGAGACGACACGCGTCGTTCAACACGGCCCTCATCTCGAGACCGACACCCGCTTCCCGCACCGCACGAACGTCGAGTTCATCGCCGTCACGAGGCCGGACGAGCTCGCGATGCGCGTGTGGGAGCGCGGCGTGGGGGAGACGCTCTCGTGCGGTACCGGCGTGTGCGCGTCGGCCGCCGTCGCCCACCGGCGCGGGCTCGTCGGCGAGCACGTGACCGTGCAGGTGCGGGGCGGCACCCACGAGGTCGACCTGGCCGAGACGATCCGGCTGCGCGGTGCGGTGACGCACGTCTTCGACACCGTCG
>DASYFC010000135.1:0-3845 GCA_036498645.1 Acidimicrobiia bacterium | reverse complement strand
CCGCTCGTTGATGAACCGGCCCAGGGCGCGCCGGGTGTGCCGGCGGATCGTCTCGAAGTCGGTGGCGCCCTCCTCGGCCGCCTCCGCCAGCGATGCGAGCACCGCGGCCTTGCCGTCCTCCAGCAGCTCGTCGGCCTCGGGCGCATAGACCCAGCCGCGCGTCACGATCTCGGGCCCGGTGACGACCTCACCCGTGGTGGCGTCGACGGTCACGATCACGACGACGACACCTTCCTCGGCGAGGCTGCGACGGTCGCGCAATACGCCGTGGCCGACGTCGCCGACGATGCCGTCGACGTAGAGATAGCCGGCCGGCACCGACCGCCGGTCGACGTCCATGCCGTTCGGCCCGAGCGTGAGCACGTCGCCGTCCTGGCAGACGACGACGCGGTCGTCGGACAACCCCACTTCCCTCGCCAGGCGGGCGTGGTGGACCATGTGCCGGAATTCGCCGTGAACGGGAACGAACCGTTCCGGCTGGGTCAGGTTCAGCATGAACTTGAGCTCTTCGCGGGACGCGTGACCCGACACGTGCACCGGCGACGTTCCGCCGTGGACGACGTCGGCGCCCGTGCGGTGGAACGCGTCTATGACTCGCGACACGTTGGCCTCGTTGCCCGGGATGGCGTGGGCCGAGATCACGATGATGTCGTCCTCGCTCACCTTCACCCACTTGTGCTCGTGCGCGGCCATGAGTGACAGGGCGCTGAGCGGCTCACCCTGCGAGCCCGTGCAGATGATGCAGATCTCGCCCGGCGCGAACCGCCCCGCGTCCTCGATGTCGACGACGCGCCCGGCCGGCACGTCGAGAAGCCCCATCTCGCGCGCGATCGTCACGTTCTGCGCCATCGAGCGGCCGAGGAACGCGATCTGCCGGCCGGACGCCAGCGCGGCGCGGGCGACTTGCTCGACGCGATGCAGGTGCGAGGCGAAGCAGGCGACGATGAACCTGCGGTCGGGGTGGTCGCGGAACAAATCTCTCATGGCTTCACCCACGGTCGACTCGGACGGCGTGAAGCCGGGCCGCTCGGCGTTGGTGGAGTCGGAGAGAAGGAGACGGATCCCGCCGTCGCGCCGTGCGATCTCGCCGAGGAGCGCCAGATCGGTCTTGCGACCGTCGACCGGGTTCAGATCGAGCTTGAAGTCGCCGGTGTGGAGGATGGTGCCCGCCGGCGTGAAGTAGGCGGCGGCGAGCGAGTAGGGGACCGAGTGCGTGACGGGCACGAACTGGCAGTCGAACGGTCCGATCCGGTGGCGCTCGCCGTCGAACACGGGAACGAACTCCGTGCGGTCGAGCATCCCTGCTTCCTCGATGCGACCGCGAGCGAGGCCGAGCGACAACTGCGTCCCGTAGATCGGGACGGAGATGTCACGGAGGAGATACGCCAGCCCGCCGGCGTGATCCTCGTGGGCGTGCGTCAGCACGACGCCCTCGACGCGGTCGGTGTTCTCGCGCAGGTACGTGAAGTCCGGCAGAACGAGGTCGACGCCCGGCATGTCCGGGTCGGGGAACATCAGCCCGCAGTCGACGACGAGGATGCGGCCCTCGACCTCGATGCAGAAGCAGTTCCGCCCGATCTCGCCCAGCCCGCCGAGGAAGACGAGCCGCACTTCGTCGCTCACCGCGCTGATGCTACTGATCGCACCCGCCCGGCATGCGGTCGGTGGTCACGCGCGCGCTATGCGCTGGCGGCGTCGCGGTCCTTCGAGACCTCGTCGAGCGTCGCGTACTCCTCGCCGGTGTCGGTCCAGTCCTCGAACTGGATCACGCCCAGCTCGGTGAACCGCTCACGCAGCCAGCCGTCGCCGGCGTTGAGCAGACCGAGCTTCTTGCAGTTGGGCACGATCTTCGAGAACAGCATCGACTGGAACATCTTGCGGTCCGGCGCCTGCATCACGAGGTGGACGGCGTCCTTCACGTTGACACCGAAGTGCTCGAACACCTCCTGCTGGAGGAACCGGTCGCGCATGCGGACGGCGGCCTCGAACGCGAACTCCTGGCGCTCACGGATCTCGGGGCCACTCAGCTCCTGGTAGTACTCCTGGAGCGAGAGCACGCCGAACGCGACGTGGCGGGCCTCGTCGGCCATGACGTAGCGCAGGAGCTTCTTCAGGAGCGGTTCGGTCGTCATCTGCTGGATGAACCCGAAGGCGGCCAGTGCGAGCCCCTCGACCATGATCTGCATGCCGAGGTAGGTCATGTCCCACCGCGAGTCCTCGATGATGTCGTCGAGGAGAAGCCGCAGGTGGGCGTTGATCGGATAGTGGCCGGACAGCTTCTCGTCGAGGTACTTGGCGAACACCTCGACGTGCCGGGCCTCGTCCATGACCTGCGTCGCCGCGTAGTACTTGGCGTCGATCCAGGGGACCGTCTCGACGACCTTCGCCGTGCAGATGAGCGCGCCCTGCTCCCCGTGGAGGAACTGGGACAGCGTCCAGTTCTGTGACTGCACGCCGAAGGCGAGCCACTCGGCGTCGCCCCAATTCTCGAACGGCGTGCCCTTGGTGTCGAGCTCGGAGCCGAACGTCGCGTTGTTGGCCAAGGCGTTGGCGAGCACGACGTGCTCCTGGTCGACGTCGGTTTCCCAGGGCAGGTCGGTCTGCGCGTTCCACTGCGACTTCTTCGCCCGCTCGTACAGCTTGCCCAACGCGGGACGACTGCGGTCGTAGTCCCACGTGAAGATGGCGTCCCCGTTCGACTTGACGAGATGCTCGACCTCGTTCACATCGGTGTTGGTGACGGCGAGAATCGCCTCGAGGTCGTCGACTTCGTCGCGGCCCAGGATCTCGTTCGTGCTGGCCATGGGAGGAACCCCCTACGTGACGGTTTCGGAACGGATGAGACCGGGCAGCACGAGCTCGCGCACGAGGGCGCGGGTCGCGGCTTCGTCGGTCAGATCGATCGGACGGGTGGGTGAGAGAGCGTGGGTGAGCACGACGCGGGCGAGCCATTCGCCGGCCCGGTCAACGCGCTCGGCGGGAAGGAATCGCGCGAGCACGGGCGCGACGGCGGATCCGGCGCCGGCGAGGAACCGGTTGCCGGCGTCGAATGTGACGTGCGGGAGAACCAGCTCGGGCTCGAACGCGAACAGGAACTGCAAGGCCTCGTGCTCGCGCAGCTCCCGGGCGGCGCGGATGACTATCGCCACCACTGCGTCCTCGACGGCGGACTCGCGGTCTCCGGCGTCGCGAACGCTGGCGGCGAGACGCGCCGCCTCCCGAACAAGGGTGATCCGCACCAGCTGCCGCTTGCCGCCGAAGTAGCGGTACAGGGTGGCCCGGGCGCAGCCGGCCTCGCGGGCGACGTCGTCGAACGTCGTCTTGGCGAGCCCGTGGCGGGCGATGCAGGCGAGCGTGGCTCGGACCGCGCGGTCCTCGATGGAGGGAGAGAGGCTCGGGGCCTCGGCGGTCGCGGTGAGGGGCGCCATCAGGTTCCTGTCCTGAGACAGTAAGGCAGAAAACGTCTCACCGTCAATGTGTCGCACGTCACAAGCCGGCCGAAGCCGGGGCAATCAGACGAGGATCCCGCCCAGCAGCTCCTCGCGGACGAGCAACCGGACCTGCTCGGGGTCGTCCATGTCCCAGCGGCCGGGCGAGCCGATGAGCGAGAGCACGAGGCGGGCGACGTACTGCGCGGCCGCCTCGAGGTCGATGCCGGGGCGGACCCGGCCGGCACGCTGCTCCCGCTCGAGGTATGGCAGCAGGAACGCGCTGATGAAGTCGAGGACGCGGTGCTGCTCGACGGTGATGAGCGGCAGGAACCGCTCGGGCTCGGTCTCGAGCACCTTGCGGAGCACCTCGTGCTCCTGGATCGCCCGGTGCGCGAACACCAGACCCTCCTCGAG
>DASYFC010000134.1:0-8856 GCA_036498645.1 Acidimicrobiia bacterium | reverse complement strand
GACGTCCCCGGGCCGCGCACCGAGGGCGCGCAGGGCCGGGTGCCGCCGGGCGTTCGCGAGGGCACGCTCGACAGCGGCTGACGGCCGCCGTCGCCGCGGGCCGGCGCCGTCGCCGCGGGCCGAACCTTGGCGGCTCCGTTCGGAGCACCTTCTATCCTGGGATTCCTCCGGCGGATCCCGGGGGGAAAGGACATCGTGGACGACGACCCGAGCGCGGCACGCGAGCCCGTCCAGCCCGAGGTGGTTCAGCAGGCGCCGGCGCCCGAGGGTGACGGCGGGGGCGACGGAAGCCAGCCCGCGCAAGAGCAGGTCACCCGCCCGACGAAGCTCATCCGGATCGCTTCGATGGTCCGCAACATGCTCGAGGAGGTCCGTCGCGCCCCCATCGACGACGCCGGGCGCAAGGCGCTGCGCGAGATCCACGAGCGGTCGATCCACGAGCTCGAAGGAGTGCTTTCTCCCGATCTGCGGGAGGAGCTGTGCGAGGTCGTGCTGCCGTTCAAGGACGAGGCGCCGAGCGAGTCCGAGGTCCGGCTCGCGCAGGCCCAGCTCGTCGGCTGGCTCGAAGGGTTGTTCCAGGGCATCCAGGCCACGTTGTTCACCCAGCAGATGGCGGCCCAGGGGCAATTCGACGAGATGCGCCGGCGCGCCATCGAGTCGGGCCAGGCACCGCCCCAGGCCCCGCCGGGGAGCGGCTACCTCTGATGTCGGATCCGCTGCCCGCAGCCGAACCGCCGCGGATGTTCGGCTCCTCGTGGACGCCGGACAGCTGGCGCGCGCGCCCTGCCAGCCAGCAGCTGGACTGGCCCGACGCCGCCGCGCTCGACGCGGCGCGGGCGGACCTTCGCCGTCAGCCCCCGCTCGTCTTCGCGGGTGAGGCTCAACAGCTCACGGAGTCGCTGGCCGCCGTGGCCGCCGGCGACGCGTTCCTGCTGCAAGCGGGCGACTGCGCGGAGTCGTTCGACGCGTTCTCGGCCGATTCGATTCGCGACAAGCTCAAGGTCATCCTCCAGATGGCCGTCGTGCTGACGTACGGCACCGGCGTACCGGCGGTGAAGGTCGGTCGCATCGCCGGGCAGTTCGCCAAGCCGCGGACCGCGCCCACCGAGACCCGGGACGGCGTCGAGCTGCCGTCCTTCCGTGGCGACATGGTCAACGACTTCGCGTTCGACGCCGACGCGCGTCGACCGGACCCACGGCGGATGGTCCGCAGCTACCACCAGTCGGCAGCCACCTTGAACCTGCTCCGCGCGTTCACGAAGGGCGGCTACGCCGACCTCAGCCGCGTGCACCAGTGGAACCTGGAGTACGTGGCCAGCAGCCGTGAAGGCCGGCGTTACGAGACAGTCGCGCAGGAGATCGAACGGGCGTTGCGGTTCATGGCCGCGTGCGGCATCGACCTGGCCGCCGAGATGCAGCTGCACCAGGTCGACTTCTTCACCGCCCATGAGGCGCTCGTCCTCGAGTACGAGGAGGAGCTCACCCGTCGCGACAGCCTCTCCGGACGCTGGTACGACTGCTCGGCCCACCTGCTCTGGGCCGGCGAGCGCACGCGTCAACCCGGCGGCGCCCACGTCGAGTTCCTGTCCGGCGTCGAGAACCCGGTCGGCGTCAAGCTCGGTCGGGACGCAGAACCTCAGGACGTGCTGGCCCTGTGCGAGCGCCTGAACCCGGCGCGCCAGCCCGGCCGGCTCGTGCTCTACAGCCGGATGGGCGCCGATCACGTGGAGGAGAAGCTCCCGCCGCTGCTCCGCGCGGTCCGGATGTCCGGGCACCCCGTCGTGTGGGCCTGCGACCCCATGCACGGGAACACTTTCGTGCACGACAGCGGTTACAAGACAAGGCGCTTCGAGGACGTTATGCGCGAGCTGCGCGGTTTCTTCGCCGCCTGCGACGCCGCAGATGTGTGGCCCGGGGGCGTCCATGTCGAGCTCACGGGCGAGAACGTCACGGAGTGCCTCGGCGGCACCGAGGAAGTCCTCGGTGACCACCTCGAGCACCGGTACGAGACGATGTGCGACCCGCGGCTGAACGCCCGCCAGTCGCTCGACTTGGCCTTCCAGGTCGCCGAGCTGGTACGTCGCTGAGCCGCGGCGGCGCTGCCGGGGACGTCAGAGTGGCGCCCCCTCGGGAGGATCGATGGGAGAGAGCGAGTTCGAGGACCTCGGCCCCAACTCCGGCCTGGCCGAGGACATGCACGGCCGGTACGTCGAGGACCCGGCTTCCGTCCCCGACGGCTGGCGCGAGTTCTTCGACAACAGGGAGGAGACAGGACCGGCGCCGGCACCAGCCGCTCCGCGACCTCCCTCGCCGCCTCCGGCGGCAGCCCCCGCGCAACCTCCCTCGCCCGCTCCCCCACCGGCTCCGCCGGCAGTAGAGACCGACGGCGCGGACCGGCCCGTCCCGATGCGGGGCGCGACGGCGCGGATCGTCGAGAACATGGAGGCTTCGCTCGGTGTCCCGACGGCCACCTCGGTGCGCACCGTCCCGGCGAAGCTGCTCGAGGTCAACCGGCAGATCCTGAACAACCACCTGGCGCGCACCGGCAGCGACAAAGTCAGCTTCACGCACCTGATCTCGTACGCGGTGCTGAAGGCGCTGGCGCGCGTGCCGGCGATGAACTCGTCGTTCGAGATCGTCGACGGGCAGCCGAACATCGTGCGCCACGAGCACGTGAACCTCGGGCTCGCCGTCGACGTCGAGAAGAGCGACGGGTCCCGCACGCTCCTCGTCCCGAACGTCAAGCATGCCGACACCCTCGACTTCAAGGCGTTCCACGCCGCCTACGAGGAGGCCGTCGGCAAGGTGCGTTCCGGCCAGCTCTCGCCCGACGACTTCGCCGGCACCACCGGCACGATCACGAACCCCGGGACCATCGGCACGATGCATTCCGTGCCGCGCCTCATGTCCGGTCAGGGCTTCATCATCGGGGTCGGCGCGATCGGATTTCCGGCCGAGTTCGAAGGCGCCGACCAGGCGACGATCGCGCGACTCGGCGTCAGCAAGACGATCACCCTGACGAGCACGTACGACCATCGTGTCATCCAGGGCGCCGAGAGCGGTCGCTTCCTCGCCGTGGTGCACGACCTCCTTCTCGGGAGCGACGAGTTCTACGACGACATCTTCCAGAGCTTTGCCGTCCCCTACGAGCCGGCACGGTGGAGCGTGGACGTCAGCCCGCGAGTCGCAGGCGGCGTGCCGGCGGCGGTCGCGTCGACCGACAAGGCCGTCGGAGTCCAACAGCTCATCAACATGTACCGCGTGCGCGGCCACCTGATCGCCAACCTCGACCCGCTGGCCGCCAAGGAGCCGCAGACCCACCCCGAGCTGGACATCAATCACTACGACCTGACGATCTGGGACCTCGACCGCGAGTTCCCGACTGGCGGCCTCGCCGGTCGGCCCACGATGAAGCTGCGCGACATCCTCGGCCTCCTCCGGGACGCTTACGCGCGCACGATCGGCGTCGAGTACATGCACATCCAGGAACCCGACCAGAAGGCCTGGATCCAGGAACACGTCGAAGGCGTGAGCTGGGAGCCCAGCCGCGACGAAAAGAGCCGGATCCTGGAACGGCTCGTCGCCGCCGAGGCGTTCGAGCGCTTCCTGCACACGAAGTACCTCGGCCACAAGCGCTACAGCCTCGAGGGCGCCGAGAGCACGATCCCGATGCTCGACACGCTGCTCTCGGCTGCTGCCGACGACGCCGTCGAAGAGGCGATCCTCGGGATGCCACACCGCGGGCGGCTCAACGTCCTCACGAACGTGGTCGGCAAGTCGTACGCGCAGATCTTCCGCGAGTTCGAGGGCGCGCTCGATCCGCTGTCTGCACAGGGATCGGGTGACCTCAGGTACCACGTCGGCGCGACCGGCAAGCATGCTTCGCCGCAGGGCAACGAGATCGTGGTCGCCCTGGCGTCGAACCCGAGTCATCTCGAAGCCGTCGATCCCGTCGTCGAGGGCATGGCCCGCGCCGAGGAGGACCAGAAGGGCGACCGCGAGCGCAGGAAGGTGTTGCCGGTGCTGCTCCACGGCGATGCCGCCTTTGCGGGGCAGGGTGTCGTGGCCGAGACGCTGAACCTGTCCGAGGTGCCGGGATACGACGTCGGCGGCACGGTGCACCTCGTCGTGAACAACCAGCTCGGGTTCACCACCGCGCCGGAGATCGGCCGGTCGGCCGTGTACGCGACCGACATCGCCAAGATGGTGCAGGCGCCGATCTTCCACGTGAACGGTGACGACCCCGAAGCGTGCGTCCGGGTGATGCGGCTCGCGTTCGAGTTCCGGCAGACGTTCCGCAAGGACGTCGTCGTCGACATGATCTGCTACCGGCGGTACGGTCACAACGAGGCCGACGAGCCCGCGTTCACGCAGCCGCGCATGTACGCGCTCATCGAGGCACACCCGTCGCCGCGCACGCGCTACACCGAGACGCTCGTACGCGAGGGCGACATGACCGCCGACGAAGCGCGCCTTGTCGGCGAGGACTTCAGGGCCCGCCTCGACGCGGCGTTCAGCGAGACGCACCAGAGCGCGCCCCCCGACGCGAGCCAGGCCGCGACTCCCGACGCGCCGAGCGAGCCACGGCTCCCTGCGCCGCAACCCGATCCGTCGGTGCGCGTCGCGACCAACGTCGAGCGCTGGACGCTCGAGCGGGTCATCGACGGGCTGATGTCGCGCCCCGAGGGCTTCACGGTGCATCCCAAGCTCGAGCGCATCCTCCAGGCCCACCGCGTCGCGTTCGAGAAGGGCGAGGTCGACTGGTCGCTCGCCGAGAGCCTCGCCTTCGGGTCGTTGCTGCTCGAGGGAACGCCCGTCCGCCTCGCGGGCCAGGACACCCGGCGGGGCACTTTCAGCCAGCGGCACGGCGTCCTGATCGACCAGCGCACCGAGGAGGAGTACTTCCCGCTCGCGCACCTGGCGCCGGATCAGGCTCCGTTCATGCTGTACGACTCGGTGCTCTCCGAGTACGCCGCCCTGGGTTTCGAGTACGGCTACTCGGTGGACTATCCCGAGGCGCTCGTGCTCTGGGAAGCCCAGTTCGGCGACTTCGTCAACGCCGCCCAGGTCGTCATCGACCAGTTCATCGCCGCCGCCGAGGACAAGTGGGGCCAGCCCAGCAGCGTCGGGCTGCTCCTCCCCCACGGGTTCGAAGGTCAGGGCCCCGAGCACTCGAGCGCGCGCATGGAGCGCTTCCTCACCCTGAGCGCGGAGGACAACCAGCGGGTCGTCTACCCGTCGACGGCGTCGCAGTACTTCCACGTGTTGCGTCGCCAGGCGCTCGCCACGCGACGGGTGCCCCTCGTTTGCTTCACGCCCAAGCGCTATCTGCGGATGCCGCAGAGCCGGTCACCGGTGTCGGAGCTCACCGAAGGCGGGTTCCGCTTGACCCTCGACGACCGGGCCGAGGTGGATCGCGACGCCGTCCGGCGAGTGCTGCTGTGCACGGGGAAGATCGGGCACGAGCTCATGGACAAGCGGGACGAGATGGGCGCCCCGGCCGCGGTCGTGCGCGTCGAGCAGCTCTACCCGTGGCCGGAGGACGACATCCTCACGACCGTCGCCACGTACCCGAACGCGCGGGAAGTGTGGTGGGTTCAGGAGGAGCCGGCGAACATGGGCGCCTGGAACTTCGTCCACGCCCGTCTCGCGCGGGCGCTACGCGACCGGGCCGAGCTCCGTCACGTGGCGCGGGAAGCGAGCGCGAGCCCCGCGACCGGCAGCCAGACCATTCATGAACGCGAGCAGCAGCAGCTCCTCGCCGCCGCGTTCGAAGGACTCCTCGGCGAGTCGACGATCTCCGAGAACTAGGTCGACGCGCCGAACCCTCGCAGCAGGGCGTCGACGAGCGCGTCGACGAAGGCGTCGTTCAACGGCTCCTGGGTGACGATGAGCCGGTGGAAGATCGGCCCCACGAGCATGCTGCTCATGACGCCGACGTCCGTGTCGCTCGGCAGCTCGCCGCGGTCGACGGCGCGCTGCAGCACCTTGCGCGTCCTGGCCTTGCGGTCGCTCAGGAACTTCCGGTATCCCTCGTCGAGCTCGGGGTACCGGCGCCGCTCGAAGATCATCACCGGCATCACGCGACCGGCGGGATTGTCCTTGAACGCCTCGGCGAGGGAGCGCGCCATGCCGCGCAGGTCGTCGCCGAGATTGCCCGTATCGGGGAACGCGATGTCGTCGGACGCCAGGCAGCCCCCTGCTTCGACGATGAGATCGACCTTGGAGGGGTACCGCCGGTAGATCGTCGCCCGGCTCACTCCGGCGCGCTCCGCAACGTCCTCCACGCTCACGCCCTCGAAGCCGCGTTCGGCGAACAACTCGACGGCCGCGTCGCGGATCGCCTGGTCCGCGATCGCCGACCGGGGACGCCCCCGCGGCCGCTCGGGCGCGTCGGGCGCCCCGACGACGGTGTCGCTCATCTCGGCTCCGGGGGGTCGGCGGGCACGAACGCCGGCGCGACGCCGCCCGACGACACGTCGACCGGGGTCGGCTTCTCGTCCGGTGCCCCATCGGGCGGAGCTGGGTGCTCCGCTTCGTACTCCACCTCGAGCTCTTCGACCGGGCGGCGGGCCCGGGCCGGCAGCCAGATCAGCGCCGCGATCGCGCCGACGAAGAGGACAGCCGCTCCCAGCAGATAACCCTGGTGCATCCCGTCGACGAATGCCGTGCGGGCCGTGCTCGCGAGCGCGTTCCCCGCCGGACCACCGATTTGGCTGGCGGTCTGGAGCGCGAAGCCGAGAGAGTTCTTGGCATCGCCCGCCACGCCGGCGGGCAGGTGCTGCCCGGCCACGGCATCGCCGACCTTCGACCCGTACGTCGATGCGAGCACGCTGCCGATGATCGCGACACCCAGGGCGCCGCCGACCTGACGGGTCGTGTCGTTCACGGCCGAGCCGACACCCGCCTTCGCGAGCGGCAGCGAGCCCATGATCGACTCCGTCGCCGGGGCCATCGTGAGCCCCATGCCGACGGCCATCAGCATGAGACGCCAGAAGATGTTCCCGTAACCCGTCGACACCTCGAACTGCGCGAACGACAGAACGCCGAGCCCGGAGAGCAACAGCCCGGTCGCCACGACGACCTTGGTGCCGATCCGCTCCACGATCCGTGCGCTGAGCGGCGCCACCACCATCATCGTCAGGGCGAGCGGCAGCAGCCGGACACCGGCCTGAAGGGGCGAGTAGCCGAGCACGAACTGGAAGTACTGCGTCAGCAGGAAGATCACGCCGAACATGGCGAAGAAGAGGATCGAGATGCTGGCGCTCGCGCTCGTGAACCGGGGGTTCTTGAAGAAGTTCAGGTCGAGCATCGGATGCGAGCTGTTGCGCTCCCAGACGAAGAAGGTCACCAGCAGGACCGCGGCCAGGCCGAGCGCGCCCAGGATCGTCGAGTCGCTCCAACCCTTCGTCGGCGCCTCGATGAACGCGTAGACGAGAGAGACCAAGCCCGCGATGGAGAGCGCTGCGCCCACGAGATCGAGCCTCGGCGCGGTGGGGTCCTTCGACGTGGGCATGATGAGCACGCCGGCGCCGAGGGCAACCGCGACGATCGGCAGGTTCACGAGGAAGATCGAGCCCCAGTAGAAGTGCTCGAGGAGGAAGCCGCCCGTCACCGGACCGATTGCGACGGCGAGCCCGGCGACGCCGGCCCAGATGGCGATGGCACGGCCGCGCTCCTTGCCCTCGAAGACGTTGGTGATCAGCGACAGCGTCCCCGGCATGATGAACGCGCCACCGACGCCCATGAGCGCGCGGGCGGCGATCAGCTGGCTCGGCGAGCCGGCCATCGCCGAGAGCAGCGAGCCGAGCCCGAACACGCTCAGACCCACCTGCAGCGCGCCGCGCCGGCCGAAGCGGTCGCCGAGGCTTCCCGCGGTCAGCAGCAGGCCCGCGAAGACGAGCGTGTAGGCGTCGACCATCCACTGGAGCTGACTGGTGGTCGCGTCGAGCCCGCCCTGACTGACGGGCCGGGCCAGCGTCGGCAGGGCCACGTTCAGGATCGAGTTGTCGACGACGATGATGAGGAGGCTGAGGCAGAGGACCGCGAGGATCCACCACCGCCGCTGCTGCACCTTGTCGCCCATGGGCCGGCCTTTCGAGACGAGGGGAGCCGTACTCGGGTTATCAACGCGGCCGGATACGAAACGCATCCGTCTCGTATCGAATGTGACGAAGGTCTCAGCCCGATGCGGCCTTGATCGGCGCCGTCGCAGGCTCCGGCTCTGCGGTGACGGTCGGCAAAACCGCGGTCACTGCGCTCGCAAGGCCCTCCATCCCACGACGCCGACGGCGACGCCGAAGCCGATCGAGATCACCGCCAGCGCGCTGTGGACCACGTAGAACCCGGCCGATCGGTCCTCGCCGGCCATGTTGACCAGGCGGGTGATCCAGACGAACAGGGTCCACCCGCCCGCGGCGAGCAGGAGGATCGAGACGCGGCGGCTCACGAAGCGGCGGCGATCGCGTCGAGGGCGCGCTGGGTGGCGTCGGGCGACGCGTTGAGGAGCGGCAGTCGGACGTCGGCGGTGGGGATGCGGTCCTGGGCCTGCAACACGCCCTTGAAGACCGCCGGGTTCGGCTCCCCGAACAGCGCCTGCGTGACGGGCAGCAGCGCCTCGGCGTGGCCACGGCCCTCGTCGACCTTGCCCGCGAGCCCGCACTCGATCATCGCGACGAACCGTTCCGTGCACACGTGCGCGCTGGCGCAGATGGTGCCGGCGCCGCCCAGGAGCACGAGCGGGAACAGGAACGTGTCCGTGCCGCCGAGGACGGAGAACCCGTCGACGGCGTTCGTGAGGCGCAGGAGCTCGAGCGTGTCGTCGTCGAGCGCGGCCGGGGCCTGCTTGACGCCGGC
>DASYFC010000133.1:0-36936 GCA_036498645.1 Acidimicrobiia bacterium | reverse complement strand
TTCTGGCTGCAGGTTTGCGCGTGCGCGAGACGCTCGTCCCGTTGCTGCTGCTGCCGGTGGTGGCCCCGGTGATGCTTGGCGCCACCCGGGCCTGGGAGGCGGGGCTCGGCCGCGCCACCTCCGACGGCTGGCCGTGGGTCGTGCTGCTCGCGTTGTTCGCAACGCTGTACACGTCGATCGGGATGCTGGCCTTCGGGTCGCTCCTGGAGGAAGCATGAGAGAGGACGCGTTGCTGAACCGCCGGGTCGCCACCGTCGTCGGGTGGTCGGCGCTCGTGTCGCTCGCCGTTCTCGCGGTCCTTGGCCTCTGGGTCGCGCCGCCCGACGCAGTGCAACGCGACGCGCAGCGGCTCATGTACCTGCACGTGCCGGCGGCATGGCTCGCCTACCTCGCGTTCGGGGTCACCGCGCTGGGCTCGGCGTTGTACCTGTGGCGGCGCACGCGCTCACCGGTGTGGGATCGCATGGCCGGCGCGTCGGCGGAGATCGGCGTCGTGTTCACCGCACTGACGCTCGTGCTCGGCTCGTTGTGGGGCCGTCCCGTGTGGGGCATCTGGTGGGCGTGGGATGCCCGGCTGGTGACGACCGCAGTCCTCTTCTTCCTCTACGTCGGCTACCTCGCCCTTCGCCGCATCCCCGGTCCCGGTCGCGCCACCCGCTGCGCGATCGCGGCGCTCATCGCGTTCGTCGACGTGCCCATCGTGCACTTCTCGGTCGACTGGTGGCGCACGCTGCACCAGGAGGGGACCGTCTTCAACGACGAGCTGAAGGCGCAGATCCACGGGAGCATGGCCTTCACCCTGTTCTGGGGCGTGCTCGCGTTCACGCTCGTCTTCGTGTACCTCCTCGACAAGCGGTACCGCCTCGAGGCGCTCGAGGAAGGCCGCGAGGAGCGCGAGCTCGAGCAGGCCATCGCCGAGCGGGTCGCGTCCGGCGACGCCGGGCCGGGCGAGCTCGTCGACTCGGGAGCGCGCCGATGAGGCTGCCATGACCGACGCCGGCTACGTCGTCACGGGTTGGGTGCTCACGGCCGTCGTGCTCGCCGGGTACTGGGCGTCGATCGCGCGGCGCACGCGCCGCGCCCGGCGCACGTTGCCTCCGGGCAAGAGCCCGGTTCCGCCGGGCGAGAGCCCCGAGCCGTGACCGTCACCGACACTGCGCCGCCGGCACCACCGCCGGCTCCCGCGACGCCCGCGAGCTCCCGCAGGAAGCGACGCGCGATCATCGCCGCCGCCGTCTGCGGTGCTGCGATCGTGGCGATCATCGTGCTCGCGGTCGCCCTGTCGCAGAACGTCGTCTTCTTCCGCACGGTGTCGGAAGCCGTCGCGCACCGCCCGAGTGAACAGGGGGATCGCCTGCGGGTCGCGGGCGCGGTGGTGCCGGGCACGATCGCCGAGACCCCGAAGGGTGTCCGCTTCGAGATGACCGACGGCAAGAAGACGATCCCGATCGTGCACAGCGGTGACGCGCCCGGGCTGTTCAAGGACGGCGCGCCGGTCGTGTGCGAGGGCCGGTGGAGCAAGGGCGCGGCGTTCGACTCCGACCGGATCTTGATCAAGCACGGCAACCAGTACAAGCCACCGAAGGTCGACACCACTGGGCCCCGATCGTGAAAGCGACGCTCGGTGTGCTCGCGCTGGCGCTCGGCGCCAGCGGCGCGCTGCTGGGTGTCGGCACGCTGGCCGTCGGGCTGGCCCGCCACGACGACCGCCTTCTCCGGGTCGGACGCCGGTACGTGTTCGTCGTGCTCGCGGCGGCGGTGCTCGCGGCGGGGGTCATGGAGTGGGCGCTGATCACGCACGACTTCTCGCTCCAGTACGTCGCCGACAACAACGCACTCGCGACACCGCTCCTCTTCACGATCACGGGGCTGTGGGCCGCGCTCGAGGGCTCGATCCTGCTCTGGACGTTGGTGCTGGGTGGGTACCTGGCGTTCACGGCGCACAAGTTCCGCAACCGCGCGACCGACCCGCTCGTCGCCTGGGCACTGCTGGTCGGGCTCGTCGTGGCGCTCTTCTTCTTCGTGCTCACGCTCGGTCCCGCGAACCCGTTCAAGACCCTGGCGACCGCGCCCGCCGACGGGCGGGGCCCGAACCCCCTGCTACAGAACCATCCGTTGATGGCGTTCCACCCGCCGATGCTCTACCTCGGCTACGTCGGCTTCACCGTGCCGTTCTCCTTCGCGATCGCATCGCTCGTCACGGGCCGCTTCGGCGAAGGCTGGCTGGCCGAGACCCGCCGGGCGACCCTCGTCGCCTGGGGGTTCCTCACCATCGGCATCATCCTCGGCGCGTGGTGGAGCTACGAGGTGCTCGGTTGGGGCGGGTACTGGGCCTGGGACCCGGTCGAGAACGCGTCGTTGCTGCCGTGGCTGACCGCGACGGCGTTCATCCACTCGGTGATCGTCCAGGAACGCCGGGGCATGCTGCGCGTCTGGAACCTCTCGCTCGTGATCGCGACGTTCTGTCTCACCATCCTCGGGACGTTCCTCACCCGGTCCGGCATTCTCAACTCCGTCCACTCGTTCACGCAGTCGGCGATCGGTCCGACGCTGCTCGTGTTCCTCGGGATCGTCGCCGCCACCGGCATCGGGCTCATCGCCTGGCGCGGGGACCGCCTGCGAACGCCCGGTCGCATCGATTCGCCCATGTCGCGCGAATCGGCGTTCCTCGCCAACAACCTCCTGTTCGCCGCGCTCGCATTCGTCGTGCTCCTCGGCACGGTGTACCCGCTGATCGCCGAGGCTCTCCAGAACAAGCAGCTCTCTGTGGGGGAGCCCTACTTCAACCGCATGACGACGCCGCTCGGCATCGCGCTCCTGTTCCTGATGGCGGTGGCGCCGGCGCTGCCGTGGCGGCAGACCAGCCGCGAGGTGCTGCGCGACCGGCTGCTCGTCTCCGCCTGGGCGGGAGCGCTGGCGATGGTCATCGCGGTCGCACTCGGCGCCCGGGAGCTCGCGCAGGTGCTCGCGTTCGGGCTCGGCGCGTTCGCAATCGCCGGGATCGCGCGTCAATACATCATCGGTGTCCGCGGCCGGCGCCGGGCGACGGCCGAGGCGTGGCCGGTCGCGCTGGTGCGGATGGTGCGCGGCAACGCCCGTCTGTACGGAGGCCTCGTCGTCCACGTCGGCGTGGTGATCATCGCGGTAGCGATCGCGTCGTCGTCGGGGTACTCGACCAAGCGCGAGGTGCGGCTCGCCTCCGGCCAGTCGGCAACGGTGCGCGACTACACGCTCACGTACACCGGCTCGCACACGGACCGCAGCGGCCAGAAGAACACGGTGACGGCGGACGTTCGCATCCGTCGCGGGGGCGACGATCTCGGCACGTACGCGCCGGCGATCTCGACGTTCCCGAACGCGTCGGAGGGCATCGGAACGCCGTCGGTGCGGACCGGCCTGCGCGAGGACGTCTACTTGACGGTCGTGTCGTCGCCGAACCAACAGGGCCGGGTCATCATCGGCGTCGCCGTCAACCCGATGGTGCTGTGGCTGTGGGTCGGCGGCGGCGTCATGGCCATCGGGACCGCGGTCGCGCTCTCGCCGTCGCTGCGGCGCCGGACGCGAAGGGTGGAGGAGCCGGCGCCGGTCTCACCGCCGACGCTCGAGCCGGAGAAGGTACCGGTGTGAAGCACCGCGCCCGCTGGATCGCGCTCTCCGCCGGGCTCGTCGTCACCGTGTTCGCGGTCGTCCTCGCGACCCAGGTCGGGACCGACCCGCGCGCCGACGCGAACAAGAGCCACCTGCTCGGCGCCAACGCGCCGTCCGTCGACCTCCCGACGCTCGACGGTGGCCGGCTCCGGACGAGCGACCTCGCCGGCAAGGTCGTGATCGTGAACTTCTGGAACTCGTGGTGCATCCCCTGCCAGGAGGAGCACCAGGCGCTGGCCGACTTCTACGGTCGGCACGCGGGCGACCCGGGCTTCGCCATGGTCGGCATCGTGCGCGACGACACAGACGACGCGGTCCGCCGCTACGTCGCGAGCGAGAACGTCCCGTACCCGGTGGCGCTCGATCCCGGCGCGCGCGCATCGCTGGAGTTTGGGACGCGCGGCCAGCCCGAGACCTATGCGATCTCGCCCGACGGTGTGATCTCCGGGACGCGCTTCGGGCCGTCCAGTGTGACCAACCTCGAGCAGCTGTTGGCAGCGGCGCGGGGACAACGGTGAGCCGTCGCGCCGTGGCGTGGGTCGCGCTGGCGGCGGTGGTCGTGGTCACGCTGGCGATCGTCGCCTGGCCCCGCAGCGGCAAGCCGTCCCAGGCCCAGCGAGTGCAGTCGGTGAGCTCCGAGCTGCGCTGCCCCGACTGCGAGAGCCAGTCGATCGCCCAGAGCTCGACCGAGACCGCCCGCGCCGCCCGGGCCGACATCCGTACGCGCGTGACCGCCGGGCAGAGCGACGCCGAGATCCGCCAGGCGTACATCGACAAGTTCGGCCCGTCGATCCTGCTCAAGCCCGAGAGCGGCGGGCTCGGGATCCTCGTCTGGGGCCTGCCGGTCGCCGCGCTCGTGCTCGGAGCGGGCGGCCTCGTGCTGGCGCTGCGGAGGTGGCGACGGGAGCCGCACCTGCACCCCACGGAGGCCGATCGCGAGCTGGTGCAGCGCGCCCGACCATGAGCACGCGTCTCGAACCCGACGACAGGAGTGAGCTCGAGCACGAACGCGACTTCCTGCTGAAGTCGCTCGACGACCTCGAGACCGAACGCGCGGCCGGCAACATCGACGACGCGTCGTACACCGAGCTGCACGACGACTACACCGCCCGCGCCGCCGCCGCCATCCGCGCCCTCCGCGACGGCGTCGACGCCCGGCCCGCCCCACCGGCAGTGCCGTGGCGGCGCCGCGGTCTGGTGGTCGCCGGCATCATCGCGTTCGCGGTGCTGGCGGGCGTGTCCCTGGCTGCCGCGCTCGGCGCCCGCCTCCCCGGCCAGACGTCGTCCGGGAACGCGCCGCAGGCCACGCCGAGCAGCGGGGAACGGAAGGCCCGGTTGCAAGCGGCGGCCGACAAGAGCCCGAACGACCCGGAGCCGCGCCTCGCCCTCGCCCGGTTCCTCGAAGAGACGGGCGACACGGTGGGGTCGCTCAAGGAGTACGACAAGGCGGTCGCGATCGCGCCCGAGAACCCCGACGCGCTCGCGAATGCGGGCCGGTTGCGATTCATCGTCGCCGGTCAGGTCCCCAGCCCGGACGCGCAAAAGCAGCTGGTGACGAGCGCACGCAGCCTCCTCGATCGCGCGGTGCAAGCCGATCCCAACCAGCCCGACGCGCACTACTACCGGGGAGTGCTGCTGCTCGACGGCTTCAACGAGGCGGACGGAGCCATCTCCGAGTTCCAGCGCTACCTCGTGCTCGCTCCGGACGGCCAGTTCGCGACGCAGGCTCGCAACGCGCTCGCGATGGCGGTCGAGCAGCCCTCGGGCTCGGGTAGCGTTCCTTCGACGACCGCACCCTGAGAAACGAGACGAGGAGCTTCGGTGGCCGAACCCCCTGCGCACGAGATCGACGAGGGCGTGATCTACCGGGCGACGATCCACACCGACCGGGGCACGATCGTGATGGAGCTCGATCCGCAGATGGCGCCGAAGAGCGTGAACAACTTCGTGTCGCTCGCCCGTCGGGGCTACTACGACGGGCTCACGTTCCACCGTGTCGTGCCCGAGTTCGTGATCCAGGGCGGCGACCCCGACGGCAGCGGCCGGGGCGGTCCCGGCTACCAGTTCGCCGACGAGCCCGTGCGCGGCGACTACACGCTCGGCGCGGTGGCGATGGCCAACGCCGGTCCCGACACCAACGGATCGCAGTTCTTCGTGTGCATCGACGACTGCACGAAGAAGCTGCAGAAGAACTACAACCTCTTCGGGTACGTCGTCGACGGGATCGACGTCGCGCAGCAGACGCAGGTCGGCGACGTGATGCAGTCCGTCACGATCGACGAGACGCCCCGCGACTGACGGGTCACGTGACGTCGTGATGGACGCCGGGCTCTTCGGTCCCGACAGCATGGCGTGGCGGCTGCACGCGGACCCGTCGATGTTGGTGGGTGCGATGCGCGCCCTGCTCGTCCAGGCGCTCGAGCCGCGCGCGATGGCCGGAGTCGTGCAACACAGCGACTACAAGGCCGACCCGTGGGGCCGCCTGAACCGAACCATCCGCTTCGTGCTCCATACGACGTACGGCGACACCCGCACGGCCGAGGCGGCGTGCGCGGCGGTTCGCCGGATCCACGACCGCGTGCACGGCGTCGACTCCGTCACCGGCCGCGCCTACTCCGCCCACGACCCCGACCTGCTGCTCTGGATCCACGCCGTCGAGGTGCATTCGGCGGTGTTCTCGTATCGCAGCTACGCCGGCCGTCTCGGCGACGAGGACGCGGACCAGTACGTCGACGAGATGGTGCGCGTCTCCGAGCTCCTCGGGCTGCCGTCCGCAATGGCGCCGCGGTCGCTGGGCGAGTTGCGCGAGTACCTGCGGGGCGTCGAGGGGCTCCAGCTCACCCCGGGCGCCCGCGAGAGCATGCGGCTGGTCATGGCGCCGCCGTTGCCGTTGCCGCTTCGTCCGCTGTGGGTGCTCCCGGCGAGCGCGGCCGTCGCGTCTCTGCCCCGGTTCGCGCGACGGATGTACGGGCTGCCGTGGTTCGAGCCGGCGTCGCTGTCAGTCCGGGCCGCCATGTTCGGGCTCACACGGTTCCTGAACGTGCTGCCGATCGAGGCGCCCGAGATCCGCGAGGCGAAGAGCCGGCTCGAAGTGACCGCCGCCTGATCAGTTCGCGGCCGCAGCATCGACGAGGCCGTAGCGGCGGCGGATCGCGCGGTCGGCCGTCCCGAACAGGAGCGCGTCGACCAGGATCCCGATGATCAGGATCACGATCATCACCGCGATGACGCCGGCCGAGTCGGAGAGCTGACGGTTGGCGTCGAGCTGCTGCCCGAGCGAGAACTGCCCGGGGATGAGGACGATGAGCTCGCCGGCGAGGAGGCTTCGCCACGCGAACGCCCATCCCTGCTTCAGGCCGGCCACGAACGACGGGAGCGCGGCGGGCAGGATCACGTACCGGAACAGCTTCCATCGCCGAGCGCCGAGCACCGTCCCGGCCCGCAACAGGATCGGCTGGATGTGGTCGATGCCGCTGATGAGCCCGTTGGCGATCGACGGGGCCGCGCCGAGCACGACGACGAAGAAGATTGCTCCCTCACCCAGCTTGAACAGCAGGATTGCGAGCGGGAACCACGCGACCGACGGCATCGTCTGCAGCCCGGTGATGAGCGAGCCGATCGCGGACCGCAGCACCCGGTTGCGAGCGACGAGCGCGCCGACGATCGTGCCGATCACGAGCGCGAACGCGAAGCCCTTGAACCCGCGCTGGAGCGTCGTCCACGCCGCGTCCATGTTGGTGCTGAAGTTCGCGACGAACGAGTCCCACACCGCGCGTGGGCCCGGGAGCACGTACTCGGGCTTCCAGCCGCTCCACACGACGAGCTGCCAGACGATCAGGACGATGGCGACCGCCAGCAGCTTCGGCCACGCCGCCGCCCAGATGCGCGCGGTCCGGCTGCGGCGCGACGGGAGAGCGGTCTCGAGATGATCGAGACCTGACAGCTCGCGGTCGAGCAAATCTGTCTGGCCGGCGTCGCCGTTCTCAGTCGTCGCCATGACGGCGCACCTCCTCCCGCAGCTCGTTCGTGATGACGGACGCGAGGTCGGCAACCGGGTGCGACTCGATGCGCCGGGGACGCGGGATCACGACCGGGAACTCGGCGACCACCCGGCCGGGTCGGCTCGACAGCAGCACGACCCGGTCACCGAGGCGGACGGCCTCGCGGACGTTGTGGGTGACGAACAGGATGGTGAGCCCCTGCTCGCGCCACAGCCTCTCGATCTCGTCGTGCAGGAGGTCGCGCGTCATCGCGTCGAGCGCGCCGAACGGCTCGTCCATGAGCAGGATGTCGGCGCCCTGGGCCAGCGCGCGCGCCAACTGCACCCGTTGGCGCATCCCACCCGAGAGCTCGTGGGGGAGCTTGCGCTCGAATCCCTCGAGGTGGACGACCCGCAGCAGCTCGCGCACCCGGGCGCGCCGTTGCGCCTTCGGCACCCGCTGGAGCTTGAGCGCGAGCTCGACGTTGCCCTGCACGGTGAGCCACGGGAACAGGGCCGCTTCCTGGAACATGAGCGTGGTGCCGCCGTGGACCTCGACCGCGCCGGAGGTGGGGGAGTCGAGGCCGGCGACGAGGTTCAGCAGCGTGCTCTTGCCGCAGCCGGACGCACCGAGCAGGCAGACGAACTCGCCGGCGCGGACGTCCAGCGACACGCGGTCGAGCGCGGGGACCGCGTCGCCGGCGTGGCCGTAGACCTTGCTGGCGCCGCGCAAGATGATGGGCGCGGCGGAGCCGGCTTCGGGCGGGGGGACCTCCGAAGCCGGCTCGTCGACGCGAGGGCGTTCGACTGCTCGTGATCTCGTCATGACTTGACCGTCGGCTCTCCTTGCTTGGTGAGCACCTGGTTCAGGAGCTTCAGGTTGTAGATGCCCTTGAGGTCGACGGCCTTCAGCAGGCCCGCCGCCTCGGCGTCCTTGGCCGACTTGCGCAGCGACGTCGCGATCGGGTCGTTCGTGAACGTGAGGTTCTTGAACGACGCCGCGATCACGTCGGCCGCGAGTGGCTTGCCGGTCGCGTTGTTGATGCCCTGGCCGACGAGGTTCTGGGCCTTGGCGGGGTCGCTCTTGATCAGGTCGTTCGCCGCCACCTGGCCCTCGAGGAGACGCTTGACGGCGTCGGGGTGGTCCTTGAGGAACTGGGTGCGCACGATCAGCTGGGTCGTCACGTACTGGCCCTTCGGCCACAGGGTGCTCTCGTCGACGAGGACCTTGCCCCCACCCTCCTGGACCAGACGCGTGGCCCACGGCTCGGGGACCCAGGCGCCGTCGAGTTGGCCCTGCTTGAACAGGTCGAGGGTCTGGGCGTTGTCCTGCGGCACGATCGAGACGTCGCCGCCGCCGGCGGGATCGGTCTTGAGGCCCTTCTTCTTCAGCCAGGTTCGAAGGGCGACGTCCTGCGTGTTCCCCAACTGCGGCGACGCGACCTGCTTGCCCTTGAGGTCCTTGGCGCTGTTGATGCTCGGCTTCACGACGAGGAACGCGCCACCGGACGTCGCGCCCGAGATGATCCGGATCGCCTCGCCGCCCGACTGCGCGTACGCGTTGATGGCGGGGTTCGGCCCGATGTAGGTGGCGTCCAGCGCGCCCGAGTTCAGCGCCTCGACCGCCGCCGGGCCGGCGTTGAACGTGCTCGTCTCCAGCTTCACGTTGTTGCCGAGCTTCTGCTGGAAGATGCCGCCCTCGACGCCGACGATCGCCGACGCGTGGGTGACGTTGGGGAAGTAGCCGAGCCGGAGCGTGACGTTGCCCTGCCTCGGCGCGGCCCCCGCGCCGGCCGGGGCGAGGAGCCCGACCGCGACGGCGGTGACGACCGGGAGAACCGCCAGGCGGCCAAGCCTGCGGGAGACGTGCATCGTGGGGGACCTCCGGGGGGTGGACGAAGAATCTCCGTAAATCCGATCGACAAGGTAAGGTTTTGGCGGAGGCAAGTCAAATGCGTATCTCGGCCAAGGCGGACTACGCGGTGCGGGCGGCGGCAGAGCTGGCTGCGGCGTCGACCACGGGCCGGCCGGTCAAAGGAGAGCAGCTGGCGGCGGCGCAGGGGATCCCGCCCCGGTTCCTCGAGAACATCCTCGCCGACCTCCGCAACACCGGCCTCCTCCAGACCCGACGCGGCGCTGACGGGGGCTACGCGCTGACCCGGGCACCGAGCGAGATCTCCGTCGCCGAGGTGCTGCGGGCGGTCGAGGGACCGCTCGCCGCCGTCCAGGGCTCACGCCCCGAGGACTTGCACTACGAGGGCGCCGCCGCCCGCCTCCCCGAGGTCTGGGTGGCGCTCCGCGCCAACCTGCGGGCGGTCCTCGAGCACGTGTCCCTCGCGGACCTGGCCGCGGGCACCCTGCCCGAGAGCGTCGCCCGCCTCACCACCACCGCCGACGCCTGGCAACCGCACTGACGCGCTCGACGCCCAGGGCAACCGCGTACCGTGATCCCGTGACCAAGACCGTCGATCAGCTCCTCGACGAGGCGCGCGCCCGGCTCCGGCGCCTGTCGCCCGCCGAGGCCGCCGACGCGTGCGCCGAGGACGACGCGCTTCTCGTCGACATCCGTCCCGCCGCGCAGCGCGCGCGGGAGGGCGGAGTGCCGGGCGCGCGCGTCATCGAGCGCAATGTCCTCGAATGGCGCCTCGACCCCGCGAGCCCCGACCGGATCCCGGAGGTCACCGATCACGATCAGGTCGTCGTCGTGCTCTGCTCGGCGGGTTTCACGTCGAGCCTGGCCGCGGCCACGCTCCAGGACATGGGCTTCCGCAACGCCACCGACGTCGCCGGCGGGTTCCAGGAGTGGAAGGCGGCAGGACTGCCCGTCGGGTGAAGCCCGGTCGGGAATCGTGACGTAGCCTCGGCCTATGGCCGAAACGACCGGGCACACCACACCCGTCGCGCTCGTCGAAGAGGTCTACGGCCGCTACCCGGAGCGGGTCGCGGTGGGCCGCCGTCGTCTGGGGCGCCCGCTCACGTACGCAGAGAAGGTGCTGTTCGCGCACGCCGAGGACCCGCACACCATCGGGCTCGAGCGCGGCGTCGACTACGCCGACTACCGGCCCGACCGCGTCGCCATGCAGGACGCGACCGCGCAGATGGCGCTGCTCCAGTTCATGACCGCGGGACTCCCGCGCGTCGCGGTGCCGACGACGGTGCACTGCGACCACCTCATCCAGGCCCGGGTCGGCGCCGAGATCGACCTGAAGAACGCGGTCGACGCCAACTCCGAGGTGTACGAGTTCCTTCGCACGGTCTCCTCGAAGTACGGCATCGGCTTCTGGAAGCCGGGCTCGGGGATCATCCACCAGGTGGTGCTGGAGCAGTACGCGTTCCCGGGCGGGATGATGCTCGGGACCGACAGCCACACACCCAACGCCGGCGGCCTCGGCATGGTCGCCATCGGTGTCGGCGGCGCCGATGCGGTCGACGTCATGGCGGGCTGGCCGTTCAACACGAAGGTCCCGAAGGTGATCGGGGTGCACCTCACGGGCCGGCTCTCGGGATGGACGGCGCCCAAGGACGTGATCCTCAAGGTCGCCGGCATCCTCACCGTGAAGGGCGGGACGGGCGCGATCGTCGAGTATTTCGGCCCCGGGTGCGAGTCGATCTCGGCGACCGGCAAGGCCACGATCTGCAACATGGGCGCCGAGATCGGCGCAACGTGCTCGATGTTTCCGTACGACGATCGATCCGCGATGTACCTGAAGGCCACCGAGCGCGAGGAGATGGCCGACCTCGCGAACGAGTACGGCCACCACCTGCGGATCGACCCCGAGGTCGAGGAGGAGCCCGAGCGCTTCTACGACCGCGTCGTCGAGATCGACCTCGACGAGCTCGAGCCGCACCTCGTCGGCCCGCACACTCCCGATCTCGACCGGCCCGTCTCGGAGGTGCGCGACGCGGTCGACAAGGAGAACTACCCGCCCGAGATCTCCTACGCGCTCGTCGGCTCGTGCACGAACTCGTCGTACGAGGACATCGGGCGCGCCGCGCACGTCGCGCGACAGGCGAAGGCGGCCGGGCTCAAGGTTCGCTCGCCGCTGCTGATCACGCCGGGCTCCGAGCAGGTGCGGGCGACGATCGAGCGCGACGGCCTGCTCGATGATCTCGAGGCGATCGGCGCCAGCGTGCTGGCCAACGCGTGCGGGCCCTGTATCGGGCAATGGAAACGCGACGACATCGAGATGGGCGACCGCAACACGATCGTCACGTCGTACAACCGCAACTTCCCGCGCCGGAACGACGGCAACGCGGAGACGCTCGCGTTCATCGGATCGCCGGAGACCGTCATCGGGATGGCGCTCACCGGCCGGATCGACGTCGACTTCGTGCACGACGGGGTGCCCGGGCCGGACGGCGAGGCCGTGCATCTCGACCCGCCGGTGGCGGACGAGCTGCCGGCCAAGGGATTCGATCCCGGCGATGCCGGCTTCCAGCCGCCGGCGCGCGACTCGGCAACGGTGGACGTCGTCGTGCAGCCGGGCAGTGAGCGACTCGAGCTGCTCGAGCCGTTTGCGGCGTGGGACGGCGCGGACCTCACCGGCATGCGCGTGCTGTTCAAGGCGGTGGGGAAGTGCACGACGGATCACATCTCGCCTGCCGGCCCGTGGCTCCGCTACCGCGGCCACCTCACGAACATCTCGCAGAACCTCTTCACCGGGGTGTCGAACGCGTTCGCCGACGGACACGGGAACGGCGTCGACACGCGGGACGGATCCGTGAAGCCGCTTCCCGACCTGGCGCGTGAGTACAAGGAGGCCGGCATCGAGTGGGTCGCCATCGGCGACGAGAACTACGGGGAGGGCTCGTCGCGTGAGCACGCGGCGATGGAGCCGCGCTACATGGCCGGGCGGGCGATCATCGTGCGGTCGTTCGCGCGGATCCACGAAGCCAACCTCAAGAAGCAGGGCGTGCTCGCGCTGACGCTCGCCGACCCGGCCGACTACGAGAAGTTCCGCGCCGACGACACGGTCGACGTGGTCGGGCTCGCCGAGCTCGCGCCGGGCAAGTTCGTCACGGTCGTCGCACACCACGCCGACGGTTCCCGCGACGAGATCCGGACCACGCACACGATGTCCGAGGAGCACATCGAGTGGTTCCGGGCCGGCTCGGCTCTCAACGTCCTCCGGCAGCAGTCCTGACCCGAGGCGGCGACGTGAAGCGCGCGACCCTTCGAATCCTCGCCGTCGCGGCCGTTGTCGCGGCCGGTCCCGCGCTGGCCGCGCAGCCCGCGGTCGCTCGCGAGACGCAGGCGACCCCGAGCCCGACCCCGACGGTGGAGGTCCTCGCCCCCGGAAAGGCGCCGCTCGAGCAGCTCCGGCTCTCGCCGCCCGTGGGAACGTCGCAACGGTCGTCCATGACGGTGACCTTCACGGTCCAGCAGTCGGGCGTGTCGTCAACCAGCGTCAAGCCCCCGCCGACGAAGGCCACGGTCGCGACGACGCTGCAGGGAATGACCCCCGAAGGCAACCTGCAGATCAACTTCTCGTACCCCTCCTTCGAGATCTTGAAGGGCGGCGAGGCCACCAAGGCCCAGCGCCAGCGGATCCAACAGGCGTTCTCGGGGCTGACCGGCCTGTCGGGGCAGCTGACCGTCACACCGCAGGGCGTGCTCGTCGACAGCACGCTCAACGTTCCGCCGAATCTCGATTCGTCGGTGTCGAGCCTGGTCACGCAGCTCGGCGACCAGCTGCGCACACTCGCGATCCCCTTCCCCGATGCACCGGTCGGTGTCGGCGCGCGCTGGCGCGCCACGACCGCGCTGGGGCTGAACGGGATCCAAGCAAATCAGGTCTACGAGTACACGCTGAAGAAGCGCACGGGCTCGAGGGTCGTGCTGGGCGTGCGCGGCACGCAGACGGCCGGTCAACAGACGGTCGAGCTTCCGAACGTGGCTCCCGGCGTCCAGCTGCAGGTCCAGAGTTACAAGACGACGTTCCGGGGCGAGAACACCGTCGAGCTGACGGGTCTGCTGCCCGTCGTCGGTGAAGTCCGATCGAGCGGCGACCAGGCGTTCCGCATCCAGTCAGGTTCCAACAGCGGGACGCTGAAGCAACATCTCACCGTGCACCTGGTGCTGAAGCCGGCGACAGGCTGAGCGCGACGGCTCAGCCCCAGCGGGCGAGCTCGGCGTCGAGGTCGAGCGGGTCGGTCGACGCCTCGTGCTCGAGGTCGCCCCACTGCTCGCGCGGCACGAGCCACATGATCTCGAACTCGTTGCCGTCGGGGTCCCGACCGTAGAGCGACTTCGTCGCGCCGTGGTCGCTCTGGCCGACGAGCGCGCCGAGGCGCGCCAGCGTCTCCCGCCCGGCGGCGAGATCGTGGATCGAAGGAACCTCCCACGCGAGGTGGTACAGGCCTACACGGGCACGTTCGGGTCCGGGCGCATTCGCCCCGACGGAGAAGAGACCCAGGTCGTGGTGGTTCGCGGTGCCCGCCGCCTTCAGGAAGGCGGCGACACCCGGAATGCGCTGCACGACCTCGAACCCGAACGCCTCCTCGTAGAAGGCGGCGGCGCGGTCGGCGTCACGCACGTACAAGACGGCGTGGTTGAGTCGCTTCACGGGGATCATGCCGGATGCAACCGTAGAGCGGGACCCGGGCTTCCCGCCTGCCACGCCACCTCCTCCCGTGGTCCTGCGACGAGATCGGGCGCCAGCTCGAGCAGGGCCGGAACCGCCCGCCGGCCGACCACGAGCGCTCGCACCGGATCGAGTGTGACGACGAGCTCCCTCCCGTCGAGCTCGACCGTCCCCGCGGGCAGCTCAACCACGTCGACGAGGCGCCCGACCTGTTCGAGCTGGCGTCGGCTGCAGTGGCGGAACGCGGGGATCGAGCGGAGGCGGTCGACGTAGCCGTTTCGTCTCATGCGGTCGACGGTACGGAAGTCGTTGACGCGGGGCATCGGCCGGAGCGGCGATTTCAGCGTCCACCTCGAGTGGGAGCACCGAACCCGACCCCGGTCGGATGCCCGATTTCGGGGTCACCCGTAGGCTGACCTGGTGCCACCCGTGGCGGAAGCAGCCGACCTGCCCTATCCGCGCTGGATGATGGTCGCGAACTACGTCGTACCGCTCAGCACGGCGGTGGGTGTGGCTCTCCAACGAGACGCGATCGTGCCGCCCCAGTGGCCACTCGCGCTCGCGATCGTGGCCGCGTCCCCGTGGCTCCTCGAGCTTTGCGGCATCGAGCTCCCTATGCCCCTGTTCAGCGCGATCGTGATAGGCGCGGTGATCGGCCTCGTGTGGAATCCGGTCAATGCCGACATCGCACCGTTCTTTCTCATCTTTCTCGTCCTCCGCATGGCCGTCCACGGCACGCGGGCGCAGGTCATCGCGGTCACGCTGGCATCGTCGGCACTGGCGATCGGCTTGGAGGTGGCAGGTCGCTACACCGGCGCGTTCGTGTGGGTGCTCGGGTTCGGCTTGGTCGGCACGGCCGGCTACGCATTCCAGGTTCAGTTCCGGCTGCTCGAGCAGGAGCGTGCCGCGCAGGCCGACCTCGCCGAGCACGCCGCCGCCGACGAGCGGCAGCGCATCGCGCGGGAGATCCACGACGTCGTCGCGCACTCCCTGGCCGTCACCATGCTGCACCTCACGGGCGCCCGCCTCGCGCTGCAGCGAGACCCGAAGGAGGCGGAAGAGGCGCTGCTCGAGGCCGAACGGCTGGGCCGCGAGAGCCTGGCCGAGATTCGGCGCACGGTGGGGCTGTTGGCGCCCGAAGGGACGGGCACGGCGGCGCCGATGCCCGCCGCCGCCGACATCCCGCAGCTCGTGCGCGAGTTCGAGGCCGCCGGCCTCGACGTCGACTTCGCGCTGACCGGCGATCCCTGCATGCTTCCGGCGGCGACCGGTCTCGGGCTGTACCGCGTGGCGCAGGAATCGCTGTCGAACGTCGTGCGGCACGCCCCTGGGACGCACACGACCATGTCGCTGTGCGTCGCGGACGAGACGGTCTCGTTGCGCGTGCGCAACCGGCTCGCAAGCTCGACCCGAGCGACGAGCGCGGACAGCGGCGTCGGCGTGCGCGGGATGCGGGAGCGGGTCACGCTGCTGGGGGGCGAGCTCCGCGCCGGGCCCGACGGCGACTCGTGGTGCGTCGACGTCGAGCTCCCACGCGCGGTCGACACCGCATGATCCGTGTCCTGCTCGTCGACGACCAGCCGCTCGTGCGGGAGGGCCTGCGGCGGATCCTGCATCCCGAGGAAGGTTTCGAGATCACGGGGGAGTGCGGCGACGGCGGTGAAGTCGCCAATGCGGTGGTGCAGCTGCACCCGGACCTGGTGGTGATGGACGTGCGCATGAAGGACGTCGACGGCGTCGAAGCCACGCGGAGGCTGCGTACGCGGCCGGAGGCGCCGCCGGTCCTCGTCCTCACGACGTTCGACGACGACGAGGTGCTGTCGGGCGCGCTGCGCGCCGGAGCCGCCGGCTTCGTCCTCAAGGACGCGCCGGGGGAGGAGCTCATCCGCTCCGCCCGGACCGTGGCGGCCGGGGACGCATGGCTCGACCCTGCCGTGACCGAGCGAGTCCTCGCGACCTACCGGTCGGCGGCGCCGACGAGTGACGACGGCGCGGCCGCGCGGATCGAGGAGCTGACGCCACGCGAGCGCGACGTGCTCCGCCTCATCGGGCGGGGGGCCAGCAACAGCGAGATCGCCGAATCCCTCTTCGTGAGCGAAGCCACGGTGAAGAGCCACGTCGGCCACATCTTCACGAAGCTCGATCTGCGGGACCGCGCCGCTGCGATCGTCTTCGCCTTCGACCACGGTCTCGTCGCCCCGCAGGGCTAGTCGGTCAGCCCGCCCGCAGCGCGCGCAGGCGGTCCACCACGGCGGGGAAGGCGTCGAGGAACGCGTCGACGTCCTGGGCGGTCGAGCTCCAGCCGACGCTCACGCGCAGCGAGTGATCGGCGTCGACCCCCATCGCCGCCAGGATCGGTGAGGGCTCGAGCGCTTCGCTCGAGCACGCTGAGCCGGAGTGCACGGCTACGCCGCGCTGGTCGAGCCCGAGGAGGATCGGCTCCGCCTCGACACCCTCGACACCCAGGCAGACGAGGTGTGGCACGCGGTCGGCGGGATCGCCGTAGAGCGTCACCCCGCCCACCCGGACCGGCGCGTCGTGCGCGACGCGGTCGGTGAGCTCGCGCTGCGCGCCGGCTTCGGCGGCGAGCCTGCTGTCGGCGGACACCTCGGCGGCGGCGGCGCCGAAGCCGACCATGGCCGGGACGTCCTCGAGGCCACCCCGCCGGGCGCGTTCCTGCGCGCCGCCGACGACGAACGACGGCAACCGCAGACCGCGCCGGACGAGCAGCGCACCCGCTCCCTTCGGCCCGCCGAACTTGTGCGCGCTCACCGAGCAGAGGTCGGCGCCGAGCGTGCCGAAGTCGACAGGGACGTGGCCGGCTGCCATGCACGCATCGACGTGGACGAGCACCCCGTGCTCCCTGCACGCCGCCACCACCCCGGCCGCGGGTTGGATCGTCCCGACCTCGTGGTTCGCGAGCTGCACGGTGACGAGTCCGGTCTCGGGCCGGACCGCGTCGAGCACGTCGTCGGGGTCGTAGCGGCCGAGGCGATCGACGCCGACGACGGTGACCTCGGCGCCGCTGCGGCGACACGCGTCGAGCACGGCCGAGTGCTCGACCGCCGTCGTCACGATGTGCGCGGGCGCATCGGCCCGTTCCACCGCGCCCCAGATCGCCGTGTTGGCGGCCTCCGTCCCGCTCGACGTGAAGACGACCTCCCGCGGCCGCGCGCCGAGCAGCGTGGCGACCTGCTCCCGCGCGTCCTCGAGTGCGACGCGCGTCACCCGTCCTTCGGCGTGGAGCCGCCCGGGATCAGCGTGATGCTCGCGCAGGAACGGCAGCATCGCTTCGAACGCGGCCGGACGCAGCGGCGAGGTCGATGCGTGGTCGAGGTACGCGCGCCGCACGAGCGAGCGTCAGACGCGAGCGACGCAGTGATCGTCGCCCGCGGGACGGCTCTCCGTGAACAGCGGGCGCGTCTCGCCGTAGAGGCCGGCGAGCATCCCGCGGATCATGCCCCGGTCGACCGAGCACACGACGTGGGGATACTTCTTCGCCGCGTCGCCGAACGGGCACTGCTCGGACACGATCGTGAGCGAGCCTCCGCTCGCCTCGGCGTGGGCGGCGAAGCCATGGGCGGTGAGCGCGTCGGCGACTGTCGCGAGCGCGGCGCGGACCGATCGGTGCCCGGCGGCGGGGTCGTCGGTCTCGGGCGTCATGCGGGCGGCGATGGCGACGCCGTAGTCGTACCCGACCTCCTCGGCCATGGCCGCGGCCTGGTCGGGGTCGAGGAGCTCGAGCGAGCGCGCCAGGAGGGTCGCGAGGAGGTCGTCCCGGCGAGGTGGGAAGTTCAGCGACGTGTCGAGCTCCCCGGCGCGGTAGCGCTTCGAGGGCCGGCCCGCGGTCTCGTGGCGAGCCAGTTCGACGGTCAGGTAGCCGCCGGCCGTCAGCTTCTCGAGGTGGTGGCGGGCGACGTTGGGATGCAGGTCGAAGCGCTCGGCGACCTCGGCGGCGGTGACCCCGTCGGCGCCGGCCCGGACGAACAGGTAGATGTCGCGGCGGGTCGGGTCCCCGAAGGCACTCGTCACCGCGCTCACCGCGGCGCTGAACTCGTCGGCGCTGAGCCCGGCGCCCCTGGGCTTCGCGGCCCACTCCGTCATGCCGGTATTCTACCTATGCACGTAGTGGAAATGCCCCCCGGCGAGGAGACCCAATGCCCACCGAGGCCGCCGTCCTCGAGGCCCTGCGCCCGGTCGAGGACCCCGAGCTGCACCAGTCGATCGTCGACCTCGACATGGTCAAGGAGGTCGCGATCGACGGAGGCCGGGTGGCGGTGACCGTCGCCCTCACCGTTTCCGGGTGCCCGCTGAAGCCCGAGATCACCCGGCGGGTCAGCGAGGCCGTCCAGCCCCTCGACGGCGTCGAGTCGGTCGACGTGGACCTGACCGTGATGGACGACGAGCAACGCCAGGCCGTCGCCGAGCGCCTCCGCCAGCAGCATGCGGGCGGCGCCGCGGCCGCCGATGGCCGGCCGGCCCGCGTGAACCCGTTCACCGACGCCCGCACCCGGGTGCTCGCAGTCGCGTCGGGGAAGGGCGGCGTCGGGAAGTCGTCCGTCACCACGAACCTCGCCGTCGCGCTCGCGCAACGCGGTCACAAGGTCGCCGCCGTCGACGCCGACGTGTGGGGCTTCTCGATGCCGCGCATGCTCGGCATCGACCACCCGCCCGTCGTGCTCGACGACGTCATCATCCCGCCCGAGGCCAACGGCGTGAACCTGATCTCGATGGGGTTCTTCGCCCGCGAGGACCAGCCCGTCGTGTGGCGGGGCCCGATGCTGCACAAGGCGCTCGAGCAGTTCCTCACCGACGTGCACTGGGACGAGCCCGACTTCCTCGTCGTCGACATGCCTCCGGGTACGGGCGACATCGCGCTGTCGATGGCCCAGTTCCTGCCGCGCGCCGAAGTGCTTATCGTGACGACGCCGCAGCCGGCCGCCCAGCGCGTCGCCCAGCGCGCCGCGTACATGAGCCAGAAGGTGAACCTCGACGTGATGGGAGTGATCGAGAACATGTCGTGGTTCCGCGGCGACGACGGCAAGGCGTACGAGCTGTTCGGCGCGGGCGGCGGGCACGAGCTCGCCGACCAGTTGGGCGTCCCGCTGCTCGGGCAGGTGCCGCTGGTGCCGGAGCTGCGCGTGGGCGCCGACGAGGGCCGACCGATCGTGGTCACCGACCCCGACGACGAGGCGTCGCAGGTGTTCGTGACGATCGCCGAACGGGTCGAGGAGCTCGCACCGAAGAAGGTCTACCGACCCGAGCTCAAGATCACCTAGAGGTCAGACCTGGTCCGTCGAGGACTTCTTTGCCGTCGCGCGCGACGTCACCGGAGGCTGGCTCCGCGTCGACGCGTCGCTCGGCGTCGCGACCTCGATCTCACGCACGTAGCCGAGGGTCGCCGTGTACAGCGCGGTGACCGTGTCGCCCTGTGAGTGGGCGTCGTAGAGGTCGCGCCGCACCCGCCAGGACCTGATTCTGCGGCGGGTGCCGTCGTCGAGGGCGAGGTAGTACCAATACCGGGGGTTGTTGTTTCCGCTGGACTGGAAGATCTGGCGTCGCCGGCGTGCCCGTACCAGTTCGCCGGTGGTCTTCCGGCTACGCCAGAAGTCGGGCACCGCGCGCACGAGCAGGACGATCGCCCACAGCAGGACGAGCGCGGCCGGGATCGTCAGCAGCAACGCACCGCGACCGATCCAGTCGAGCTGGTCGCGATCGAAGAGGGGATCGGCGGACGTGATCGGATCGGCGGCTGACTGCGCCGCACGCGTAAGGCCGTAGAGAGCGGCGACAGCCGCCGCGCCCCACAGCACGGCGAGGAACGTGGCGAACGCGGGGTGCTTCCCCCAGCCCGGCGGCCAGCCGCGCGGATAGCCGACGCGCACGCGTCGCCACCGCCCGCCGAAGCGGCTCCAGGCCCCGTTGTCGTCCTCGGTGCCGAACGGCAAGAGCGCGACCGCGGCGGGCGCGACGCCCATCACGCCCGCGTACGCGAAGTGCCGTCCCCACATCTGGACGGCCGCCGGCGACAGGTCGGCGAGCTGCTCGTCCTCGCGGAGGTGCGCACGCAGGGCGAGGCAGCGCGCGGTCGTGTCCTTTCCCACCGCCGTCGGCAGCTGCGCCAACGACCGGGAGAGCCGGCCGTCGGCCAAGAGGATCAGGACGATACCGGCGACGGCGAGACCTCCCGCGATGGCCGCGGCCGCGGGATGCTTGCTGCTCTCACCGCCGACCACGCTCGAGAGGTACAGCATCGCGCCGATCGCGAAGGGGCCGACGCCCAGGAGCGACACCAACCAGCCCGGCCAGCGGTCCCGGGTCAGCCCACGGTCCTGCGCATCGCCGATCACCTCCCTGCCGAACGCCCGATGCCATCCGCGCGATGCGGCCTCGGGCCCGGTCGTGAGCGCGTCGGTCGGCACGACGCCGTCGACGGCCTTCCGCCGGACCTCGTCGAGCACGCGCCGTTCGTAGGGGGTCAGCGGCTCGGCGTCCGCGGCTCCCCGCAGGCGGCAGATCGTCTTGCCCGGCTCGACCTCCTCGAGCCGGACGACGTGCCGGGCCGCGAGATCGAGCAGCGTCGCCGGCGGGAGCTCGGCGGGCAGCTCGAAGTCGTTGCACAGGAGTCCCGCCACCGCCGGCGGGACCGGTGGCAGATCCTGGGTGGTAGGACCGGGCCGGATCCGCGGTGGGCGGCGCCACGCGGCCACTCCGACGAGGAGCAGGATCCAGGCGCCGGCGACGGCCGCCGCGCCGACGAGGATCGGGATCGAGAAGGTCGTGTCGTCGGAGCTGGATGTGGCCGCGAGCACGCCCGAGATGAGCACGGCGCATCATCGCGTGCCCGAGAGTCCGGGGATAGTGTCCGCCGCCATGAGGCGCGTTCCACTCGCCCTCGTCGTACTCGTGCTCTCGGGGTGCGGCCTCGAATTCGGCGGCGGGCGTGGCGCGACTCGCCAGGGCCGCGACATCTTCGGCCTGTGGCAGGGGTCCGTGATCGTGGCCCTGCTCGTCGGCGGCCTGGTGTGGGGCCTGATCGTGTTCGCCGTGCTGCGGTACCGCCGGCGGCACGACGATCTCCCGAGCCAGACGCAGTACTTCGTCAAGCTCGAGATCCTGTACACGGTCGTGCCGGTGATCATCGTCGCCGTGCTGTTCGCGTTCTCGTACCGCACGCAGAACGAGGTCGACGCGCTCGCGAGCCACCCCGCGGTCACGATCGACGTCAAGGGATTCCAGTGGCAGTGGCAATTCCACTACCGCGACGACGGCATCACGGTCACCGGACTGCCGAACAAGGTGCCCACGATGGTCCTGCCCGTCGATCGCACCGTGCGGATCGTCCTCACATCGCCCGACGTCATCCACTCGTTCTTCGTGCCCAGGTTCCTGTTCAAACGCGACGCGATCCCGGGTGTGACGAACCGATTCGACTTCGACGTGCGCGACAAGGGGACGTACACGGGTCGGTGCGCAGAGTTCTGCGGCCTCGACCACGCCAAGATGACCTTCGAGGTCAAGGCCGTGAGCATGACCGACTACCGCGACTGGATCGCAGAGCAGCAGCGAGCACAGAGCGGAGGAAGCACGTGACGATCACCACCGAGCGCCCGGGCACCGCCGCCGCGCCGGCGCCCGCCCCGCGTCCCAACACCGGGATCCTCCGCTGGCTCACGAGCACCGACCACAAGGTGATCGGGCTGAGCTACCTCGTGACGTCCTTCGGGTTCTTCTGCGTCGGAGGGCTCCTCGCGCTCGGGATGCGGACGCAGCTCGCGCAGCCGGGACTGCGCGTGCTGAGCCCGGAGACCTACAACGAGTTCTTCACGATGCACGGCAGCATCATGATGTACCTGTTCGCCGTGCCGTTCGCATTCGGTCTCGCGAACTACATCGTCCCGCTCCAGGTCGGCGCGCCCGATGTAGCGTTCCCGCGCCTCAACGCGCTGGCGTACTGGATGTACCTGTTCGGCGGGCTCGTGATGATCTCGGGATTCCTCACCGCCAGCGGTGCCGCGAACTTCGGGTGGTTCTCGTACGCGCCGCTCTCCGGGGCGACGTACGCCCCGGGCGCCGGACCCGACCTCTGGATCGTGGGCGTTACCGTCACCAGCACCGCGACCGTCCTCGGCGCGGTCAACATGGTGACGACGATCTTCATGCTCCGTGCTCCGGGCATGACGATGTTCCGCATGCCGATCTTCACCTGGAACATGCTCGTCACGAGCGTCATGGTGCTGCTCGCGTTTCCCGTCCTCACCGCAGCGCTGGCGATGTTGTTCGCCGACCGCCACCTCGACGCCCACATCTTCGAGGTCCAGAAGGGCGGGACGCCGGTGCTGTGGCAGCACCTGTTCTGGTTCTTCGGGCACCCCGAGGTCTACATCGTGGCGCTGCCGTTCTTCGGCGTGGTCACCGAGATCCTCCCGGTCTTCTCGCGCCGTCCGGTGTTCGGCTACAAGGGACTCATCTTCGCCACGCTTGCAATCGGCGGCTTGTCCACCGGCGTGTGGGCCCACCACATGTTCGCCACCGGTGTGGTGCTCCTGCCGTTCTTCAGCGCGCTGTCGCTCCTCATCGCCGTGCCGACCGGCGTCAAGTTCTTCAACTGGATCGGCACCATGTGGGGCGGCCAACTGCGCTTCACCACGGCGATGCTCTTCACGGTCGGCTTTCTCGTGATCTTCCTGCTGGGCGGGCTAACGGGCGTGCTCCAGGCCATGGCGCCGGTCGACTTCAACGTCACGGACACGTACTTCGTGGTGGCGCACCTGCACTATGTGGTGTTCGCGGCCGCGGGTTTCGCCGGGTTCGGCGCGATCTACTACTGGTTCCCGAAGTTCACCGGCCGGCTGATGGACGAGCGACTCGGCAAATGGCATTTCTGGCTGCTGTTCATCGGGTTCAACATGACGTTCCTCGTCCAGCACCAACTCGGGTTGGAAGGGATGCCTCGACGAGTCGTCACGTACCGTGAGAGCGACGGCTTCGGCAACCTCAACCTGATCTCGACGATCGGCTCGTTCATCATCGCGGTCAGCGTGCTGTTCTTCGCGTGGAACCTCTGGCGTTCGCTGCGTCACGGACCCCCCGCCGGCAACGATCCCTGGGACGGTCAGACGCTCGAGTGGGCGACCACCTCGCCGCCGCCCGAGCGCAATTTCGACTCGCTGCCCCCGATCCGCTCGGAGCGCCCGTTCTTCGACCAGAAGTACGGCCACCTCGTCGACACGGCAGGGAAGACATGAAGGTCGAATCGTTCTTCTATCTCGGCGTCACCGCCTTCTTCGTCGTGGTCGGCACGATCTACTGGTTCACCAGCTATGAGGACGCCGGCACCACGATGCTGGCGGCGAGCTCACTGCTCGGGCTGCTCGCCGGCGGGTACCTGCTGCTGCAGGCGAGGCGATTCCCGCCTCGTCCCGAGGACCGTCCGGATGCGACCCTCGCCGAGGGCGCGGGCCCCGTCGATCAGTTCCCGTCTTCGACGATCTGGCCGTTCGTGTTCGCGTTCGGCGCGGCGGTGTTCGCCACCGGGTTCGTGTTCGGGGTCTGGGTCATCCTCGGCGGCGCCATCATCCTCGTCTTCGGCGTCATCGGCCTGATCCGCCAGAGTCGCGACACCTCCCCGACGGCGTGACGCGGCTGGGTCGCGCCCCGGTGCCGGAGGCCCGCTGCCGTCACGAGGTTCTCGCCGGCTCCTCGACGTCGACGTAGCCGCCCTCCGGAGTGCGCACGACGACGTCGGCCCCGGGCGGAGCCTCCGGTTCGCCCGCGGTCGGGCTCCGTGCCGCCAGCTCCTTGCACAAGCGGTAGGTGAAGATCGCGGCGACCACCGGCACCACGAAGAGGGAGACGCGGAGAATGTTGGTGATCAGGTTCACCGATACCTCGAACCGCGCCGCGATCACGTCGTTGCCGCCGGCGACGAACAGCACGGCGTAGAACGCGAGCGCTCCCACGCCGATGGCCGTCCGCAGGGGCCGGTCGCGCGGGCGGTCGAGCAGGTGGTGCTCCTCGCGGTTCTCCTTCGTGAAGCGACCCTCGAGGAACGGCCACGCGTAGAGCAGCATGAATGTGATCCCGGGGAGCAGCACGCCCGAGAAGAACGGGTTGGGGACCTCGTGGCCGAACACCCGCACCTCCCAGCCGGGCAACAGCCGCAGCGATCCCTCGAGCCAGCCGACGTACCAGTCGGGCTGGGACCCGGCGCTGACGGCCGCCGGCTGGAACGGCCCCCAGACCCACACCGGGTTGATCTGGGCGAGACCGCCCAGCGCCGCGCACGCGGCGAACACGAAGAAGAACAGTCCCAGGGTCTTGGCCGTGAACGTCGGCCACAGCCGCGCGCCGACGACGTTCCTCTCCTTGCGGGCCGGCCCGCGGTACTGCGTGTGCTTCTGGCGCACGAGGAGCGCCAGGTGCGCGGTGAGCAGCACCGCGATCGCAACCGGGACGATGAGGATGTGGATCACGAAGAACCGAGTGAGCACCTCGTTGCCGGGGAACTCCCCGCCGAAAATAAGGAACGCGGTCCACACGCCGACGACGGGCACCGAGATGACGACCGAGTACGCGATGCGGAGGCCCGTGCCCGACAGCTGGTCGTCGGGGAGTGAGTATCCGGTGAAGCCGTTGGCGATGGCGAGCAGAAGGAGGGTGACGCCGATCATCCAGTTGAGCTCGCGCGGCCGTCGGAACGCGCCCGTGAAGAAGATGCGCATGAGGTGGGCGATGATCGCTCCCACGAAGATCAGCGCCGCCCAGTGGTGGATCTGTCGCATCACGAGGCCGGCGCGCACGTCGAAGCTGATGCGGAGCACGGACTCGTAGGCCTGCGACATCGACACGCCCTTCAGCGGGGCGTAGCTGCCGTTGTAGACGACCTCCTTCGTGCCGGGCGTGAAGAAGAACGTGAGATAGACGCCGGTGAGGATCAGGATCACGAAGCAATAGAGCGCGAGCTCCCCGAGCATGAACGACCAGTGGTCGGGGAACACCTTGTTCAGTGCGGTGCGCACGAAGCGGGCGGCGCCCAGCCGCTCGTCGAACCAGCGGACGATGCGTCTGACGATCACGTGTCGCGATCCCAGAACCCGGGCCCGATGGGCTCGGTGTAATCACTTTGGGCACGCAGCAAGCCGTCGTCGTCGACCATGAGCGGGAGCTGGGGGAGGGAACGCGTCGCGGGGCCGAACACGGGCTTGGCCCCGTCGGGCACCGAGAACGTCGACTGGTGGCACGGGCACAGCAGCTTCTTGAACTGCTGCTGGTAGAGCCCGACGGGGCAGCCCGCGTGCGTGCACACCTTCGAGAAACCGACGTACCCCTGCGGTCCCCAGGACTCGCGCCCGGGACGGGTCACGACGTCGTCGCGTGACAGGCGGATGAGGATCGTCTGCGAGTCCTCGACGTCGACGTGCCCTTCCGGGAACACCGTGAGGGCGCCGCCGACGCTGAGCGTGTCGACGCCCACGGGCTCGCCCTGCTCGTCGACGACGAGGGAGCGTCGGCGCCACTTCGTGCGGAACAGCGCCTGGCCCGGGTTCGGGCCGAGCGACCTGATCGGGAACAGCGCCGCGATCCCGATCGCCCCGGCCGCGAGGCCGAGCATCTTCAGGAGGAACCCGCGTCGCGAAAGCCAGCCTTCGCCCCGCTCGAAGTCGGCGGCGAACGCAGCCTGGTCCTCGTCGCTCGAGGGCAATGTCTCGCGGCCCTCGACGTACGGGCCCTGGGGGAGCAGGTGCTTCGCCACCTGCACGAACCCGAAGCCGAGACCGCCCAGTGCAACCGCGAGCAGCGAGCCCTCGATCTGCTCCTGCCCGCCGAGGGCGTAGGTCACCGCCAGGCCGATCGACGCCAGCGCCGTGATGCCGAAGGCGAGTGCGGTCCGGCTCGTCGCCTTCTTCTCTTGGACGTCGTCGTTCATTCGGGCGGCTCCTCACGCATCGCGGGAGGCTCGATCCACCGGGTGATGAGCATGAGTGCGCCCAGACCGACGAGGATCGCGACGAGGCCTTCGGTGATCGGTCCCACGAGCCCCAACGACAACCCTCCCGGGTTCTGGGGCTTCTTGAGGTACTCGACGTAGCGGACGATCGAGTTCGCCTGCTGCGGCGTGAACGTCCCCGGACCGAAGACGGGCATGTTCCCCGGCCCCGTGCGCATGGCCTCGCCCACCTCGACCGGGGTGGAGCCGTGGAGCGTCGGTGCGTCGCGCCCGACGCTCAATGCGCCGCCGTTGCCGGACGCGCCGTGGCACGCGGCGCAGTTGTCGAGATACAGCTGGCCGCCTTCTTGGAGGTCACCGGGCGGATCGTGCACATCGGGGATGGGCGGACCGGGCCCGAGCGACGCGACGTACGCGACGAGGTCGTCGATCTCCCTGCGCGTGTACGGAGAGCGCTTGGTGACCGACTGCCGGTCGGGCGCCGTGTTCGGCATGCGACCCGTCGACAGTTGGAAGTCGGCGGAGGCGGCGCCCACCCTCCGGAGGTCGGGCCCCTGCGCGGTGCCTTCGCCGTTCTGGCCGTGACAGTAGGCGCAGCCGACGAGAAAGAGTCGACGGCCGCGATCGGCGTTGCCGGCGGTGTGTACCTGCGGCTGATCCTCGGTGGCCCCGGCCGTGTGCAGGCCGACGGCGAGCAACCCCGCCGCGAGCACGCCGGCGAGCAGCGGTGCGACGGCCCGGCGAGACATTCGACGATCCCTCCGTCACCGGATGATGAAGATGGTGGTGAACAGACCGATCCAGACGACGTCGACGAAGTGCCAGTAGTACCCGATGGAGTCGACGACCGGCCCCCGGCGCGCGACCGGTCCGGGTCCGGTGGCGATGACGAGCGCGATGAGCATGAGAAGAAGCCCGGCCGCGACGTGCAGCGCGTGGAAGCCCGTCATGAGGTAGTAGATCGACCCGTACGAGTTCGACGACACCCGGAAGTCGAGCGAGTAGAACTCACGGATCTGGTTGGCGAGGAACAGCCCGCCGAGCGCGAAGGTGATCAGGAGCCAGCGCACGGTGCCGGCGCGGTTGCCGCGCTCGAGTGAGCGCACCGCGAGCACCATCGTCCCGCTCGACGCGACCAGGAACACGGTGAAGAGCGCCGACAGGAGGGTCTCGAGCTCCACGCCGGGCGGCGGCCACACCCGCGCCTCGGCCTTCAGCGTGAAGTACGCCGCGAACAGGCCGCCGAAGAACATGAGCTCCGAGGCCAGCCAGACGACGGTGCCCACGGCCAGCATGGACGGCTGCTGTCGGGGTCGCGCATCCGCAGCCATACCTTCCGCCGCCACGGCCGACAGGTTGGCACACGGCACGCCGTGGGTGAAGGCTTCCGGGCCAGTGATGAAACCGACCTCCCGGTTACGGTGACCACGTGAGCGCGCTCGTCGCGCCCCCGGCGCCGTCGTGGGACATTCTCGTCACCGGCTGGTCGCTCGACGTGGCCTTCCCGTTCGTCGTCGCCCTCGCGGCCGCCTACGTGATCGGAGTGCGGCGGCTCCACGCCCGCGGCCGGTCGTGGCCGGCGACCAGGACCGCGGCCTTCCTCTCCGGCCTCGTCGTCGTCCTCGTCGCCACCGAATCGGGGTTCGCCGCCTACGACCGGGTGCTCTACAGCCTCCACGTCGTCCAGCACATCCTGCTCGGGATGGTGGCGCCGCTGCTCCTGGTCCTCGGCGCGCCGATCACGCTCGCACTCCAAGCCGGTTCCCGTGCCTCGCAACGCCGCATCCTGCGCGTCCTGCGCAGCACTCCGGCGCGAGTCCTCACGCACCCGTTGACGGCGTGGTTGCTGTTCAGCACGAGCATCGTGACGCTGTATTTCACGCCGCTGTACGAGCTGTCGCTGCGCAACGGATGGTTCCACGTCGCCACCCACGCGTACTTCCTGCTGGCCGGATGCTTGTTCCTGGCCCATGTCGTCGGGCTCGACCCGATCCCGCACGCGCTCGGCTACGGAGCGCGCCTGCTCTACGTAGTGGTCTTGTTGCCGTTCCACACGTTCGTGGGTGTCGCGCTGCTCACGATGAACACGGTCATCGCGTCGGGTTGGTACGACCATGTCGATCGCCAGTGGGGCGCCCGCCCGCTCGCAGACCAGCGGACCGGCGCCGGGCTCCTGTGGATCGCGGGAGAGCTGTTCGGCCTGCTCTGCATCGGGATCGTCGTGTACCAGTGGATGAGTGCCGAGGAGCGAGCGGCCGCCCGCCTCGACCGGCGCCTCGATCTCGAGGCGGCTGCCTCGCAGGGGGATCGCTAGCATCGCCTGAGCCGGGCCCGCGACCGCGAAGGGATCGCTTCCATGGAAGTCCGCATCGGTGTCGTCCACACGCCGAAGGAGCTGACTCTCGACCTCGACGGCGGCGTCGAGGAGGCGTTCAAGACGATCGACAAGGCGATCAAAGGCGGGGACACGATGGTCTGGCTCATCGACGCGAAAGGCCGACGCGTCGGTGTCGCCCTCGACAAGCTGGCCTACATCGAGGTCGACTCGGAAGAGGGATCGAAGCGGGTCGGCTTCGGCGGCATCTGACTCGTGCGACCCGCGCCCGACCTCCTGGCGCGGCGCCTGCTGTTCTTCACCGGTAAGGGCGGGGTCGGCAAGAGCACGGTGGCCGCGGCGACCGCGCTCCTCGCCGCCGAACAAGGCCAGCGAGTCCTCGTCGTCGAAGCCGACGACAAGGGCGCCATCCCCGGCAGCTTCGAGCAGCCGTCGGTCGGCTTCGAGCCGCGCGAGGTGTACCCGGGTGTCTGCGCGATGGCGATGCGCACCGAAGACTCGCTGAAGGAGTACCTCAAGCTCAACCTGCGCGTGCCGGTGCTCGGGCGGTTGGGCCCGTTGGCACGTGTCCTGGACTTCGTGGCGACGGCGGCGCCGGGCGTGAAGGAGATCCTCACTGTCGGCAAGGTGTGCTGGGAAGTACGCGAGTCGATCGAGGGCCGGGCGGACTGGGACCTCGTCGTCGTCGACGCTGCCGCCACCGGTCACATCATCGGCCAGCTCGACGCGCCCCGCGCCATCCAGGAGCTCGTCTCGGTGGGCATGGTGCGCGAGCAGACCGACTGGATGGTCGAGCTGCTCTCCGACCCCTCGGTGACGAGCCTCAACGTCGTCGCCACCCCCGAGGAGATGCCGGTCAACGAGACGATCGAGCTCGTCGGCCGGGCGCGGGCCGAGCTCTCGGTGCCGCTGGGGGCCGTCGTCGTGAACCGGGTCCTCCCCGAGCTCTTCACGCACACCGATGAGGCCACGTTCGAGGCGCTGCGGGGCGACGACGCCAGCGCGGTCCTCACTTCGCGCGTCGGATCGGGCGCGACCGCGGTGCTCGACGCCGCCCGCCTCGCGGTGTCGTTGCGTAGGACCCGTGCCGTCCACCTCGCCGAGCTGCGCCAGGCCGTCGAGCTGCCGATGCTCTACGTGCCGTACCTCTTCGTGCGCGACCAGGGGTTGAGGGTCACAAAGATGATCGCCGACGCGCTCGGTCAGGAGCTCGGGCTGTGAGCCGCGCCGAGCCCCGGGCCACGAGCATCGAGTCGCTGCTCGCCACCAAGGAGATCGTCATCTTCTGCGGGTCGGGCGGCGTCGGCAAGACGTCGGTGGCCGCCGCCGCCGGCGTCGCCGCCGCCACCCGCCTGGGCGGCAAGGTGCTCGTGCTCACGATCGACCCGGCGCGCCGGCTGGCGAACGCGCTGGGTCTCGAGGACTTCGGCAACGTCGAGAAGCCGGTGCCGGTCGAGGCGTTCAAGGCGGCCGGGCTCGAGCCCCGCGGGCAGTTGCACGCCGCGATGCTCGACACCAAGCGCTCGTGGGACGAGCTCGTGCTCCGCCACGCACCCGACGAGGAGACCGCCTACCGCATCCTCGAGAACCGCCTCTACACGAACATCACCGGCCGGTTCGTGCAGAGCCACGACTACATCGCGATGGAGCGGCTCTTCGACGTGCACGCCGCCGGCCGGTACGACCTCATCATCATC
This sequence comes from Acidimicrobiia bacterium, assembly GCA_036498645.1. Classification (GTDB taxonomy): domain Bacteria; phylum Actinomycetota; class Acidimicrobiia; order IMCC26256; family JACDBD01; genus JALZAA01. Next base: position 6,743 of record DASYFC010000133.1, on the reverse strand, counting down.
GACACGCCCCCCACCCGGAACGCGATCGACTTCCTCGAGGCGCCCAAGCGGATGGCCGACTTCTTCGGAGGGCGCCTGCTCCGCTGGCTCACCATGCCGTACCGCATGGGTGGGCGGCGTGGCGCGCGCGTCATCAACGTCGCCAGCCGGCCCTTCTACCAGCTCGCGGATCGGATCCTCGGCAGCCAGTTCCTCCAGGACATCGCCGAGTTCTTCCTGAGCTTCCAATCGATGTACGACGGGTTCGCACAGCGCGCCGAGGCGGTCGAGCGCCTCCTGCACGACCGGCGCACGACGTTCGCGGTCGTGACCACCCTCGAAGGGGCGCCGCTTCGAGAAGCTCAGTTCTTCTGCGAACAGCTCACGAAGCGCGATTTCCCTCTCGGCGCGCTCGTCCTCAACAAGACGCTGCCCGAGTACCTGCTCTCGGCCGACGGCGCCCGCGCCGCCGACGCCCTCGCGGCCGAGGCGGGACCGATCGCCGAGGAGCTCGCCGGCACGGGCCTGGACGAGCTGGCCGACGCGCCGCGCACCGCTCGCGTGCTGCGCACCATCGGCGAGTCGTTCAAGAATTTCGCCGTCGTCGCGACGCGCGAAGCCGAGCTGAAGACCGAGCTCGGTCGCGTGCCGGACGTCGTCGCGAACGTCCCGAACTTCGAGATCGACATCTACGACGTCGCCGGGTTGGCTCGCATCGGGGACGCCCTCTTCGGAGGTTGAGCCGGCCTCACGAACCTCGCCGGTACCATCCACGTGGAGACGGCGGCTTTGTCGCCGCAAAGCCGGAGATTGTGACGGCGACAGGAGAGAGAGTTGACGCTCGGTTTCGAGCTGGCGCGCACGAACACCGCCCTCGGCGGCTCGCCGCTCGCGCACTCCCGCCGGCTCATGGCGTCGTGGCAGGTGCTCGCCGACCTCTGCTTCGCCGACCTCTTGTTCCTTGCCGCCATCGAGGGTGAAGAGGGCCATCGGTTCGTCGTGCTCGGACAGGTACGCCCGACCACCGACCAGACGCTGTACACGGACGACATGGTCGGCACCGTCGTCGGCGAGGTGGAACGGCCGCTGATCAGCCGGGCGTGGCGGGAGGGGGAGATCGTCGAGGGCGAGACCAAGGCGCTCGGCTCGACCGAGCGGGCCCGGATCAAGTGCATCCCGGTGCGCTGCGAGGGAAGCTTGATCGGGCTCGTCACCCGCGAGACGCCCCTCCAGTTCGGTCGCCGGGCCGGCTCGCTCGAACGCCAGTACTTCGAGGTGTTCGACCGCTTCGCGCGGATGATCTCGGAGGGCAGCTTCCCGTTCCCGCGCGACGAGGTCGAGTTCGAGGACGCGCCGCGGGTGGCGGACGGTGTGATCATCCTCGACGGCGACGCGCAGATCCGTTTCGCGAGCCCGAACGCGATCAGCTCGCTGCACCGGATGGGGATTCACGCGTACGCGTCTGGCCAACGGTTAGCCGAGATCGGGTTCGACCAGGATGCGGTCGACGCCGCGCTCGCCGCCCGGCTCCCGGTCACGGAGGAGGTCGAGCGGGGCGACACGTCGATCCTGATCCGGGCCCTCCCGTTGCTCGAAGCGGGCGACGCAGTCGGTGCGCTGGTGCTCATGCGGGACGTCACCGACTTGCGCCGCCGCGACCGCATGTTGCTCTCGAAGGACGCCACCATCCGCGAGATCCACCATCGCGTGAAGAACAACCTTCAGACGATCGCGGCACTGCTCCGGCTGCAGGGGCGCCGGCTCGCGTCGGAGGAGGCCCAGGATGCGATCGAAGAGTCGGAGCGGCGCATCCGGTCGATCGCCATCGTGCACGAGACGCTCTCGCGCGAAGCCGGAGACGTCGTGCCGTTCGGCGACGTCGTGAAGCCGCTCGTGCGGACGGTCGAGGAAACCGTCTCGACCCCCGACGTGGCCCTACGGTTCGAGGTCTCCGGCGACGCCGGCAACCTGCGGGGGGATGTCGCCACGGCGCTCGCTGTGGTGCTCAACGAGCTGATGCAGAACGCGGTCGACCACGCCTTTCCCCGCGACGGTGCCGCCCCGACCGAGGGGAGCGTGCTCGTGCAGCTGGCGCGTCTCGACGGCGAGCTCGTCGTCGAGGTGATCGACGACGGCGTCGGGCTTCCCCCGGGGTTCACCGTCGAGTCGTCGAAGGGGCTCGGTCTGTCGATCGTGCAGGCGCTCGTGAACGGCGAGCTCGGCGGGTCGATGGAGCTCGGCCCCTCGGCGCGCGATTCCGGTGGAACGCACGTGCGCCTGCGGGTGCCGTTGGCGCCCAGCGCGCCCGTCGAGTTGTGAGCGGCGGCCCCGGCGAGGGGACGGCCCTAGCTGGCGGCGCGGCGTTGCTTCGCCAGCCACGCCTTGCGCAGCTTGCGGCGTTCCTCTTCGGTCGTGCCGCCCCAGACACCCGCCTCCTGGTTGGTTGCGAGCGCGAACTCGAGGCACTCCTCGTTCACGTCGCAGGCGGTGCAGATGCGTCTGGCGGTCTCGATCTGCTCGAGGGCAGGGCCGGTGCTCCCGATGGGGAAGAAGATGTCAGGGTCGGAATCGCGGCACGCAGAGCGACCGCGCCACGCGTCTACGTCCCAGTCGTGAGTTCTGATCCAAGTGAGCGCCACGAAGCCTCCGGTACTCGTGGTCGTCGTGCGAGTTGCGCACGAGAGTTCGTGCGCACGTTCACAAGCATCCTCGGGCTGCCCACCTCGAGGCAATACCGAAGGGTATTGACCGTTCCGCGAGCGCGCAAGGGGCAATTTTCGCGTGACGTCCCGGTTCGCGGCGGATGACGGTGGCGGTCCCGCGCGTGCTCGCCCATCGGGGTGCCGCCCGGGTGGCGCCCGAGAACACCGTGGAAGCGTTCGTGGCCGCGAGCGCCCTCGGTGCCGACGGGGTCGAGCTCGACGTCCACCGCACCGCCGACGGTGCGCTGGTCGTCCACCACGACGCCGACGCCCGCGGCGTCGGCGTGCTCGCGGAGCGAACCGAGGCCGAGATCCACGCCGCCCGCCCCGAGATCCCCACGCTGGAGGAGGCGCTCGAAGCTTGCGCCGGGATGCTCGTCAACATCGAGGTGAAGAACCTGCCCGGCGACGCCGACTACGACCCGGGGGAGGGAGTGGCCGGCGCGGTCGTCGAGCTCCTCGCGCGGCGCGGCCGTCGTGATGACGTGCTGGTGTCGTCGTTCAACCTCGAGTCCGCCGATCGCGTGCGCGCGCTCGACGAGGCCATCCCGACCGGCTTCCTGACGCTGGTCGGCATGGACCCGGTCGACGGGGTCGACATCGCGCACGCGCACGGGCACGGCGCCGTGAATCCCGACGTGCGGGCCCTGGTGGGCGAAGCGGCTGCCGCCACGGTTACGCGCGCGCACGATTTCGGGATGGCGGTCAACGTCTGGACGGTGAACGGCGAGGACGAGATGCAACGTCTCGCGGCCGTCGGCGTGGACGCCATCATCACCGACGTGCCCGACGTCGCCCGGCGCGTGTTCGACGCGTAGTGCACGAACGCATCACTGAGGCATGACGATCGTCAGCGCGTCGGGCGCCCACGAGATCGTCAGGTGTTCCGTGTCGCCGAGGTAGTCGCCGTCGACCTGTGCGGGGAACGGCCCGTACCCGCTGACGGTGAGCGAGCGCACGTCGGTCCGCTGCGCGACCTTCGGGTGGTGCATCAGGCGCCGCCCGCCTCGCAGCGCGGACGCGGCTCCACCGAGGAGCATCGACAGGTCCAATGACCGGAAGAGCGTGACCGTGAGCGGCACGTCGAGCCCCGCCTCGGGCGCGATCATCAACGGCCGCCGACCGAGGTACGCCCACGGGCGTTGGTTCGAGACGACTGTGAATGCCGAGTCGCCGACGACTTCGCCGTCGCCGAGCTCGACCCGGAACCGTGGGCGCCGGTGGTCGTAGTGCCGCAGCCACGTGTCGACCGTCGTTGCGACGAACAGCGGGTGCGTGCCATAGCGCTTGAGGAACGATCGCCGCTCGACCTGCGCGATCACGGCCGCGTCCAAGCCGAGCCCGGCGTGGAAGAGGAAGCGCCTCCCGTCGGCGACGCCCAGCCCGATGCGCCGGAAGTTGCGGCGGGCGAGGGATACGACGAGGCGCTCCGCCGCCTGGACGGGGTCGTAGGCCACGCCGATGCTCCGCGCGAACACGTTGGTCGATCCGCCCGGCAACGGCGCCAGCGCGGTGCTGGTGCCGGCGAGCCCGTCGGCGGCCTCGCTGAGCGTCCCATCGCCGCCGAGCACGACGACGACCTCGACGCCGTCGAGCGCGGCGCCGCGGGCGATGCGGGTGGCGTGCCCGCGCCGCGACGTCTCCTCCACCTCGAGCTTGTGATCGGCGCCCAGCACGCGCTGCACGAGCACCCGCCGCCGCGCGGTCACCGCCGTCGCCGTCTCGTTGACGATCAGCAGGACGCGCATGGGCCCGCACCGTACTGGCACGCATACGATCCGGAGCGTGGGCAGAGGTGCGCCGGCTCAGGCCGCGCTCACGGCGCTGACCGACGAGATCGTCGCGTGCCGGGCGTGCCCGCGACTCGTCGAGTGGCGCGAGCGCGTCGCCCACGAGAAGCGCGCCGCCTTCCGCGACGAGAGCTATTGGGGGCGCCCCGTACCGGGATTCGGTGATCCGGCGGCTCGGGTGCTCGTCGTCGGCCTGGCGCCGGCCGCCCACGGCGGGAATCGCACGGGGCGGATCTTCACCGGCGATCGCTCCGGCGACTGGCTGTTCGGCGCGCTCCACCGCACCGGGTACGCGAATCAGGCGACCTCCGTCCGTGCCGACGACGGACTGGAGCTCCGGGACGCGTACGTCGCCGCCGCGGTGCGCTGCGCGCCGCCCGCGAACAAGCCGACACCCGCAGAGCGCGACCGGTGCTTGCCCTACCTGGTCCGTGAATTGGCCCTCCTCGAACGAGTACGGGTGATCGTCGTGCTCGGGAAGTTCGCGTACGACGCCACCGCACGGGTCCTCGCCGAGAGCGGATCGCCCTTGCCCTCACCGCGCCCGCCGTTCGGGCACGGCGTCGAGGTCTCCACCGAGCGGGCGGTCGTGCTCGGCTGCTACCACCCCAGCCAGCAGAACACCTTCACGGGCAAGCTGACCGAGCAGATGCTCGACGACGTGTTCGCACGGGCGCGTGCGCTGTCGGGCGATTAGAAGGCCAGCGCGATGATCTCGCCCGCCCCGTAGGCCAGGGCGATCGATCCGAGCACGATCGCCACCGCGAGGCGCAACCCGCGATCAGAGGACCGGATCGCGAGATGGGCTCCGATCCGCGCGCCCGGGATCACTGCGATCGACAGGGGGATCGCGAACGCCCAGTCGATGTTGCCGAGCACGGCGTGCGTGACCATTCCCGGAACGGCGAGCGCGCCGACACACAAGAGCGACGTGGCCACCGCCTCCTTGACGCTCAGCCGTACCCAGGTCGCGAACGCGGGCACCATGAGGACACCGCCGCCGATGCCCAGCAGGCCGCTGAGGCCGCCGGCGGCGAGGCCGATCAATCCGAGTCGCCAGACCTCGGCCCGGCGGTGGAGCGGCGACGACCGGTCGGGATCCCGTTCGTGCGCGAGCACGAGGTCGCTTGCGGGCGCGGCAAGGTCGCCGACCGGGTCCTCGACGTCGACCGGGTTCTGCGCGCGTGCCGGTGCCCCGCTCGGCACTCGCGCCATGCGAAAGGCCGTGAACGCGAGGAGGGCCGCAGTCGCGATCATGAGGAGATGGCCGTTGCCCGGGACGGCGCCGGTGAGGAGCGCCCCGCCGACGGTGGCGGCCAGACCGGCGGCCAGCGTCCAGAGGGCAACCCGTCCGATGATGAGCCCCTCCCGCCGGTACCGGAGGGAGCCGCTGACCGCCGACGGGATCACCGACGGGATGGTCGACCCGACGGCCTCGAGCGGGGTCGCGCCGAGGACGCGGATCGCCGGCGTCGACACCACCGCACCGCCGACGCCGAACATCCCGGACAGCACCCCGGTCGCGACGCCGGCTGCCAGCGTCAGGATTGTCTGCCACGGCTCGGACACTTCTCTCCTCTATCGCCGCGGCGAGGCTATGCCGGGCCGGTTCTGAGCGGCGCAAGGTAGCCTTCGGTCGATGGCGACCGACGCGAACCTCCGCGGCGTCTACATCCCGATCATCACGCCGTTCTCCGGCGACGGGTCGGTGGCGATCGACGCCCTCGAGCGTCTCTGCCACGAGTATCTCGATGCCGGCGCGGCAGGGATCGTCGCGCTCGGGACCACCGGCGAGTCGACCGCGCTCGATCCCGACGAGAAGCACGCGGTGATCGCCGCGTGCTCGAAGGTGTGCGCCGAGCGTTCGGCGCAGCTGATCGTCGGCGCCGGTACGAACAACACGCGAACGACCCGTCAGGCGGTGAAGGAACTGGCGGGCACGCCGGCGTTGGTGGCCGCGCTGACCGTCGTGCCGTACTACGTGCGTCCGTCGGAGGCCGGGATCGTCGCCCACTTCAAGGCGGTTGCGGAAGTGAGCCCGGTGCCGCTCGTCGTCTACAACATCCCCGCCCGAACCGGTCGGAACCTGAGCGCGCAGAACCTGCACGAGCTCGCGCGCACTCCGAACTTCGCCGGCGTCAAGCAGGCCCCGGCCGCGCTCGACGACGACACGCTCGAGCTCCTGCGCCTCACGAACGCCGTCGACGGGTTCTCCGTCCTCGGCGGCACGGACACGTTCCTGTTCCCGCTCGTGCTCCTGGGCGGCGCCGGC
>DASYFC010000132.1:0-6770 GCA_036498645.1 Acidimicrobiia bacterium | reverse complement strand
CAACCCACCGGTGAGGTCGTACATCCACAGGGCGCCGCCCAGGGCGCGCGCGAGGCGCCGGCTGATGGCACCGTCCTTGGTGAGCACAGGGATGAGGAAAGGGAGGACCCGCACGAGGTGGGGGGCGTTGCGCAGCGCGATCTGGCGCTCGGCCAGGCCCTCGTAGACGAGGCCGACCTCGCGTTGCTGCAGGTAGCGGAGCCCGCCGTGCACGAGCTTCGAGCTCTTCGACGACGTCCCCGATGCGAAATCGTCCCGTTCGACGAGCGCCGTGCGCAATCCCCGGGTGGCGGCGTCGACGGCGACACCGGCGCCGGTGATCCCGCCGCCCACCACGAGCACGTCGAACTGCTCTGTTGCAAGGCGTCCGAGCGCTTCGGCCCGATCGAAGGCCGGCGGTCGGCGCGGCGGGTCCATTTCCTCGAGGCTACCGCCGGGTCGCACGGCGGCCCCGCCCCGACCCCCCGGACGCGACCAGGTTGTGGCACTGTGAGTGCATCAACCCGAGAGAGGCTGCCCGGGGCGGGGCGGCGCCGAGAGAACTCTTCACCACGACCGACGACGTCGTCCTGACCGGCCGTCACTGGGTGCGTACGGACGCGCCGCGCGCGATCGTCGTCCTCGTGCACGGGTTCACGGCGTCGGCCAACGACCCCGCCGTGTGCGACGTGGCGGACGCGCTGCACGCCGATGGCGTCGACGTCGTGTGTTACGACGCGCGCGGCCACGGCACGTCGGAAGGGCACTCGACACTGGGCGACCTCGAGCGTCACGACGTCGCCGCCGCGGTCGAGGCCGCGCGCGAGCGCAACGACCGCGTCGTGCTCGTCGGCGCGTCGATGGGGGCGATCGCCGCGTTGCGGTACGCAGCGCATACCGACGGGCTCGCCGGTGTGGTGTCGGTGAGCTGCCCGGCGCAGTGGCGACTTCCCCGCAACGTGCAGGGCGTGCTGGCCGCCGGGCTCACCCGCACCCGGGTCGGGCGGGCGGTGGCGTCACGATGGATGGGCGTGCAGATCGCCCCGCGCTGGACGAACCCGGAGCCGCCGATCGAGCTCGTCCCGAACGTGCAGGCGCCGGTGGCGTTCCTGCACGGCGCCGCCGACAGGTTCGTGCCCGCGTCCGACGCCGCCGAGCTCTACGAGGTCGCGGGTGAGCCGCGCCGGCTCCGCATCGTGCCCGACATGGGTCACGCGTTCGCGCCGCAGTCGGTCCCGGCGATCCGCGACGCCGTCGACTGGGCCCTCGCGATCGAGGTGCGTACCTGAGCCCGGTCAACGGGCTCTGCGCACGCGCCTAGACGTCGTCGCCGTCCGGCTCCCACCACCAGGCGAGGCCGTAGAGGCCGGGCCCGGTGTGCACGACCATCACCGACCCGAACTCGCCGACGAACTTCGTCGCCGGCGTGACCTCGGCCTCGACCCGCTCGAGCAGACCTTCGGCCGCGCCGGGTGCCAGCGCGTGCAGCGCGGCCACGTGCAGCCGGGTGTTCGGCTCGCGTGAGCGCAGGAGGCGTCCGACCATGCGGTCGGTGGCGGCATCGGGACTGAGCGCCGGCCGCAGCCGGTGGACCCGTCCGCCGCGGAACTCGAACAGAGGGTTGATGCGGAGGCGTCGCCCGGCCCAGCCGGCGATACCCGGGACGCGGCCGCTGCGCACGAGGTGGTCGAGGTTCGGGACGGCGGCGACGAGCTGCACGCGCTCGACGACGTCCTTGGCCTCGGCCTCCGCCTCGTCGAGCGTCGCGCCCCGTTCGGCGGCGGCCGCCGCCGCCAGCACGACCAGAGCTTCGGCGCCCGCCGCAGTCGCGGTGTCGACCACGCGCACGCGGTCGCCGAGCTGACCGGCGGCGATCGCCGCCGACTCGTGCGTGCCGCTCATGCTGGCGGCGATCGTGAGGACGAGGACCCCGTCGTCGCCGAGGCGCGACTCGATGGCGTCCTCGAACTCGCCCGGCGCGGGGCCGGACGTCGAGACGCGCTCGTCACCGAGAAGCTCGCTCAGCGGCCGCTCGCCTTCGCGAACGGATTCGCCACCGATCGTGAGCCACATCGGCACGACGGTGATCCCGTGCTTCGCAACCAGCTCGGGGGGCAGGGCCGCGGCGCTGTCGGTGACGATGGCGACGGTCACTGCGCCCGACGCCGTTCGCGTACGGCTGCCGCGCTCGCGACGACCAGCAGTCCCGAGCACAGGAGCACGACTCGCGAGGGTTCGAGCCGGCCGATCAGCGGCCAGGTCACGGCGCCGAGCAGGGCGGCGGCGAGCCCGGCGCCGACGGCCGCCAGGGCGAGCGCCACCCTGATCACGACGTGGAACGCGGCGAAGGCGAGGACGCGCTCCTGCCCGTCGAGCTGCGACTGCAACGCGCCCATCCCGGCGGCGAGCGTGAAGGCGGCGGCGGCGCCGAAGCCGACCGCGCCCAGGTACGCCACCCACAGATCAGGCGACAAGCTGAACACGGCGACGACGACCCCGATCACGAGCGTCCCGAGCGCGGTGCGCTGTATCGCGTCGCCGACCGGCGCGCGTTGCAGCGCGGCGATGCCGAGCACGGCGCCGGCGCCGAACAACGCGATGAGCCAGCCGAACTCGGCGTCACTGGCGTCGAGGACCTCGCGCACGAACACGATGCCGGTCGAGAACAGCGCGCCCAGCCCCAGCGCGACCGCGGCTGCAGCCGGCATCACCGCCCGGACGAGCGGGATCCGGAAGGCGCCCCGGAAGCTGACCTTCTCGGTGGGCTGATCGGCGGCCGCAGCACCGGCGAGATCCGTTGCGCGGGCGATGCAGAAGAAGGACACGAGGAACGTCAGCGCGTCGATCCAGAACACCAACGCGTGCGTCCGGCCTCCGATATCGCTCCCCGGGAGGGCGGCAACCGCGGCGAACGCCGCCGCGCCCAACGGAATGCTCCCGTACGACGAGCCCAGGATCAGTCCGTTGGCGAGGGGGAGCTCGTTGCGATCGACGATGTCGGGGATCGACGCGTCGCGCGCCGGGAGGAACACGATGCTCGCCACCTCGACGAGGAACGCCCACAGGTAGATCCACCACAGGCCGCGCACGAACGGGACGAGCGCGATCATCGCCGCGCGTGCCGCGTCCATCGTGAGCATCGTGCGCCGGCGGTCCCAGCGGCTCGCCGCCCGCGCCGCGAGCGGGCCGCCGATCGCAGCGGGGATGAGCCGCAGCGCGAGAATCCCGCCGACGGCGGCGGGCGACCCCGTGATCGCGAGCGTGAGCGCCATGAACGCGATCGTGCCCATCCAGTCGCCGAGCGCGGAGACGGCCTGCCCGACGAGCAGGTCTCTGTAACTCTGGCGGCGGACGAGCGTCCCGACGCTCACGGCGTCTGGGAGGCTACGCGGTCATCGCGGTCGTACAGGATGCGATTGCAGTACGTCTGACCGCGCGGGGGCTTCGCCGGCGCGTTGCCGACGACGCGCTTCACCAGCATCGGGATCGCGATGGAGACGCCGGCGAGCGCGCCGACCGCGCCGTGCGTCACGGCCAGTACCGGCGTCAGTGCTACCTCGGCCACGAGGGCGCCAACCGCGGTCTCGCCGAACACCTTCCCGAGGATCATGCCGGCGAGCAGCATCACGGCGCCCGGCCACGCGACGACCAGCAGCGCGCCGAGCGCGGGGGAGATGCCCCTCCCGCCGGCGCCGCGGAGGAACGGCGACCAGTTGTGGCCGACGACGGCCACGCCGCCGGCGACGGCCGCCAGCGCCGGATGACCCGCCGCCATGGCCAGGCCCGGGCCCGCCGCGCCCTTGGCGACGTCGAGGACGCCCGCCGCCGCCAGTGGCCCGAACCCGGCGACCCGGTACAGGGACGTGCCGGAGACGGTGCCCGTCCCCACCCGGCGGAGGTCGACCCCGCGAGCCCGCCGGCCCGCGACGTACGAGAACGGGATGGCCCCGACCGCAAAGGACAGCACGAGGATCGCCGCCGCCGCCATGCCGCGAGTCTGGCCCACCCCCCATGGTGCGACGCGCCAAAACGTGGCTCCGCGCCCGAACTCGCCCACTCGACCAAGACACGGTCATCCCGGACATGTAAGACTTTCCGCCGTCGGGGACCCAAAGAGGGGGAACGGGGGTCCCAAGGGGGCCGCCCCTTTCCGCTCGCCGGGTGACCTCCGATCCGGTTCTCGGTGGCTCCGGCGGCCGCTCGCCCTCGCCGGAGGACCCCCCACCGGCCGGCGGCGGCCGCCGGGCCTACGCCGCGGCCTCGGCTCCCGCGCCGAGGGACGCGGCGAGACGGTGTGGAAGCCGGTCAGCCGCTCGAAGGCGTGACGCGGCGCGCCGCCTTGTCCGGGTAGCCCTCGGGCAGCACGAACGTGCCCTTGGTCGTCGCGGAGAACACCTGCCAGTGGTAGTAGCCGAGGAAGGCGCGCTCGTCCGACAGCATGAGCTGCGCGTACGTCTGTACCGCGTCGACGTACCGCTGGCTGTTGTTGTAGCGGAACAACGCCCGACCGATGTCGCCGGGCGCGCCGTTCGCCTGCAGCAACCGTCCTGCGGCGAGGATCGCGTCGTGGTTGTCGTTGATGTCGCCCTGCCCGTAGCGCGCCCACGTTTCGGGGATGAACTGCATCGGGCCCTGCGCGCCCGCGGTGCTCGTCCCGCGGATCCGCCCCAACCTGGTCTCGACGAGATGGATGGACGCGAAGTACGCCCACGGGATGCCGGTCGCCGCTTCGGCTTCGGAGTAGTAGGAGCGGAGCACATCGACCGGCAGGGGCGATGCGATCTGCCAGTCGGGAAGCTGTCGTGACCGCGGTCCTTCTCCTCCGAGCGCCGCCAAGTCGCGCCCGGCGCGGTCGTTGGCGGTCACGATCGGCTGCACGTCGGCGGGCAGCTTCGCCAGCACACGTCGCAACCAGCCGGGGTGGGCGGTCAACGCCCGGTACGCGATCTGTTGCTCCCAGCCGAGGCGGGGGAGGTCGGCGGACCGGGTCTTCGGCGCGCGGAGGGCGCGCTCCACCTGCTTCAGTGACGCAGCCGTCGCGGCCGGCGTCCTCGGAACGGGGATGTCGGCCGGGCTCCTCGGCGCCGGCGCACTGTTGCGCGCGCTCGTCCCGCCGGCGCACCCGACCGCGACCGCGAGTGTGACCACGAGCAGGAGCGCGGCCCGCCGCACGGGTCAGGCCAGCCGGCCGGGTCCGCCGTCGTCGGTGACGATCGCTCCACCCGCGGCCGCCCACGCCTCCAACCCGCCGTCGAAGTTCACGGCCTGGAAGCCCATCTCACGCAGTTCGACGGTGGCGTCGGCGCTCCGCTCGCCCGTGCGGGACATCGCGACGAGCCTCCTGTTCATGGGCAAGGTGAAGCGTTGGGCTTCGAGCTGGTCGAGCGGGATCGACCACGCGTCCGGCGCGTGTCCGGCCCCGAACTCGCCCGGATCGCGGACGTCCACGAGCACGTCGTCGGCGAGCTCACCGCCCACTTGGATCTGCGGGATCCGCTGGCCGACGTAGCGCGGCATCCGCGTCCTCAGGCGACGGTGCCGGGTCGGCCGTCGTCGGTGACGATCGCCAGGCCCCCCGCTTGCCAGGCTTCGCTCCCGCCGGCGACGTTGACGGCGCCGTAGCCGGCGGCGACCAGCGCCTTCGCGACCTGGGCCGACCGAGCGCCCGTCTTGCAGATGACGACGATCTCGCGGTCCGTGGGGAGCTCGTCCTGGCGTTCCGCGAGCTCGCCCATCGGGATCCATGCCGCGCCCTCGGCGTGGCCCGCGTGCCACTCGCCCGCGTTGCGCACATCGAGCAGTAGGGCGCCGGCGTCGACCCGGCGCCTGCCCTCGGTCGGATCGATGTGGTCCACGTCGGGCGGTGTCATGCCTTCGACTCCTTCTCCCGCCCGGCCTGCTGCAGCTTCCATGCTTCGTACCCGCCGAGCAGGTCGGACACGTCGTCGAAGCCGGCGGCGGCGAGAACGCTGGCGGCGATCGACGATCGGTAGCCGCTCGCGCAGTACACGACGGTAGGGCGCGTCGGGTCGAGCTCGCTCATCCGTTCCGTGAGCCGCGGGAGCGGCAGGTTGGCGGCGCCGGGGATCACGCCGCCCGCCGTCTCGCCCGGGTTGCGCACGTCGACGACCTGGAGCGCATCCACCTCGTCGTGACGGTCCTCCAGATCGGCGACGGTGAGACGCGAGCTCGGCTCGACGACCTCCGGGTGCTCGAGGAGCGCGCGCACCGGGTCGGCGAGCTCGCCGTCGATGCGATCGAAGCCGATGCGGCTGAGCCGCACCTTGGCTTCGAGCCCCGTGCCCGGCTCGCTCACGAGCACCAGGGGACGGTCGGGCGCGAGCACGTCGCCGCCGAACTCGGCGAAGCGTCCGTGCAGCCCCACGTTGACCGATCCCCGCAGGTGGCCGGCGGCGAAGTCCAGCGGCTCCCGCGTGTCGAGGACGGCTGTGCCGGCGTCGCGTCGCGCGACGAGCTCTTCGAGCGTGAGCGGCGGCGGCGGCTCAGCCTCGTCGAGCAGGTCGTGCGCCTGGCGGTTGCGCTGCGCGTCGAACGAGAAGTACACGGGCTGGAGCGGCTGACCCTCCGTGACGAGCCCGACGAACTCGGCCTCGCTCATGGGCTGGAGCGCGTAGTTCGCGCGGCGCTGCTCGCCGATCGTCGACTGCGTCTCGGTCGAGAGGTTCTTGCCGCACGCCGATCCGGCACCGTGGGCGGGGAACACTCGGGTGGCGTCCGGCAACACGAGCAGCTTCTCGTGCAGGGACCGATACAGATCGCGCGCCAGTGCG
>DASYFC010000131.1:0-4930 GCA_036498645.1 Acidimicrobiia bacterium | reverse complement strand
GGACGCCTACGAGCGATGGATGAGGTTGAAGCGCTCCGTCACCGCCGGTTCGCCGCTCTTCTCGTCGCGCCACACGGTCTCGGTCACGACGAACGTCATCGTGCGGCCCTTGCTCTCCTTCTCGTACAGGTCGACGATGCGTCCCTCGCCGACCAGTACGTCACCGACCACGATCGGCCGGTGGTACGTGAACTCCTCCTCACCGTGGAGCACGAGACCGCCCCTGGCGAACAGCTCCCCCATCACCTTGTGCATGGGGTTCTCGCCGCCGGACGGGTCCTCGGGTTGGTCCTCGGCGAAGCGCCCCCAGAACTGCATCGCGAACGACCACGTCGGTGGGGCCGGGATACCGCCGAACCCGGCGGCCTCGGCCGCGGCCGGGTCGTGGTACACGGGGTTCTCGTCCTTGAGCGCGCGGGCGAAGTTGGAGACAGGCCCGCGCTCGATGGTCACACGGTGTGCACCGGTCGGCTTGCCGATGACGCTGCTGTCGAGGGCCATCCGTCCCTTCCAAGCTCTCTTGCGCGGTTCCCGCGCACTCCGAGCGGTCCGCCCCGCGCTGTTTGACGGGCGCGTGAACGACCGCGATACCGTGACGCCGACGTCAGTTTTCAACGCGGGGAGAAGGACGCGCAAATGGGGTTGCTGGACGGCAAGGTCGCGATCGTCACCGGCGCGGGCAACGGCGTCGGGAGGGGCGAGGCCATCGAGCTCGCGGACCAGGGTGCCAAGGTCGTCGTGAACGACCTCGGCGTCTCGGTGACGGGTGAGGGCGCCGACAAGCGCACCGCCGACGAGGTCGTCGACGTCATCAAGGGCCGGGGCGGCGAGGCGGTCGCGAACTACGACGACGTCGCCGACTTCAACGGCGCCAAGAGCATCATCGACACCGCGGTCGAAGCGTTCGGGAAGCTCGACGCGCTCGTCAACAACGCCGGGATCCTACGGGACAAGATGCTGTTCACGATGGGCGAGGACGAATTCGACTCGGTCATCCGCGTGCACCTCAAGGGAACGTGGAGCACCATGCACCACGCCTCGGCCTACTGGCGCACCGAGTCGAAGGAGGGTCGCCAGCCGAGCGGTTCGATCGTCAACACGGTCTCGAGCGCCGGGCTGCAGGGCCAGGCGAGCCAGTCGAACTACGGCGCGGCCAAGGCCGGGATCGCGGCGATGACGATCATCGCCAGCCTCGAGCTGACCCGCTACGGCGTTCGCGCCAACTGCATCGGTCCCGGCGGCTTCACGCGTATGGTCGGCCAGGCCCGGCAGGACATCACGATCAAGAACCCGGAGGAGTACACCGAGTTCGACGGCATGAACCCGGGGAACTCGGCTCCGGCCGTGGCGTGGCTCGCGTCCGACGAGTCAAAGCCGACGACCGGCCAGGTGCTGCGCATGGTCGGCAACTCGCTCTGCGTGTACCAGCCGTGGCAGATGGGCGAGGAGTTCTTCGCCACCGACAACGAAGGCAAGCCCGCCCGGTGGGACGCCGCCGACGTCGGCGGCATCCTCAACAAGTACGTCTTCCACACGGTCAACCCCGGCATCGCCGCACAGCAGAAGCGTTAGCCTCCGAAAGTGGACACCGACTTCGAGACGCTCCTCTACGAGGAGCGCGACGGCGTCGCCTGGGTCACGCTCAACCGGCCGGACCGCCTGAACGCGTTCAACTCGCTCATGCAGCGCGAGCTGCACGCGTTGTGGCGCGGGCTTCGCCGCCATGACGACGTTCGCTGCGTCGTCCTCACCGGCGCCGGCGAGAGGGCCTTCTGCACGGGCATCGACCGCATGGAGCAGATGGGCGACGAGGGTGACGACACCACCGATCGCGACGTCGTGGGCTCCGGCAGCACGCCCTTCATGTTCAACGATCCGGGCGACAACATCGGCCCGAAGAGCTCCGACCTCTGGAAGCCCGTCATCGCGGCCGTGAACGGCATCGCCTGCGGCGGCGCTTTCTACATGCTGGGCGAGGTCGAGTTCATCATCGCCGCCGAGCACGCGACGTTCTTCGACCCGCACGTGACGTACGGGATGACGGCGGCGTTCGAGCCCATCCACATGTCGGGGATCATGCCGTTCGGCGAGATCATGCGGCTCTCGCTGCTCGGCAACTACGAACGCCTGTCGGCCCGCCGGGCATTCGAGATCGGGCTCGTGTCGGAGATCGCGCCCAAGGAGCAGCTGCACGAGCGGACGGCATGGGCCGCGAACGCGATCGCGTCGCAGCCGCCCCTCGCGATCGAGGGCACCGTCCGCGCCATCTGGGGCGCGCGCGAGCTCGGTCAGCGCCAGGCATTGCGCCTGGGGTACGCGTACGTGGGGCTCGGGACGAACCAGGACTCCATCGCCGAGGGCCAGAAGCTGTTCGAGTCGGGCACGCGCATCGACTGGCGCTCGAGATAGCGAGCGGGATGGCCCGGCGCGTCGCGATCGTCGGGGCCGCGCTGTCGGACTGCGGCCGCGTCGACGACAAATCGCCGTTCGAGCTCCATTACCAGGCCGCGAGCCGCGCCCTCGCCGACGCCGGCCTCGAGAAACGCGACGTCGACGGCTTCGCGTCCTGCGGGACCGGCCTGCTCGCCCCGATCGAAGTCGCCGAGTACCTCGGTCTGCGGCCGACGTGGGTCGACGGCACCGGCGTCGGCGGTGCCACCTGGGAGTTCATGGTCGAGCACGCGACCGCCGCGATCGCGGAAGGGCACGCCGAGGTCGTCGTGCTCGCGTACGGCTCGACGGCGCGGGCGGATCTGAAACGGCGAGACCGCCGCGCCAACCTCTCGTTCGGGAGCCGCGGCCCCGTGCAGTTCGACGCGCCGTTCGGGCACACGCTGATCGCCAAGTACGCCATGGCCGCCCGGCGCCACATGCACGAGTTCGGCACCACGATCGACCAGCTGGCCGAGATCTCCGTGTCGACGCGTCAGAACGCGTCGCTGAACCCGGACGCGTACTACCGCGAACCGATCACGATCGAGGAGGTGAACGGCTCGCCGCTGATCGCCGACCCTCTCACGACATTGCATTGCTGCATCCGATCCGATGGCGGCGGCTCGGTCGTGCTCACCTCGGAGGATCGCGCGCGCGACTTGGCGCGAACGCCGGTGTGGGTGCTCGGCACCGGCGAGGCCGTCTCCCACACCACGATGAGCGAGTGGGAGGACTTCACCGAGTCGCCGGCAGCGCGCTCGGGGAGTCTTGCGTTCGAGCGCGCCGGCGTGAGCCCGGACGAGATCGACGTGTGCGAGATCTACGACGCCTTCACGCCCATGGTGCTGCTCAGTTTCGAGGCGCTCGGCTTCTGCAAGAAGGGCGACGGCGGGCCGTTCGTCGAGGGCGGCACCATGCGCGTCGACGGGGCGCTCCCGACCAACACCGACGGCGGCGGCCTGTCGGCGTGCCACCCGGGGATGCGGGGCATCTTCCTGCTCGTCGAGGCGGTGCGTCAGCTCCGCGGCGAGGCCGCGGGCCGGCAGGTGGCGGGCGCCCAGCTCGCGTGCGTGAACGGCACCGGCGGCTGGTTCTCGTCGGCGAGCACGGCCATCCTCGGGGTGGAGTAGGAATGGTGGTCATGGCAGGACAAGCATGAGCCCGTTGATCTCGCGTGGGTTCGGGGGCCGCCGGCGCCGGGACGTCGACCCGACCCGGATTCCTCCCGGCCAGTACGTCGTCGACGACTTTCCCGTGCTGTCGGCAGGCCCGACGCCCTCCGTGTCCCTCGATCAGTGGACATTCTCGATCACCGGCGCCGTCGACGAGCCGGCGTCGTGGTCGTGGGAGGAGTTCCTCGCGCTCCCGAGCGAGGAGATCCGGTCCGACATCCACTGCGTGACGAAGTGGTCCAAACTCGACACCGCATGGAAGGGCGTCTCGGTCGACGTCCTGCTCGAACACGTCGACACCGCCGCCGAGTTCGTGTCGGCGTTCTGCGACGGGGGCTACACGACGAACCTCCCCTTCGCCGACGTCACCGACGGGCAGGCGTGGGTGGCCTACGAGTTCGACGGCGAACCGCTCGAGCCCATTCACGGCGGGCCGGCGCGCCTGCTCGTTCCGCACCTGTACTTCTGGAAGAGCGCGAAGTGGGTGCGGGGTCTCGAGCTCCTCGACCACGACGAGCCGGGCTTCTGGGAGACAAACGGGTACCACAACCGCGGTGACCCCTGGAAGGAACAGAGGTATTGGAGCGACTGATGCCGCGGCGCGCGCCCTTGACGTGGCGCGTCGCGACTGTCGACCGGTTGCAGCCCGAGACGCCGACCGCCTCGACGCTGATCCTCGACGTACCGGATTGGCCCGGGCATCTCGCGGGTCAGCACGTCGATGTCCGTCTGACCGCCGAGGACGGCTACCAGGCGGAGCGTTCGTACTCGATCGCGTCGCCGCCGGAAGACTCGCACCTCGCACTCACGGTCGTGCGCTTCGACGACGGCGAGGTCTCGCCGTATCTGACCGGCGAGCTCCACCCCGGCGACCAGCTCGAGCTCCGGGGACCGATCGGCGGCTACTTCACCTGGGAGGCAGCCGACGGCGGTCCTCTCCTGCTGCTCGCCGGTGGCTCCGGGCTCGTCCCGCTCATGGCGATGCTGCGTCATCGCGCCGCGGCGAAGAGCGCGGCGGAGGCGACCGTGCTCGTGTCGGCGCGGTCGTGGGAGGCCGCGCTCTATCGCGACGAGCTCGCGATGTACGACGAGCACGGCGTCACCGTCCGCTACACGCTCACCCGCGAGCAGCCGCCGGGGTGGTCAGGCTGGGCCGGGCGCGTCAACGTCGACATGCTCCGCGAGCTCGGCGCCGACCCGGGCGCGCAGCTTCGGGTGTTCGTCTGCGGCCCGACCGGCTTCGTCGAGCACGTGGCCGATCTGCTCGTGCAGCTCGGGCACGACCCGCACCGGATCAAGACCGAGCGCTTCGGACCGACAGGAGG
>DASYFC010000130.1:0-4418 GCA_036498645.1 Acidimicrobiia bacterium | reverse complement strand
GTGCAAGCGGAGGACGCGCAGCTCGACGAATGCCTGCGCGAGCGCGTCGGCGACCTCGGGTTCCGCGAGCTCGCGCCGCTCGGCAGCCAGCGCGTACAAGTCGTCCAGGAACACCTCGTGGACGACCTGCTCCTTGAAGGGGAACGAGGTGCCGCGCTCGTGCGCGAGCGTTGTGTTCGCGACCGCCCAGCCTTGGTCGAGCTCACCGACGAGGTGGTCGCAAGGTACGAACACCTCGTCGAGGAACACCTCGTTGAACTCCGCCTCCCCGGTGATCTGGACCAGGGGCCGGACGTCGATGCCGGGCGCTTCCATGTCGACGACCAGATACGAGATGCCCCGATGCCGGGGAGCCTCCGCGTTGGTTCGAGCCAGACATATCCCCCATCGGGCGTGGCGCGCGTAGCTCGTCCATACCTTCTGCCCGCTGAGCAGCCAGCCGTCGTCCACGGGTTCGGCGCGCGTGGTCAACGACGCCAGGTCGCTCCCCGCACCCGGCTCGCTGAACAGCTGGCACCAGATCTCCTCGGCGGTGAGGATCCGCGGAAGCCATCGCTGACGCTGCTCGTCGGTACCGTGCGCGAGCAGGGTCGGTCCGGCGAGGTTGATACCGACGCGGTTTACCGGCTGGGAAGCGCGAGCTCGTGCGTATTCCATGTTGAAGATCGCGACCTGGACGGGCGACGCGCCGCGTCCTCCGTACTCGGCCGGCCAGTGAATGCCGATCCAACGTCCGGCCGCCAGCTTTGCCTGCCACCGCCTCCCCCACGCCACCTCCTCGTCCACCGATCCGAAAGGCGGCGGGTGCTCGACGTTCGCGGTCAGCCACTCGCGCACTTCGGCGGCGAAGGCGCGCTCCTCCTCGCTGAAGCTGAGGTCCATTAGAGGTCCCAGAAGCGGTCGCGCTTGTAGCGCACGAACGAGGTGTGCAGGTCGCGCTCGTCGTCGGCGGTGAACGCGCGGTAGGCGGACTCACCACGGGCGCGCACGTACACGGGGTCGCCGTCGACCTGGTCGGCGCGCCACTTCTGGTGAACGAGGCTCCGCTTGACGATCTTGTTTGTCCCGGTGGTCGGTGGGTCGCGCAGGATGCGCACGTAGCGCGGCCGCCATTTCGGACCGATCCCGTCTCGGGCGTCGATCCACGCCGCGAAGGCGGTGGGGTCGAACACCGCGCCGTCGCGGAGCACCAGCCCGGCCATGACCTGATCCCCGGCCTGGTCGTCGGGCACCCCGTACACGCTTGCCAGCACCACGTCGGGGTGCCGGCTCAACGCCGACTCGATCGGGCCGGCAGGGAAGTTCTCGCCGTCGACGCGCAGCCAGTCGGCGTTGCGTCCGGCGAAGTACAGATAGCGGTCGTCGTCCAGGTATCCGAGGTCGCCGGTCCAGTACCAGCCGAAACGAAGCGTCCGCTCGTTCGCGTCGGGGTTGTTGTAATAGCCCTCGAAGGGACCGGCGCCGCCGGTGTTGACGATCTCGCCGACGCATTCGTCGGCGTTGAGGAGCCGGCCTTCGCCGTCGAAGCGTGCGCGCGGGCGTTCCTTGCCATCTTCGTCGACGACCTTGACCGCGGGCACGACCTTCCCGAGCGCGCCTGCGCGTTCCTCGGCGTCGCGATCGACGGCCACGCCGCCCTCGGTGGCTCCGTATGCGTCAATGACGTCCACACCGAACCGACGCGAGAACGCTTCGACGACCTCGGGTGAGCCTTCGTTGCCGAATGCGACCCGCAGCGGGTTGTCGGCGTCGTCCGGGAGCTCGGGTGTCCCCAGGAGGTACGCGAGCGGCTTCCCCGTGTAGTTGAAATACGTCGAGCCGTACCGGCGGACGTCGGTCAGCCACCGCGAGACGCTGAACCGGCGGCCCAAGCCCACCGACGCGCCGTACACGATCGACGGCGCCCACCCGACCATCAACGCGTTCGAGTGGAAGAGGGGCATGCACACGTAGCCGACGTCGTCGGGCCCGAGGTCCATGATCATGCCCATCCGGTTGCCCGTGACCATGAACCTCCGCTGGCTGCAGATGACGGCCTTGGGCGCGGCGGACGTGCCGGACGTGAAGATGAGCCCCCACAGCCTGTCGGGGTCCGGATCGAGCCCGGGATCCGCTGCGGTGACGCCGGCGAGGGCATCCTCGAGCGGCTTGCCTACGCTCGGGGCCGGATCGCCGCCGTCGACGAAGCGGCGGGAGACGAGCAGATTGTCGGCCTCGGTCGGCAGTCGCCCCACGATCGGCTCGAGCAGCGGCGCGTGACGCGGCTCGGTCACGATCAACCCCACGTGCGTGTGCTCGATGTCGTGCAGAAGGTGCTCGTCGCGCCGCGTATGATTGAGCCCCACGACCGCTGCACCCGCCAGTGCGGCGCCGCCGAGCGCGAAGAGATAGTCGGGCGTGTTGTCGAGCAACACCCCCACGTGCATCGCCCGGCCGGCAGACGCGCGGGCGAGGAAGAGCTGGGCCCAGCGAGACGCCTCGTCGACGTACTCGCCGTGCGTCCACACGCGGTCGCCGAACTTCACCGCCGGCCGGTCGCGGATGGAGACGTCCGTGGCGTTGCGGCGGAGCAGGGCGGCCGCGTTCGGCGCCGGCATCGGCGCCTGTCCCGGCGGAGGAGCCGCCCGGCGCGTCATCGCGCTCCCCCGTTCCCTGACATACGTGTCACGCTATCGGAGGCGTTGCAGGAGCGGGATGGCCGAGATCTTCTCTCCCGTGAGCTCCTGCCATCGCAGTCGCGGAGGTCTATAACCGCGCGGTCGAGAGCACTTGATCAGGCGCTCCGGCGTGACGACGAGGTCGACGTGGATGTCGTGCCCGGCCGTCGGGATCTCTCCCGGTGCCCTGACCTGGAGGTCGTGGACCGTCGTGACGACGACCGTCGACGGATCGATGAGCCCGGCTTCCGCCGCCACCGCGAGCTCGAGGTCACTAAAGCCGCCGCCCTTGCCGAGTCGGGCGCCGTCCTCCCCCACGGCCACGCACCCGGCAACGACCAGGTCGAGGGGCTCGAGGTCGAAGACGTCGACCGTGACGGCCGAGCGCGACGCTCCCTTGATCGATGACGCCTGGCGCGGCGAGTCGGCGAGCTGCGTCGGATCGAGGAGGAAGAACGGCTTCTCCTCGGCGAGTCGCGGCACGGCCATGTAGAGCGTCTTTCCGTCTTCGAGAGCACGCTGGCGGACCGGCCACTGCGGCGCGTCGGGGTTTGCCTTCACGGTGCCGGCGTCTTGCCACGCCCCCACGGCGCGAAGACGATCAGCGGCGGCCTCGGCGCCGACGAAGTTGGGGATGCGACCTTCGGCCCCCGGGAACCGCGCCACCTCGGCGCCCCGGAGCGCGTCCCAGACTTCGTCACGCAGCTGTGCCTTCGCCGCCAACAACGCGGCGTCGCCGCCTGCGTCGGCATCGTGACGTCGAGGCACCCGCGCAGCGTACGGGCGTAGCGTGTGCCCGTTCCGTCCTCGACTCGCTGCCCGGAGGCTTTGATGCCGGCTCACGGAGACCACACGTACCGCGTGACCGAGGTCGTCGGGACCTCGACCGACAGCCTCCAGCAGGCCGTCCGCAACGGGGTCTCGCGCGCCGGCGAGACGCTGCGCAACCTCGACTGGTTCGAGGTGACAGAGATCCGGGGGTGGATCGACAACGGCGAGGTGGGACATTTCCAGGTGTCGATGAAGATCGGCTTCCGCCTCGACGACTGAGATGGCCACGATCGACCTCACCGGCGCGGCCGACCTCCATTGCCATTTCGGGCCTGACGCGCACCGTGAGCGGTCCGTCGACGCGCTCGACGCGGCACGTGATGCCGCCGCGGCACGTCACGCCGCCGTCGTCCTGAAGTCGCACGACTACCCGACCGCCGCGCTCGCCGCCATCGTCGACCGGGTCGTAGACGGGGTGCGCGTGTTCGGCGGCATCTGCTGCGACCGCGAGGTCGGCGGCGTGAACCCGGCCGCGGTCGAGACCGCCTTGCGCATCGGCGCCAAGATCGTCTGGCTGCCGACCCTCACCAGCCGGCAGGACCAGCTCAACGGGATCGGCGAGCAGCTCGGCATCCCCGGCCCGGGACTGTCGGTCGTCGACGACGACGGCTCGTTGTCACCCGATACGCACGAGGTGCTCGACCTCGTCGCCGCGCACGACGCAATCCTCGCCACCGGGCACGTGACCTGGCCCGAGCACCTCGAGGTGGCGAAGGCCTTCGGCCGGCGTGGCAAGGTGCTCGTCACGCACGCGATGGAAGAGCTGGCGGGACCCAACCTCACCGTCGAGCAATGCATCGAGCTCGCCGACCTCGGTGCCACGATCGAACTGTGCGCGCTGACGTGTCTCGGCACGCTTGCAACGCGTTCTCCAGGCGAGATCTCACGCGCCGCCGACACGATCGGCGCCGAACGGTGCACCCTGGCCAC
>DASYFC010000129.1:0-8112 GCA_036498645.1 Acidimicrobiia bacterium | reverse complement strand
GCGGTGCTCGGAGCACGGCCAGTTCGAGGCGCTCCTCTACTCCGACGCCGAGATGTACTTCGACTCGCTGCGCTTCAACAAGCCCGGGACGATCCCGCTCGAGACCCAGACCGAGGTCAAGGACGGCTGCCCGCTCGACTGCGGTCTCTGCCCCGAGCACAAGCAGCACGCGTGTCTCGGGATCATCGAGGTGAACACGAACTGCAACCTCGACTGCCCCATCTGCTTCGCCGACTCGGGCCACCAGCCCGACGGGTTCTCGCTCACGATGGACCAGGTCGAGGCCGGGCTCGACGCGTTCGTGCGCTCCGAGGGCGAGCCCGAGGTCGTCATGTTCTCTGGAGGCGAGCCGACCATCCACCCCGAGATCCTCGGCTTCATGCGGATGGCCGCCGAGAAGGGCGTGAAGATCGTCAACCTCAACACCAACGGCATGCGCCTCGCTCACGACCGCAAGTTCATGAAGGACATGTCGGAGCTGCCGAAGCGGCCCAACATCTACATGCAGTTCGACGGCTTCGCCGAGCGCACGCATACCGAGATCCGCGGGCGCGACCTCCGGAACGCGAAGCAGAAGGCGCTCGACAACTGCGCCGAGTTCGGGCTGAACGTCACCCTCGTTGCGGCCGTCGAGCGCGACCTCAACGACCACGAGCTCGGCGACATCGTCCGGTTCGGGATCAAGCACCCGGCGGTGCGGTCAGTGGCGTACCAACCCGTCACGCACTCGGGCCGGCACGTCGAGTTCGACCCGATGAACCGGCTCACGAACGCCGACATCGTCCACGGGCTCGCCGACCAGTGCCCGGAGTGGTTCCGCGAGTCGGACTTCTTCCCCGTGCCGTGCTGCTTTCCGACGTGCCGGAGCATCACGTACTGCCTCGTCGACGGCGACGAGGTCGTCCCGATCCCGCGGCTGGTCCAGATCGAGGACTACCTCGACTACGTGAGCAACCGCGTCATGCCCGACATGTCCGTGCGGGGCGCGCTCGAGAAGCTCTGGAGCGCGTCGGCGACGCCCGGGACCGAGATGACCGCCGAGCAGCTCGAGTGTGCGACGTGCGGGATCGACCTGCCCGACGCCCTGAAGAACATCACCGACAAGGCGTTCATGATCGTGATCCAGGACTTCCAGGATCCGTACACGCTGAACGTGAAGCAGCTCATGAAGTGCTGCGTCGAAGAGATCACGCCCGACGGCCGGCTGATCCCGTTCTGCGCGTACAACTCGGTCGGCTACCGCGAGGAGGTGCGCGAGCAGCTGTCGGGTGTCTCCGTGCCGACGATCGTGCCCAACGCGGAGGAGCTGCAGCCCGTGCTCCTCACCACGAAGTACGGCTCGAAGACGCACGGCAACGGCGACGCCGACGGGTCGGACCATGTGCCGGCCGACGCGACGAACGTGGGCAAGAACCTGCGATGAGCACGGCGGAGGCGCTGCCCTCGGCCGAGGAGCTCAAGCTCTGCTGCGCCAGCGCGTACCAGCGCGATGCCGTGGCGCTCATCCTCGGCGACAGCTACCACCCGGGTGGGCTCGATCTCACGCGTCGCCTGGCCCGGTCCCTCGAGCTGCGGCCGGGCGACCGCGTGCTGGACGTCGCCAGCGGGCCGGGCACGACCGCGTTCCTCCTCGCGTCCGAGTTCGGCGTCGAGGTCGACGGCGTCGACCTCGGTGACCTGACGGTGGCGAAGGCGAACGCGACCGCCGCCTCCGAGGGGCTCGGCGACCGGGTGCGGTTCCACCTCGGCGACGCCGAGCGCATCCCGCTCCCCGACGCGTCAGTCGACGCCGTCGTGTGCGAGTGCGCCTTCTGCACCTTCCCCGACAAGATGACGGCCGCCGCCGAGATGGCGCGGGTGCTGAAGCCCGGCGGGCGCGTCGGCATCACCGACGTGGCACTCGAGCCCACCCGCCTCGACGCCGAGCTCCAGTCGCTCGCCGGCTGGGTCTCGTGCCTCGCCGACGCCCGTCCCGTCGAGCAGTACGTCGAGATGCTGGCGGGCGCGGGGCTCACGGTCACGAAGACCGAGTCGCACGACGACGCACTGGCGCGCATGGTCGAGCAGATCGACGCCCGGCTCGTCGCGTTCCGCATGGCGAAGCTGCCTGCGCTGGCCGGCGTCGACTTCGACCTGGCCCGGGAACGCACCGCGCAGGCCGCCCGTGCCGTTCGCGACGGGATCGCCGGCTACTCGCTCTTGGTGGCGACCAAGGGACACAGCAAGGAGGAGCTCCGATGACCATCGCCTCTCAACTCGACCGGGATGCGTTCGTTTCGACGCTCGACCGGTTCCGCGATCTTGGGTTGCTCTCGCCCTCGGAGACCGACGAGGTCCTCGCCCTCTTCGATCCGGAGTTCCCGTATGCGGACGCGGTCGCGGCTGCGCAATCGATCCACGTGCACGTGAAGGTGGCCGACGTAGACGCGCTGCCGCATGACGCGATCACGGCGCAGGGTGTGACCGAGACCAGCTGCACCGACGGCTACGTCAAGTACCCGTTCCCGGGCGGCATCAACATGATCTTCTCGTCGATCGACATCGCCGAGGACGACATGCTCGACGAGCCGGTCGCCACGCCCATGCTCGACCACAAGGGCATCGACCTCCGAGACGAGAGCGCCGGCGTGCACTCGATCTTCGACGCCGTGCCGGAGCGCGCCGGAGATGTCGGCTGGCGTCATGTCCCCCAGGGTGGTGACGGCCAGCCGGTGTACTGCTGCCACACCGAGGTCAGTGGCAAGCACTGGGTGTACCCGGTGGCGGGCGAGACGGGGCAGACGCGACCGATCGAGTTCGCGTTCGGCCCCCTCGAGATCCACGACTCGAAGATGGGTTGCGACCTGCGGCCGATCGACCCCGCCCACCCACGCGCGGCGGAGGCCCAGGCGGCGCTGGCCGCGTGCGCGGCGTCCCACGGTCCGACCGAGGGCAACGGCGTCGCGTCGAGCTACTACGAGCGCGGGGACCTGGGTCACTTCACGGACGTCGGCAACTACGCCCGACCGCTCATGAACAAGTTCTGGGCGTACTACAACGGCGTCTTCGGAGAGGATGGTGCGCTGACCCGTCGTGAGAAGGCGCTGATCGGCCTGGCGGTCGCGCACTCGAAGCAGTGTCCGTACTGCATCGACTCGTTCACGAACACGTGCGCCGATCTCGAGATCACCCCGGACGCCATGCACGAAGCCGTGCATGCCGCGGCGTCACTCGGGGCCGGGATCGATCTCGTCCACGGCGTCCAGATGCAGAACGCGCTGAGACTTCGGGGAGCGATCTAGGCGCGCACCGGCTCCGCTGTCCCGAGCGCGGCGCGAACATCGGCGACGCGCGCGGGCACGATCGACCACCACACCCACCGACCGCGCTTCTCGCCGGCGATCAGCCCGGCGTCGGCGAGCACCTTCGTGTGATGACTCACTGTGGGCTGGCTTCGCTCGAGGGGTCCGAGGAGATCGCACGAGCAGATCTCGCCGGCGGCCGCGATGAGGCTCAGCAGCCGGAGCCGAACCGGATCGGCGAGCGCGGCGAAGACGTGGGCCAGCTCGGTGGCGTCGGGCTCACGCAGTGGCGCCTCGAGTACCCGGGCGCAGCAGACCTCGGTGTCGGCTGGGGCACGGGCCATGAGCGACCTCCCGGATTCGTATTGACACTTCTCGATATATCCGCGATGATCGATACATCGACAAACGACAATCTATATCAGGAGCAGCGATGAGCCGGGTGCAGCTTGCCCTCAACGTGGCGGACCTCGACCGGGCGATCGGCTTCTACACGAAGCTCTTCGACACGGCGCCCGCGAAAGTTCGCCCCGGCTATGCCAACTTCGCCGTCGCGAACCCTCCTCTGAAGCTGATCCTGATCGCGGGCGATGGCGAGCCGGGCGGCCTCAACCACCTGGGGGTCGAGGTCGAGTCGGCGGAGCAGGTCGCGGCGGCGCAGCAGCGGCTGGCCGGCGAGGGCCTGCCGACCGCCACGGAGGACGAAGTCGCGTGCTGCTACGCGGTGCAGGACAAGGTGTGGGTGGACGCCCCCGACGGAGAGCCGTGGGAGATCTACACGGTGCTCTCCGACGTCGAGATGCCCGGCGGCGAGCTTCGCACGGTCGAGCCCGAGATCGACGCGACGTGCTGCGAAGCAGCTCCCGAATCGGCGACACGCTGCTGCTGACGTCGAGCTCGTCGGCGTATCCGAGCCGGCCGCATGACCGACCTCGCCCACCAGCCCGAGACGGGCACCGGCAGCGTCGGGCTCGATCTCACGCGTCGCCTAGTTGCGGAGGGAATCGGGACGGGGTTCCTCGTCATCGCGGTGATCGGCTCGGGGATCATGGCCAGCCGCTTGTCTCCCCACGATGCAGGCCTGGAGCTGCTCGCGAACGCGGCCGCGACCGCGGCCGCGTTGATCGGCCTCATCCTCGTCTTCGGCGCGGTCTCCGGGGCGCACCTCAACCCGGTCGTGACGCTCGTGGATCGCGCCTTCGGCGGCATCACGACCCGGGACTCGGCCCTCTACATCGCCGCGCAGATCATGGGCGGCATCGTCGGCGCGGTGCTCGCAAATCTCATGTTCGAGCTTCCGGCCATCGAGCTCTCGACGAAGACGCGCTCGTCACCCGCGTTCTGGCTGTCCGAGATCATCGCCACGGTGGGGTTGCTGCTCGTCATCCACGGCTGTGTGCGCACCGGTCGCGCCAATGTGGTGGCGTTCGCGGTCGGGATCTGGATCGGGGGCGCGTACTGGTTCACGTCGTCGACCAGCTTCGCCAACCCCGCCGTCACGATCGCCCGCACCCTCTCCGACACGTTCACCGGCATCAAGCCGTCGTCGGCGCCGATGTTCATCCTGATGCAACTCGTCGGAGCCGCCATCGCCTACGGGCTGATCCGGCTGCTCTACCCAGATCGCGTCCTCGCCCATCGATGAGTTCACGAAAGGGGAGACCATGCCGTCCGTCGACGACCTGAGCACGGCCCAGAAGCACCTCATCCACACCGCCGCTGCGCGCCTCCAGGACAAGTTCAAGGGCATCTTCGGCCCGGAGACGATCGAGCGCTACATCAACGACAGCCTCGACCAGCTTCTCCCGAACTCGGAGGTCGTGAGCTTCGTTCCGATCTTCGTCGAGCGATTCGCCAAGGACCGCCTCAAGGCGCTCGCCAAGATCGAAGGCAAGGTGATCAGCGACAAGCCGAGCGTCATGTTCCTGTGCGTGCACAACGCCGGGCGGTCGCAGATGGCCTCCGGCTGGCTCAAGCACCTGTCCGGTGACACCGTCGAGGTGTTCTCGGGCGGCTCCGAGCCCGCCAGCACGGTCAACCCGGCCGCCATCGAGGCGATGGCAGAGGTCGGGATCGACATCCGCACCGAGTTCCCCAAGCCCTGGACCGACGAGATCATCCGTGCCGCCGACGTCGTCGTCACCATGGGCTGCGGCGACGCGTGCCCGGTGTATCCGGGGAAGCGCTACGAGGACTGGGTGCTGGACGACCCCGAGGGCCTCGGCGTCGACGCGGTCCGCCCGATCCGCGACGAGATTCGCGGCCGGGTCGAGAAGCTCATCGCCGAGATGGGGCTCGCCTCCGAGTAGTCGAACTCGCGTCCGGGGAAACGGCGCGATTCGGGAGCTTCTCCGCCGCGCGCTTCGCCCTTCGCCAACCAGAGCTTGGCGTCGCGTAGGGTCTCGGTACCCCCGAACAGCACTGGCAGGAGGAACCGCTTTGACGTCTGCCGTCGTTTCCCAGCCCGCCGCCACCACGGTCGCCGTCCGGGCCGAAGAGGTGACGAAGATCTACGGCGTGGGCGAGGCGGCCGTCCGGGCGCTCAACAACATCACCGTCGAGTTCGCCGCCGGTCACTACACGGCGATCATGGGCCCGTCGGGCTCGGGCAAGTCGACTCTGTTGCATTGCCTCGCCGGGCTCGATCGCGTCACGGCTGGTCGCATCCTGCTCGGCGACGTCGAGATCACCGCGTGCTCCGAGAAGGAGCTGACGGTCGTCCGCCGGGACAAGATCGGTTTCGTCTTCCAGTCGTACAACCTGATCCCGACGCTCACGGCAAGCGAGAACATCACACTCCCGCTCGCGCTCGCGGGGAAGAAGCCCGACAAGCAGTGGCTCGACCGTGTCATCAAGACGGTCGGTCTCGCCGACCGGCTCAAGCACCGGCCGTCCGAGCTGTCGGGTGGACAGCAACAGCGCGTCGCCGTCGCGCGAGCGCTCGCGAGCCGTCCGCAGGTCATCTTCGCCGACGAGCCGACCGGGAACCTCGACTCGAAGGCGAGTGCCGAGATCCTCGAGTTCATGCGCCAGGCAGTCACCGACCTGGGGCAGACGATCGTGATGGTCACGCACGACCCCATCGCCGCCGGTTACTCCGATCGCGTCGTCTTCCTCGCCGACGGCAAGATCGTCGACGAGCTCCAGAGCCCGACGTCCGAGACCGTCATCGATCGCGTCAAGGACACCGGCGAGTAGCACCATGCGCCGCGTCACGATCAAAGGGCTGCTCGCCCACAAGCTCCGGTTCGCGCTCACCGCCCTGGCGGTGATGCTCGGCGTCGCG
Organism: Acidimicrobiia bacterium; assembly: GCA_036498645.1. GTDB lineage: Bacteria > Actinomycetota > Acidimicrobiia > IMCC26256 > JACDBD01 > JALZAA01. Next base: position 1,545 of record DASYFC010000129.1, on the reverse strand, counting down.
TTCATGTCGGGGACGATGGTCCTCACCGACACCATCTCCCGCACCTTCGACAACCTGTTCGCGGACGTGAACCGCGGCACCGACGCCTACGTGCGAAGCGCCCAATCGTTGTCGAGCGGCTTCGGCGGTCCCGTCCGCCGGCAGCGCGCCCGCGTGCCCGCCTCGCTCGTCCCCCAGATCGAATCGGTTCCGGGCGCCGCCGCCGCCCAGGGGAACCTGCAGTTCTACGCCCAGCTCGTCGACAAGAAGGGCAAAACCGTCGGCAACCCGCAGCGGGGAGCGCCGACGTTCGGCTTCAACTGGGGCACGGTGAAGGCGCTGAACCCGTACCGGCTCGAGCCAGGAGGCCACGCACCCGCGGCACCGGATCAGGTCGTGGTCGACGCCGGGTCGGCAAAGAGCGCCGGCTTCAAGGTCGGCGACCAGGCGACGATCCTCACGCAGGGGCCGCCGGCGAAGTACCAGATCGTCGGGATCGCCAAGTTCGGCGACGCCGACAGCGCGGCCGGCGCGTCGGCCGCCCTGTTCGACACCCCGACGGCGCAGGCGATCACGGGAGCGACCGATCAGTTCGACTCGATCTCGGTCGTCGCGCAGCCCGGAGTCTCTCAGCAGACGCTGAAAAATCGGATCTCGGCCGCGCTCGACACCAAGACCTACCAAGTCCTCACCGGTGCGCAGATCACGAGGGAGAACCAGAGCGACATCAAGAACGCCCTCCAGTTCTTCAACGTCGCGCTCGTCGTCTTCGCGCTGATCGCGTTGTTCGTCGGCACGTTCATCATCTTCAACACGTTCTCGATCGTCGTCGCCCAACGGCTCCGCGAGCTGGCGCTGTTGCGCGCCCTCGGTGCCAGCGGTCGGCAGGTCCTGGGATCGGTGCTCACCGAGGCGGTGCTCGTCGGCTTGTTCGCGTCCGTGATCGGCCTCGGTGCCGGAATCGCGCTGTCCAGCGCGCTGAAGGCGCTGCTCGGCGCGTTCGGACTCGACATCCCGGCCGGCGGCACCGTCGTCACTGCGCAGACGGTGGTCGTCGCTCTCGTTGTCGGCACGGGCGTGACGATCCTCTCCGCGATCGTGCCGGCCCGAAAAGCCTCACGGGTACCTCCGATCTCGGCCATGCGCGACGTGGCGATCGAGGAGCGGCCGCAGTCCGGCCGCCGCGTGCTAATCGGGTTCGGCATCCTCGCCCTGGGTGTCCTCTCGCTGTTCGCGGGCCTGTTCGGAGGGGCGGGTATCCAACTCGTAGGGCTCGGCGCGTTGATCGTGTTCATCGGTGTGTTCGTGCTGGGGCCCGTGGTCGCGCGTCCGCTCAGCGACGCGATCGGCTGGCCTGCAGCACGGCTGCGCGGCATCACCGGCGCTCTCGCCCGCGACAACGCCATGCGGAACCCGAAGCGCACGTCGGCGACGGCGGCTGCGCTCATGATCGGCGTGGCGCTGGTCGGGTTCATCACGATCTTCGCCGCCTCGGCGAAGAAGTCGATCAACGCGCAGGTCGACGAGTCGTTCAAAGCCGACTTTGTGATCAGCACCGGCTCCGGC
>DASYFC010000128.1:0-24148 GCA_036498645.1 Acidimicrobiia bacterium | reverse complement strand
CACCAGCGAGATGCTGCCGGTCACGTGGCCCGAGTTCGCGCGTCTGCATCCCTTCGCGCCGCTCGAACAGGCCCAGGGCTATCTCCAGCTGTTCGCGGAGCTCGAGGCCTGGCTGTGCGACATCACGGGATACGACGCGGTTTCGCTGCAACCGAACGCCGGTTCACAGGGCGAGCTCGCCGGGCTGCTGGCGATCCGGAAGTACCACGAGAGCCGCGGGGGAGGGGAGCGCGACGTCTGCCTGATCCCGGCGTCGGCGCACGGGACGAACGCGGCCAGCGCCGCGATGGCCGGCCTGCGGGTCGTCGTCGTCGGGTGCGACGACGACGGCAACGTCGACTTCGATGACCTCAAGGCGAAGGCGCACGACCACGCCGATCGGCTGGCGGCGCTGATGGTCACGTACCCGTCGACGCACGGCGTGTTCGAGCATCGCATTGTCGACATCTGCGCCGTCGTGCACGAGTTCGGGGGACAGGTGTACCTCGACGGCGCCAATCTCAACGCGCTGGTCGGCGTGGCCAAGCCGGGCGAGTTCGGCGCCGATGTTTCGCACCTGAACCTGCACAAGACGTTCTGCATCCCGCACGGCGGGGGAGGACCCGGGGTCGGGCCCATCGGCGTGCGCGAGCACCTGGCACCCTTCCTGCCCCGGCACGGCCAGGTGGCAGAGGCGGGCCCCGAGAGCGGCCTGGGCGTGATCTCGGCGGCTCCCTGGGGGTCCGCCGGCATCCTGCCGATCTCGTGGGCGTACATCGCGATGATGGGCGGTCCCGGCCTAAGGCAGGCGACCGAGGTTGCGATCCTCAACGCCAACTACGTCGCCCGGCGTCTCTCGCCCCACTACCCGGTGCTCTACACCGGGCCCAACGGGCTCATCGCCCACGAGTGCGTCCTCGACCTGCGACCGCTCACGCAGGCGACCGGCGTGACGGTGGAGGACGTCGCCAAGCGCCTCATCGACTTCGGGTTCCACGCGCCCACGATGTCGTTCCCGGTGGCGGGCACGTTGATGATCGAGCCCACCGAGTCGGAGGACCTGACCGAGCTCGACCGGTTCTGCGACGCGATGATCACGATCCGCGAGGAGATCCGGCGCGTCGAGGAAGGGGGGTGGCCGGTCCAGGACAGCCCATTGCGCAACGCGCCGCATCCCGCCGCCGACGTCGCGATCGACGGGTGGGAGCGGCCCTACTCGCGTGACACGGCCGCGTTCCCCGTCGACGCGCTGCGCGCCGACAAGTACTGGCCGCCGGTGAGCCGGATCGACAACGCGTACGGCGATCGCAACGTGATGTGCGCGTGCCCGCCGGTCAGCGAGTACGCGGAGGACTAGGCGTTACTCGACCGCGGTCGCCTCGAGCTCGACCATCAGCTCGGGGAACGCCAGCCGCGCGACGCCGAGGAGCGTGCCCGGCGGCGCCACTCCCGCGGCGCCGGTACGTTCGCTGAGCGCACCACCCCCGAGGCCGAAGAAGGCGTCGACGTCCGTCGTGTAGATGTTCAGGCGCACGACATTCGCGATGCTCATCCCCGCGCCGCGCAACACCGCCTCGAGATTGTCCATGGCGAGCGAGATCTGCGCTGCCATGTCGCCCGCAAATTGTGGGGAGCCCTCACCGTCCACTGCCGTCTGGCCGGCGCAGTACAAGACGCGCTGCCCGCCTTCGACGATCTCGGCCTGGTTGAAGCCGAACTGCAAGGACCACTGCCAGGGGTTCACTGCTGTGCGTCGCACCATGCTTCCTCGCTCTCCACCGGTCGGGACGACCCGTAGCGTAGGGTCGCCCGCCGTGGCGCATCCGCGGATGTACAGCGACGACGATCCGTACCTCGGCCAGCTGCGCGACGTGTGCCTCGCGTTCCCCGAATCGTGCGAGGTCGAGGCGTGGGGGAGGCCGACGTTCCGGGCCGGCAAGAAGCTCTTCGCGGTGTTCTCCGGCACCGACGACCGACCGTGGGGCGTCGTCTTCAAGCCCGAGCCCGACGAACGGCCCGCGTTGCTCCAGGACCGCCGCTTCTACGTGCCTGCGTACTTCGGTCCGAGCGGCTGGCTCGCACTCGACTTCGGGGCTCGCAAGAGCGTCGACTGGTCCGAGGTCGCCGAGCTCATGGAGAGCTCGTACCGCCAGGTCGCCCTCAAGCGCATGCTCAGGGCCCTGGAGGAGCGGGGCTGAAGGAGGGGCCGCAAGGGGCTGCGGATCGGCCCACTGGTTGCGAACGGTCGGTAGTTGACATAACCAGGATTATGGGCGGCGTGGAGAGAGGCCGCCTTCGGCGGCGTGAGACTTCGCCCATAATCCTCTGGTCTCATCCAGCCCCGCGTCCTCTCGCCCATGTGGGGCCCTGTTCTATGGCCCTCTGGGCCGTCTCCACCGGCGTGTCGGGCTGGAAGGACTCGAGCCACCAGGTGGCGCCGGCAGACTCGTATTCGTGCGGTGCGGCCGTGGCCGTCCAGGAGGCGATCGCTACGTCGAAGGGTTCCTGGCTCGGTCGGTGCCGGGCGACCTCGCTCAGGAGGTCTGTGACGGCCTCGGGTGGTAGGTGGCCGATGGGGACGACGCCGTCGTAGCGGGCGGCTCTCCGAAGGGGCGGCCGGTTGGGCCAGTGGGCGCCGCACCAGATGGGAATGCGGGGTTGCTGGAGTGGACGGGGGAGAAAGCGTGCGCCGTCGACGTGAAAATGGCGGCCGGAAGAGTGGACCGGCTCCCCCGTCCAGAGCTGCGTGACGATGTCCAGTCCCTCGTCGAGGAGCTCGGCGCGTGTACGGACGTCGCTCGGTTCCCCGAAGGCGCTGAACTCCCGGGAGTGGTCGGTGCCGATGCCGACACCGAGCACGACGCGGCCGTGCGACAGATGGTCGAGGCTGACCGCCTCGCGCGCGAGCTTCCACGGCCGGCGGCGAGGTAGCGGGGTGATCAAGGGCCCGATACGGATGCGGTCGGTGCGGGCTGCGATGGCGGCCAGCGCGATCCAGGCGTCGACGTAGGGGCCGTCGACGCGGTGCATGAGGTGGTCCCAGAGGAAGAAGCCGTCCCACCCTCTCCCCTCTGCTGCGACCGCCAAATCCACGAGGACCGCCGGGTCCCCGAATGTGCCGAAGGGCGGCAGGAAGACGCCGCGTCTCACGGCAGATCGGTCAATCGGGTTCGCTCTCGCTCCGGTGCAGCGCGCGGTGCATCACGAGCGCCCGCGCCGTGAATCCGGATTCCTCGAAGAAGTTCTTGGTCGCGCGGTGCCCCGGGAGCGCGACGGCGTCGATCCCCGTGCATTGACGTGTCCCGCAGAACGCCACGATGTCGTCTGCCATGGCCTCCCCCACGCCGACCGAGCGCGCGCCGGGCTCGACGAAGAGATCGAGGATCCTGCCGAGCGTCTCGCCGTTCCGGAGGCGTTCCAGTGTGACCACGCCGAAGCCGACGACCGTCTCGTCCACCGTCCCGACGAGCACCAGCGCGTCGTCCCGCTCGACCAGCGCCCCGTAGGTCTCCGCGAACGGCTCGGCCACCGCTTCACGTGCTGCCCAGAGCGCGCCGCCCTTCATGGGCACGAGCTCGTCACGCGCGAGCTTGGCCAGCTCGGCGATCCGCGGGACGTCCTCGGCGGTGGCGGGACGGCTGCCCTCCACTGAACGCGCGCTCAGCTGGTGAGCTGCTCGATCTTGTACAGGATCGTGCGCCGGGCGCGGTGCGCTTCCTCGTAGGCGCGCACAGCGTCGAGCTCGCTCGCCGGGAGGCCGTCGAGCCGCTCCACGACCTGCGAGGCCGACAGCTCGTCGTAGTCGGGGATCACGAGCGTGGTCGCCGCCGGCGCCGGCGCAGCTGTCGTGGCCGTGGCGGTCGCGGTGGACTCCCCCGCCGGCTTGCTGGCCGCCCTCGAGTTCGCCGCCGCGCGATCCGGTCGCGGCGCGGGCGCCGGCGACGACGCCTCGTCAGCCGCGTCCGGGACGCCGCCCTCGTCTCCGCCGCCGCTGAGGACCGACTCCGCGCCCTTGCGGGCCAGCGCGATCCCCTTCTCGACGTGCTCGCGGACCTTGGGCCCGCCGAAGTTCACCGCGAACTCCCCCATCGCCTTCGCCTGCGCGACCTGGTTCTGCGCCTGCTGACGGCGTTGCCCGAGCTCGGACCGGCCCCGCGACACGAAGAGGTTGACGAACGTGGGCACGGTGTCGCGTAGGTACAGCGCCACACCGACGGGCGCGTAGACGAGGAGGTCGAGTGCCCGTTCGGTCTTGCCGTCGTCGCTCACGTCACCCTCCCGCTTCCGACTGGTTCGCGTTCCTCGGCGGCGAGTCTAGGGAACGTCGCCCGAGGGCGGCGCACGCGGCTCACGACCGCGGCTCCCAGGAGCAACAGCGCGCTCACGGCGACCGCCCACTCCCCGAAGCGCACGTACGGCGTCTCTCCGGTCGTCGTCGTGACGGTGTCGCTGACGATTGCCTGGTGGAACAGCTTCGTCATGTTGCGCACGTCGCCGTCGGCGTCGATCGTCGCGCTGACCCCGGAGATCGACGCCTGCAGGAACGGGCGTCCGGTCTCGGCCGCCCGCATCTGCGTCTGGGCGATGTGCTGCGCTGCGTTCGCCGACCGGCGGTACGACCGATTGTTGGTGCTCACCACGACGACCTCCGCACCGCGGTGGACGAAGTCGCGGACGAGCGGCGCGAAGGCCGACTCGAAGCAGATCACGCTCGCCATCCGGTGACCCTTCACCCGGAAGATCGTGCGCTTCTTCCCCGGCGAGTAGTCGTACGGGATCCGGTCGACGACCCCCGTCCAGTCGACGAGCGACCGGAACGGTACGTACTCGCCGAACGGGACGAGGTGCTCCTTGGCGTACGTGCCGGCGAGACGGCCGTTCGGCTCGTAGAGCTGGTTCTGGTTGAACTCACGTCCGTCGGGAGCGGGGACGGCTGCGTTGGCGAGCACGTCGGCGCCGTGCCGCTCCCCCACGGCCACGAGCCGACTACGCAGGCTCGGGTTGGTCTCGGGGCTGAAGTCGTCGAGCGACGACTCGGGGAACACGATGAGGTCGTACGGTCCGCGCAGGCGGTGCGCGAGCGCGAGGTGGTGTTCGGTCAGATATCCGCTGCTCTTCTCTTGGGCGGTGAGGTAGCGGTCCTGGTCGTTCCCTTGCAGCAACGCGACGCGCAGCTGTCCGTTCGGGTGGGTCTGGTACCGCGCTACGTCCGCGACGGCCACGGCCAGGACGACCACGCCGATCCCGGCCGTCGCGACGATCATCGATCGCCTCGCGTTCGAACGCACCGCGACCGCGAGATCGACGAGAGAGGCGTTCACCACGACGAGAACGAACGAGACGAGCGCGACACCGCCCCAGCTCGCCAAGGCGCGCGCGGGCGGGAAATCGTGGAGCGCCACGCCGAGGTCGCCCCAGGGCAGCCCGCCGAACGGCCAGCGTGCGCGCAGCGCCTCGGGCACTACCCAGGCCGCCGCGATGAACCACGGTGACCGGAGACCGGCGCGGTTCAGGCATCCCACCAGGTACCCGCTCAGCGCGGTGAACGCCGCCCATCCCGCGACGAGCGGCACGATGGCGACGATCCCGAAGTACCAGAGCCAGTACATGAGGATCCCGGCGAAGACGACGCCGAACACGAACCCGTACAGTGCGGCTCGAGCCGGGGTGGCGCCCCGCCACGCCCAGATCAGCGGGACGAGCGCAACGAGCGCGAGCGCGCCGATGTCGAAGGCGGGGAACGCCAGCGCCAGCAGGACTCCCGACAAGGCCGCGGCGCCCATGCGGCGTTGCACCCCGCGGTCGCGCAGGACCCTGCCGATGCGCCTCATCAGGTCATGCTCGCATTCGCGGGGTGCGCGACGGCGTCAGCCCGAACCCGGAACCGTCACGCGCAGTCGCGACAGAGCATGCGCTTGGAGTCGGCAAGCTGACTGCGCGGCAACACCAGGAAGCACGACGCGCACAGGAACTCGCCGGGACGCCGGGGAACGATCCGCGCCGGCCCGTCGCCCCGCTCGTCGACGTCGGGCTCCTCCTCCTCGGCTTCCTCTTCTTCGTCCTCGAGCGTCGCACTCGCCGTGCGCTCCTGGAGGAGGACGTCGAGCGGCTCCTCGACGTCGTCGGGGTGCAGCTCTTCGTCGAGGTCGACGACGTCCTCTTCTTCGTCGGTCGTCTCGGCCGCCGCCTTCGCCGGCTCCGCCACCACGACCTCGGCCGGGGCGGCGGTGTCCTCTTCCTCTTCGGCGTCGTCGTCGAGCGCGACGTCATCGTCGTCGAGGTCGTCGTCTTCCTCGAGGTCGTCTGGATCCTCGAGGTCGGGTTCGTCGAGGGATTCCTCGTCGAGCTCGGTCTCTTCCTCGTCGAGGTCGTTGTCGCTCATGGGCGTTCAGCTCCGCGAGGCGTCTGCCGGAAGGAACGGCCCCCGCTGCGCCTCGCTGACCGGCGGTTCCCGGGGCCGTGGGGCCGGGAGTATAACGCCGCGCCCCTAAGGTGCTGCACAACGAGGCGGGGTGCTCGCGCATTCCCATGTGCTGGGAGCGCCTGGCCGGCGACGGGCAGAACGAAGGGGCCCGGGAGACCGTTGGGGCCACTGTTTGGCCCGCACTGCCCTGGCAGCGAGGTTATTCCAGCGTTCTCTACTTGGTCTCCCGGACCCCCAACACCCCGCACCGCCCCTTCCGAACGAGCTCCGCGGCATCGCCACCGGAAGACCCACGACCGGTATCACGGTGCAGGGATGAGGGTGTAGTACGCCCGAGATCCGGAGCCGTGTCAAGGGTCGGGCGCGTTCGCGGCGGCGTCGTGACCAGCACCGTCGCGCGTCGATGCTGCTCAGCGCGTCGGAGATTTTTTCGCCCGGACCTACGAACGCGGCGCGGCGCGGCGCTGCTCGGCGGCGCGCTCGGCCGTCAGGCGCTCGAGCTCGTAGGTCGTGTGGTCGACGTAGCGCATCGCAGCTGCGACGGCCCGGTGGCCCGCCTCGTCCGCGATCAGGCGGTGCATCTCCTGGCACACACGACGGTACGCGGGATGACCTTGAGGAGACGTCCGCAGCTCGAGCATGTGCATCGCCTCGCGGGCGTTCATCTGGACCGCGAAGCGGACGCGGTACGCAAGGGACACCGAGTACGGGGCCTGGTCGGGGAAGCGGGGCGCCAGCGCGTCGTGGAGGCCCGCCGAGACCGCCATGCCCTCCTCGAAGGGCTCGGCCAGGCCCGCCTCGACGACCGCATCGGGCACGTCGTAGCCGTAGGCGGGTGACAGCGGCTGCCACTCGATCGTCAGCATCCGGTGCCGCTGGAGGTCCCGGAAGGCCCCGTAGTCGCACAGGACGTCGAACCGGTAGTCGGTGCGCTCGAAGGCCCGGCCGGGCTTGTGGCGCCGGTTCGTCCGCTCTCCGACGTACGCGCGCAACAGCGCCACCCGCTCGTCGGTCGAGAGGCGCCGTACGCGCGCCCGGATCTGGTCCTCGGGCAGGTTCGTGTGCGGGTAGCACACCGCGGCGAGGAGCTTCTCCTCGCCCTCCGGATCGAAGTCGGTGAGGACGACAGCCGGTCGGGGCTCGGGCGCCTCGCCGCCGAGGACCCGGCCGACGAGCTCAGCCGTCGCCTGGCGCGTGTCGCGGAGGTACTCGGTCCAGGCACCACCGCGCTCCGGGCGGTCGACGCGGGTGAGGAACGACGGGATGACCTTCCGCAGCTCGGTGAGCATCATGGCCGCGTACTGCTGCGCCTCCGGCAGCGGGTGCGCCCGCATGCGCATCAGGAGCGCCTCGAAGGCCTGCCCGGTGCCGTAGATCCCGACGTTCGAGAGCGTCGCCCCGGGCAGGAGGCCGCGAGCGGCGTCACACGCCTTGGCCTTGATCGTCTGCTTGTAGACGAAGTCGGAGTCGCCCGGCTCCTTCGGGTAGCGGGCGCGCGCCCAGTCCATGAGGTCGGGCAGAACGCGGGCGTACGTGTCGAAGAGCAGGTCGAGGTCGGCGACGTAGCGCGCTCCGAGCGGCGACCGGGCGATCTCCGGGTCGCGCCAGTACCGGTACCGCCCACCGAGGCGGCTGTCGTACGGGATGTAGCGGGTCGACTGCTCGAGGTACGCCATGAGGCGGCCCCACTCGAGGATCTTGGTGAGGAGGTTCGACGCCTGCTCGCAGGCCAAATGCACGCCACCGAGTTGGGCCACCGAGTCGTCGCCGTACTCGAAGAACACCCGGTCGTAGAGCTCCTCGGCCCGCCGGAGCCCGACGGTCGCGTCGACGGTGAGGTCGCCCGTGAGGTCGAGGTCGCCGACGAACTCGTCGAGGAAGAGGCGCCGCAGGCTCTTGGACGATCGCGAATAGCGCGCGAAGAGCGCGCCCTTCACGACCTCGGGCAGGTTGACGAGCGCGAAGACGGGCGCGTCGAGGTTCGTGAAGTACGGGCGCAGCACCGCCTGCTCCTGGTGGGTGAAGCGCTCGGGCACGTACTGCATGCGGCGGTCCGGGTCCGGTGGACGGGTGGTTGATCGTACCGGCGCCCCTCGAGGGGTCGGCGGATGGCGCGCGGTCCGTTCGCCCCTTTTGTCGTCCTACACCAGCAGCCGGATCGCCGCCGGGACGAGTGTCACCTCGAGCCGGGTCGTCCGGCCCCGCGGACGCCCGTCGAGCTCGACCGGCAGCCCGCGCCGGGCGACCTCCACCTCGACCCGACGGGCCCGTGCGGTTCGGACGCCGGGGTGGGGCACGTGCGTGCCGGTCGGGAGCCGGCGTCGCATCGGGCGACGGGCGCGGCGCGTGAGCGCGTAGACCTGGACCTCCGCCCAGCCGTCGCCGGGGTGGCCGCGGGGAACCACGTCGGTGCCGCGCAGGAACTGGCCGCTCGCCACGACGACGGTGGTGGCGCGACCACGGAACCACGGGCGGCCGTCGACCCGCACGGTGATGTCCGACGCGCGGGCGCTCCATCGCAGCCGGTCCGGGGGCGCGCCGAGCACGACGGCGTTGACCGCGCCGGCGTCGGGCTCGATCTCCAGGGCGTCGATCGCAACCTCGGTGGCGGCGGTGCTGGCGGGCCCGAGCCCCAGGGCGCGCGCGATGTCGGACCGGGGCGACGGTCGGAATCGCACCAGCGCGCCACGATGGCTCATCACTACGGCGGCGAGGTCGGTGTCATCGCCGGCGACTTCGACATCGGGTGGACCCGAGGCGGCGTGTCCCCACGGGTCGCCGGGGCGCAGCGGACGCGTCACCGACCGACGGCGCTCGACGCCGCGATCACGCCGCGGAAGCAGGCGTCGGCCGCGGCGCGCGCCGTCGCCGCCGTCTCCGGCTTCGGCGCGACGTCGCCGATCTGCCGGAGGAGGTCGATGCACTGCTTGACGTGGCGGACGAAGTCGCCGCCGGTCATCTCGGTGTCGTCGCCGAGCACGTCGGTGAGATCGTCGCCCGCGACCCAGTCGTATGCGTACGGGACGAACCCAGGGTCTGGCGCGCGCGTCTCCGACAGGCCGGCGTCGTCCTCGTTGTACTTGAGGTCCTGGGCGATGTGTTCGAGTGCGCGCCACCGTGTCGACAGCACGCGGGTGGGCCAGCGCGCGGGCGGCAACGGGCCGACGCCGTCCGGACCTCGCCGCTCGTACGTGAAGCAGGACGCGAGCCCTGCGATCTCGGCGGTGTCGAGATCGTCCAGGAGCCCCTCGCGGAGCGACTCGGCGACGACGAGATCGGTCTCCGTGTACAGGTGGGCGAGGATGTTGCCCCACTCGGTGATCGACCAGTCGTCCACGTATCCCCATGCTTCGAGGACGCGTAGGACGCGGTCGAACTGGCGGGCGAGGCTCTCGCTGCGGCTGCGCACGCGGCGCTCGAGACGTGCGACCTCGCGTTCGAGGCGCTCGGCCGAGGCGGCCGCCCGCACCCGCGCCTCGCGGTCGCGGTCGCCCGCAACAGCGTGTCCGGCGAGCTGTGCTTCGAGGTCCGATGCCCGGTTCGTCGAGCGCCTCTTCCTTCCGTGATCGGCGCGCTGGGGCCGCACCCGGCGAAGGCGACCGGCGACCTCGCGCCGGAATTCGCTCCGACGTGGCGCATACGGCACGGGGAGGTCGATCTGTCCCGCGCTCGTCGGCGGCTCGTCGAAGTCGCCGGCGCCGAGCCGGAGGAGCTCGCCTCCTTCGCTCAGCGCGAGCACGTGGGGGGCGCCCCGCCGGCTTCGTTCGTGGCCGAGTACGGCGACGCGGCCGCGCCGGCCCGGCCGGACGACCACGTCGCCCGGCTTGAGGCGCTCGATCGCATCCGCCGCCCGGCCGGACGTGCGGCGCCCGCGCCGTTCGGCGTCCACGGCCGCGCTGAGACGTCGGTAGTCGTCGATGTCGCCGGGGCCTCGCCGGGCCGTGTCGCGGTGCCCTGCCAGCAGCCCACGGCTCCGCTCGAGCTGCCGCTCGAGGGCGACGACGTCACGGTCCGTCTGGAACTGCGCGAACGACAGGTTCAGCAGGTGGTGCGCGACGTCGGCGGGATACCGCTGCACGAGGTTCGCGGCCATGTTGTACGTCGGTCGGAACGACGAGCGCAGCGCGTACGTGCGGCGCGACGCCAGCGACGCGACCTGGTCGAAGGGCACGAACGGGCTCCAGCACACCACCGCGTACCCGACCTCGTCGATCCCCCGCCGCCCGGCGCGCCCCGTGAGCTGCGTGTATTCGCCGGGCGTGAGGAACTCGTGCTGCTCACCCGTGAACTTCGACAGCTTCTCGATCACCACCGACCGGGCGGGCATGTTGATCCCGAGCGACAGCGTCTCCGTCGCGAACACCATCTTCACCAGACCGGCACCGAACGCCTCCTCGACTGCTTCCTTCATCGGGGGGACCATTCCGGCGTGATGCGCGGCGAGGCCGGCCTCGAGGCCGGTGATCCACTCGCCGTATCGCAGCACCTCGAGGTCCTCGTCCGACAAGGCGTCGGTGTGCTCCTCGGCGATGCGACGGATCTCGGTCCGTTCGTCCGCGCTCGTCAGCCGGAGCCCGCCGGACACGCACTGCTGGACCGCCTGATCGCACCCGGCGCGGCTGAACACGAACGTGATCGCCGGCAGCATGCGCCGCTCCGAGAGGGTCTCGACGATCTCGACGCGCCGCGGCGTCCGGAGCCGGCTGCGCGGGCGCCCGCGCCCGCCCGGGGGCCGGCCGCCGCCGGAATCGAGGCGCGCCGCTTCCGGGTTGGGTCGCGCTTCCCCGTCGCGCTCGACGAACGTCGGAAGCAGGTGGACGTGATCGCTGCTCCGCTGCCCCACCATGTAGAGGTGCTCGAGGCGGACCGGTCGCCGCTCCTCGATGACCGCCGCCGTCTCCCCCCGCACCGTCTCGACCCACGCTGCGAACTCCTCGGCGTTCGAGACCGTGGCCGACAGGCACACCACGCGAACGTCGGCGGGGAGGTGAATGATGACCTCCTCCCACACCGCGCCGCGGTACGGGTCCTGGAGGTAGTGCACCTCGTCGAGGATCACGAAGCGCAGACCCTCGAGGGTCGACGACCGGGCGTAGATCATGTTGCGCAGCACCTCGGTCGTCATGACCACGACCGGGGCGTTGCCGTTGATCGAGTTGTCTCCCGTGAGGAGCCCGACGCGCCCGGTGCCGTGCTCGCGGCTCAGGTCCCCGAACTTCTGGTTGGACAGCGCCTTGAGCGGCGTGGTGTAGAAGGCCTTGCCGCCGTCCTCGAGGGCGTCGACGATCGCATACTCGGCCACGACCGTCTTGCCGGACCCCGTCGGCGCGGCGACGAGCACCGACTCGCCGCGATCGATCGCGTCGAGCGCGCGGCGTTGGAAGGCGTCGAGGGGAAACGGCCGGCTCGACTCGAACGACTCGCGCCGGCTTGCGTGCTCGTCCGCGACCCGGGCTTCGGTCACGACCTCACGGCGTGCTCGCAGGCGGCGCCGGCGGTGGCGTTTCGACCGGAAGGCTCGGCGAGCTCGGGACCGACAAGGGCGTGCTGATGTTCGGCTGCCCCGATCCCGACTTGCCGCCGGGCTGCAGGAACCAGATCAGCGCGGCCGTCACCACGATGACGCCGACGACGGCCGCGACCGCCGTCATGACCTCGCTGCGGCTGCGGGGAGGCTTGTACGCATCGCGGCGGCGGCGAGGTGGGCTCATCGCTTCAAGATTCTCCCGATGATGATCGACAGCTCGTAGAAGATGTACATCGGCACGGCCATGAAGAACAGCGAGTAGGGATCCTGACTGGGCGTGATGACGGCGGCGAAGATGACGATGATCAGGATCGCAGGCCGCCGCCACCTGCGCAGCTGCTGTGTCGTCAGCACCCGCGCCAGGAGCAGGAACACCAGCACCACCGGGAACTCGAATGCAATCCCGAACGCGACGATCATGAGCGAGACGAGCCCGAGGTACTTGTCGGCCGTGAGCTCCGGTCTCAGCTGCGTTCCACCGATGTCGAGGAGAAACTCGAGCGCCTTCGGCAACGTCACGAGCGCGACGAAGGCCCCCATCGCGAACAGGACGATCGACGCGAGGATGAACGGGATCGCGTACCGCTTCTCCTTCGGGTTCAACCCCGGAGTGATGAACCGCCACAGCTCGAACAGCCAGACCGGTAGCGCCAGCACGATGCCGCCGTAGGTGGCGATTTTGATGCGGGTGAGGAACGCGTCGAGCGGCCCGAGGAAGATCAGTGCGTGCTTCTGCCCTCTCGTCGCGTCGGTGTAGTAGGTGACGAAGAACCTGATGATCGACTGGGAGAAGATGAAGCAGACGATCGCCGCGAGCGTCACCGCGATGATGGAGATGATGATCCGGCGGCGAAGCTCGGCCAGGTGCTCGACGACCGTCATGCGGCCGCCGTTCTCGGTGGTTGCCACGAATTCGGTTACGAGGTCGTGTCAGCCGGCGGCGGCTCGGGGGACGTGGAGTGGTCGGGCTTGCGGGCCTCGATCTGCCCTGGGGTGTGTTCGGCGGCGTCCTCGCTGACGTGGCCATCGTCGTCGTCGTGGAACGCGCCTTCGATGTCGGCCTGGAGACTCTGCTGGAACTTGCGGAACTCGCGATAGCCGCGCCCGACCTGCCGGCCGAGCTGGGGCAGCTTGTGCGGGCCGAAGACCACCAGCGCCACAACGAGCACCACGAGGATCTCGAGCGGGCCGACCTGCGGCAATCGAGCTCCTTTCGCGCCGTTTTCCCGAGGGCGATGGTAGTCGTGAGGGTCGCAAAAGCCGCCTCGGGCGCAGTGTCCGTGCCACGGCGGATCCGCGCCCGCGGCGAGGCCTGCGATGATGCGGGAACCCGTGCCACCGATCACGTTCGCCCACCGGGGCGCCCGCACCGAGGCTCCCGAGAACACCATGCCGGCGTTCCGGCGCGCGCTCGAGCTCGGTGCCCGGGGCCTCGAGACCGATGCGTGGGTGTCCGGGGACGGCGAGGTCGTGCTCGTCCACGACCGCTTCGCCCGGCGGGGCCTCCGCCGTCGCAACGTGACGAAGACGTCCGCCGACCAGCTGGCCGAGCTGGGCGTGCCCCGCCTCGCAGACCTCTACGCCGAGCTCGGCTCGGCGTTCGAGCTCTCGATCGACGTCAAGGACCGGGCCGCCGCCGAGCCGATCGTCGAGCTCGCACGCGCTGCCGGTGACGGTGCCCCGGGCCGACTGTGGCTCTGCCACGCGAGCGTCCGCTTCCTCGCCGGGCTACGCGAGCACACGCCGGACGTGAAGCTCGTGCATTCGCGCCGCCGCCAGCACATCGAAGCGCCGCTCGAGCGCCACGCCGCCGACCTGGCGGCGTCCGGGATCGACACGATGAACTTCCACTACACGGAATGGACCAAAGGCCTCGTTGCCCTGTTCCACCGCTTCGACGTGAACGCCTTCGCGTGGGACGTGCAGGAGATCCGCCACCTGCGCGCGATGTTGCGCTTGGACGTCGACGCCGTGTACTGCGACCACGTCGAGCGCATGGTCACCACCGTGAACGAGTGGCTCGAACAGGGAGATGTGGCGACGTGACCGCGGTCGGGATCGACTACAGGAGGCCGAGGTCGTTGAGCGGCCAGATGCGCACGAACACGCGCCCCACGATCGACGATTCCTTGATCGGGCCGAAGAACCGCGAGTCCTTCGACGCCGGCCGGTTGTCGCCCAACACGAGTATGTCGCCCGCCGGTATCTTGGTCGCCGCGACGTCGCCACAGCCGCTCGCCCCCGTGTTCGGGGCGCACGTCTGCACACCCTTCTGGAGGTACGGCTCCTTGAGCGGGCGGCCGTTGATGTAGACGCCCCCGTCGTGGGTGGAGAACGACTCGCCCGGCAGGGCGATGACGCGCTTGACGAGGTCCTTGATCTCGTTGTTCGCGTCCTTCGCCTTCGGGGGCGTCGTGAAGACGACGATGTCGCCCCGGTTCACGTCGTGCAGTCGATAGCTCAACTTGTTGACGAGCACGCGGTCACCGACGTTGAGCGTGGGCTTCATCGATTCCGACGGGATGTAGAACGCCTGGAAGAGGAACGTCTTGATGAGGATCGCGATGAGCAGCGCGCTCCCGATCAGGATCGCCCACTCGATGATCGTCCGACGCGTCCTGCGGCCCTTGTCCGACGGCTTCGAACCCCGGCCCGGTTCGGAGCGCGCCGGACCATCGACCGTCTGGGACTCGGAAGGAGGTCCGGTCGTGTCGACGCCGCCGGGGTCGAGGTCGGTCACGTGCCCTGCTCCACTGGCGAACATCCTCGCACGCGGAGGTGTCAGTCGCGGTAGCGGGTCAGCAGCCGATCCGCCGCTTCGGCGCCTACGGTTTGCAGCTCGGCGGGCGCCACGACCCGAGCCGCCGGCCCGAGCTCGAGCAGCAGGCGCTCCAGCCAGGCCCGCTCGCTGACGGCGAGGACGACCCGCCACGAGCCGTCCGGGCGCTCCTCGACTTCCTCGGAGGGGTAGCTCTCGACCACCCACGTGGCTGCGGCGTCGAGCTCGAGCGTGACGCGGGGATCGTCGCTCCGGGGGTGGTAGACGCTCTCGCCGAAGTCGGGTTCCTCGCCGGCGGCCGGGTCGAAGTGCTCACCGGTCGGCCGCACCGCCCGAATGCGGTCGAGGCGGAAGAGACGCTCGTCCTGCGCCTGATGGCAGTACGCCGCCGCGTACCAGTGCCCGAAGGCGTGGAACACGGATCGCGGATCGATCTTGCGCGACGTGGTCGCGTTCCGTCCGAACGAGTAGTAGTCGATCTCCACGCGTTCGCGCGTGTGCGCCGCGCGGCGCAGGGCGTCGAGGTGCGGCGGCTCGCCGACCTCGACCGAGAGGCCTTCGGTCGCGCCGAGCGCGCGCGCGAGCTTGTCGAGCGCTGTCGCCAGCGCGCCGCGCTCGTCCGATCCCGGCACGGCCAGGAGTGCCCGACCGGCGGTCAGCAGCGCCAGCCCCTCCTCCGCCGAGAATCGCAGCGGTCGGTCGAAATACTCGGCGAAGCGGATCCAGACGTGGCCGTCGACGATCTCCACCTCGATCAGACGATCGGGCGTGTACGGCGGGAGCCCGCACAGCGGGAGCAGCTCGAGGTCGTGCTCGAGCTCGGCCTCGGAGACGCCGAAGCGGGCGGCGATCTCCTCGAGGGCCGCGCCCGGATGCTCGGCGATCCAGGGCACGAGCGCCAGCACCCGTCGCAGTCGGGAGCTTGCGAGCGGCCGGGGACTCATGCCGCGCCCCGGGAGATTCGCTCGAGCCAGTCGACCATCTCCGCCCGCAGCTCGGGCGGGGCGACGACCTCGGCTGCATCGAGCAAGCCGAGCACGAACGAGAGGAACGCGGCGGTGTTCGTGACGGGCAACTCGAGCACGACACCGCCGTCGTCGCGACGCTCCTTCACGGCGGCCGCGCCCACCTGGTCGACCACGGCGGCCGCCTGCGACGCGTCGACGCGCACGCGGGCGGCCACGACGTCTTCCTCGCCGTATTGCCAGGGCTCGTCCCGGATCACCGCCCCCGGTTCGAGCCTCGCCGGCGGCTCGAACGCGCCGGCCGGCCCGACGTCGATTTCGCCCTCGATGCGGTCGACGCGAAACGACCGCTGTTCCCCACGATCGTGGTCGTGGCCGACGACGTACCAGTGACCGCGCCGGAACAGGATCCCCCACGGATCGACGTGCCGCCCTTCGCGGCGATAGGTGAACGTGACGGTCGAACGGCTGCGGTACGCGTCGAAGAGCGCGGGCAACGCGGGGACAGTCGGCAGCGCGGCGAGCGCGTGCGCGGCTTCGCCTTCACGCCCGCCGAGCTTCCACAGTGCTTCGGCCGGTGCCGGGCCGCCCTCGAGGCGCACGGCGGTGACGGCGACGTGCAACGCTGCCTGCTCGTCGGCGGTGAGGTCGAGGGACGGCAAGTAGTACTCGTCGGGCGGGACGCGGTACCCCTGCTCCGGGCCGAGCCCGTCGACCGACTCGAGCCGGACCGGGATGCCGATCCCCCGCAGCGTGTCCTTGTCGCGCTCGAACTGACGCCGGTACGAGAGCTTGTCATCGGGGTACCCCGGGACGAGCTCCACGATCTCCTCGAGCGTGAGCGGACGGCGCGTGTCGAGGAGCGTGGCGACCAGGTTCGTGAGCCGCTCGAGCCGATCGGTCACAGTCGCACGCGCTTGGCAGCCAGCACCCCGGCCGCGCCGGCGGCGAGGAACAACGCGGGGTCGGCGGCGGCCGGCCGCCCCATCGACACGACGTCGAGCCCGGCCTTGTCGAGCAGGTCGAGGACGTCGGGAGGCTTCACGTCGACGAGGTCGTGGCGCGCCGCGATGCCGGACTGGACGAGGTCGGCGCGGAGCCGGTCGTCCTCGTCGCCGCCGAGGCGGGGCACGGCCACCGCTACGCGCTCGCGGCACGCGAGCCGCAACGCCGTCCGGCTGTGGTGCGAGAGCCCGACGTGTCGGGACCTGGGGTCCGCGAACGACACGCGCAGGCACGCGATCGGCTGCCCCTCGAGGGCGGCGGCCGCGTCGAGGATCCCGCCGACCTCCATCCCCGAGAACCCGAGCCTGGTGTTCGTCCCGACGATGCCGGGGCCCATCGCCACGACCGCGGCGTCGGCGTCGGCGACGTGGCGAGCCACGGCCAGCGCCGAGAAGATCGAGACCGCCTCGTAGTCGCCGCCGAACGCGTGACCGCAGGTGATCGTGGCGTCGATCAGCGCCCGATTCCGCAGCTCGTACGCGAGATCCGAGAGGGCGAGTGGCAGCCCAGCTCCGTCCGTCATCACGTACGCGAGGCGGGCATCGGGAGCTCGTTCCTTGAACGCCACCGCCGCCGCCGGCAGCTGGCTGTGCAGCGCCGCCGCCACGACCGGCATGCCTTCGATCGACTCGACCTGGGCGAGCTCCTCGAGATGCTCCTCGGCGCTCCCCACGTCCGCCTGCAGGCTCGTGTATCGACCCTTGATGATGTGCCCAGGACCTCGCTCCGCCCACTGCCCCCGCTCGAGGTTCCAGTGGACGACGTGCCACCCACCGGTTCCCAACCCGAGCTCGACCGCGGTCGTGTTCACCACGACCCGGTCGCCCACCGCGACGCTGCCGGTCAGCTGGGTGAGAACGTACGCACGCTCGTTCCCGTCACCCAGGTCGACCTCGACGCGCTGCAGCCCCGGCCGCTCCATGAGGAGCGTCGTCACCTTCCCCGACCGGAACGACGGCATGTCGTGAGGTTAGAAGGCCCAGCCCGAACGAGCGCGCTACTACAGACTCGAGATCAGCCGTTCGACGCGGTCGTCGCGCGCCTTGAACGGGTCCTTGCACAGAACCGTCCGTTGCGCCTGGTCGTTCAGCTTCAGGTGGACCCAGTCGACCGTGTAGTCGCGCTTTCGCTCCTTGGCGCGCTTGATGAACGCGCCCCGGAGCCGCGCCCGCGTGGTCTGGGGTGGAGTGGTCACCGCGGTGTCGATGTCGCTGTCGCGCACCGTCCGTTGGAGGCGGCCGCGCCGCTCGAGCAGGTAGTAGAGCGACCGTGCTCTCGTGACGTCGTGGTACGACAGGTCGAGAAGCGCGACGCGCGGGTGCGTGAGCGGGAGGTCGTGCCGCTTCCGATACGCCTCGATCATGTGGTACTTGATGACCCAGTCGACCTCGGTGTCGAGGGACAACGGATCCTTCTCGAGGCCGGTCATCGCGTGCTCCCACATGCGGAGCGCCTGCTCCTCGAGCGGAGCGAGCCCGCGCCGCTTGGCGAACCGCAGGGCACGGTTCAGGTACTCCGTCTGGATCTCGATCGCCGAGAGCTCGCGCCCGTTGGCCAGCCGCACCCGGCGGCGACAAGTGAGGTCGTGGCTGATCTCGCGGATGGCGCGGATCGGGTTCTCGAGTGTGAGGTCGCGCCACGGGCTGGCGTCCTCCTCGAGCATCCGCAGCACGACCGAGGTCGCGCCGATCTTGAGGAACGTCGTGTACTCGCTCATGTTGGAGTCGCCGACGATCACGTGGAGGCGCCGGAAGCGTTCGGCGTCGGCATGCGGCTCGTCGCGGGTGTTGATGATCGGTCGCGACCGTGTGGTCGCGCTCGATACGCCCTCCCAGATGTGCTCGGCCCGCTGGCTCACGCAGTACATGGCGCCGCGGGCGGTCTGCAGGACCTTCCCGGCACCGGCGTAGACCTGTCTGGTCACGAGGAACGGGATCAGGACGTCGGTGAACTTGGCGAAGTCGCCGTCGCGCTCAACGAGATAGTTCTCGTGGCACCCGTAGGAGTTGCCGGCGGAGTCGGTGTTGTTCTTGAACAGGAACACCTCGCCCCGGATGCCCTCCTCCCGCAGGCGCTGCTCGGCGCTGCGGACGAGGCCTTCGAGGATGCGCTCACCCGCCTTGTCGTGCACGACGAGATCGTCTATCGAGTCGCACTCGGGCGTGGCGTACTCGGGGTGGCTGCCGACGTCGAGGTACAGCCGGGCCCCGTTCTCGAGGAACACGTTGCTGGAGCGGCCCCACGAAACGACCCGCCGGAACAGGTAGCGAGCAACCTCGTCGGGGCTCAGGCGGCGCTGCCCGCGGAGCGTGCACGTGACCCCGTACTCGTTCTCCAGACCGAAGATTCGACGCTCCACACGCGGAGCGTACTGGCACTTGGCTGACTTCTCGGACCGCTTCGACTGACCGCCGTAGGATCATGTGGTGGTGCCCATGCGGCAATTGACCTGGGTCAGCGGGTCGTTCTCGGCGCACGTTCTCAATGCGCGTTTGCGTTCCGAGGGCATCGACGCCGAGCTGCGCGGCCCGGTCGACGGGCCGTACGCGCTCACCGTGGGTGACCTGGCACGCGTCGACGTGTACGTGCCCGCCGATCAGATGGACGACGCCCAGCTCGTCGTGCTCGCGGCCGAGGTCGACGCCACCTTGGCGGCACCGAGCGAGTGGAGCGGCGAGAAGAGAACCCGTAGCGCGTGGGCACGAGGTGCCGCCGTCGCCGCGCTCCTCGCCGCCGCGATCGCACCGATCGCGCTGTACGCCCGATTCGGCTGACGTCCTGCCGGTCAGCCGGCGAGCAACCGCCCGAGCTCGTCGCCCTTGACCCGTCGGAAGGCGCGTCCCGTCGCGCCCCGCTGCAGGACGGCGACCTCGAGCTGTTCGGGCGCGAGCGGCTGGCCGTCACTCCCGGCGAGAACAGACGCTCCGAGCCTGATCGTGTCGTCGGCGCTCAGGCCGGGTTGGTACCGGGTTTCGAGGGTCTGCGCGATGGCGTCGGCCTGACCGCCGAGGACCGTGTGCCCTTCCTCGTCCTGCACCGTGCCGTCGTAGAGGATGTGGAACAGCTCGTCGTTGCCGGCGGTGTCGCCGACCTGGGCGACGAGGATCTCGACCTCGTACGGCTTCATCTCGTGCGTGAAGACCTGCCCGAGCGTCTGCGCGTACGCGTTGGCGAGCGACCGGGCGTTGACGTCCTCGCGTGAGTACGCGTAACCCTTCAGATCGGCCTGGCGAATGCCGGCGATCTTGAGCATCTCGAACTCGTTGTACTTGCCGACGCCCGCGAACGCGATGTGGTCGTAGATCTCACTGATCTTGAAGAGCGTGCGCGACGGGTTCTCCGCCACGATCACGATGCCGTCCGCCGCTTCGAGCGCAATGAGGCTCCGGCCGCGCGCGATGCCCTTGCGGGCATAGTCGGCGCGGTCCTTCATGACCTGCTCCGGCGACACGTAGAACGGCATGCTCATTCGCCGGCACCCTCCTCTGGTCCTCCGAGCAGCGCGGTGGCGCGCCGTTCGACCTCGTCGTCTGGGAGGGCGCGGTATCCGTCGGCGCTGATCACGGCCACGGTCGGGAAGATCCGGCGCACGAGGTCCGGGCCGCCGGTCGCGGTGTCCTCGTCGGCCGCCGCGAAGAGCGATCGCACGGCGATATCGATCGCTGCGTCCGCCGACATCCCCTCGCGCCACTGCGCCTTGATCCAGTTCTTGGCGTGCACGCCGCCCGAGCCGTTGGTCTGAAAGTCGGACTCCTCGTACTTCCCACCAGTGGCGTCGAAGCTGAACACACGGCCGTGGCCGCGGCGCTCGTCGAACCCGGCGAAGAGCGGCACGACGATGAGGCCTTGCAAGGCGGCGGGCAAGTTGGCGCGGACCATCTGCGCGAGCTGGTTGGCCTTGCCCTCGAGCGAAAGGGACTCGCCCTCGATCTTCTCGTAGTGCTCGAGCTGGGTCTGGAACAGCCGGACCATCTCGTTGCCGGGACCGGCGACGCCCGCGAACGCGACGCCCGAGTACTCGTCGGCCGGGAACACCTTCTCGATGCGCCGGTTGGCAATGGCGAACCCGCTGGTGGCGCGACGATCACCGGCGAGCACGACGCCGTCGGCGAAGCGGATGGCGACGACCGTGGTGCCGTGCGGGATGTCGACCGATGTCTGCTGTGCGCCCGGCGCCTGCGCCGGCCCCGCGTCGGGCGGAGACGTCCGGCGGAGGAGCTCGGCGAACGACGGTCCGGGATCGAATCCAGGCCCGAAGAGGGGAAGCGGGCGCTCGTTCATCGCCGAGCGAGCCTACACGGGCGCAATCTCAGCGATACTCCGACAACGACTTGTAGTGCAAGCAGTCGGGGCAACGCTTCATGCTCGCATCGCACGAAGGAGGTGTGACAGTAGATCAGCTCAGAGGGAAGCAAGAGCTGATCTACTCACCCCCTTTCTGGACATAGCTCTTTACAAAATCCTCGGCGTTTTCTTCCAAGACGGAGTCGATCTCGTCCAGAAGATCGTCGAGCTCTTCCTTCAGCTCCTCGCCTTGCTTCGGGGGCGCGAGGTCTTCGACTTCCTCGTCGGCGCGTTCTTTCGGTGCCGGGCGCTGCTTGCGCTCTCGCTCGGGCATGCCTACCTCCTACGACGCCAGCCGAGCCACCAGCTCGGCAGGGGTCGTGCATTCCTCGAACAACGACTCGACGTGAGCGCGCGTTCCGCGCAGCGGCTCCATCATCGGGATGCGCCGGAGCGGGTCGCTGCCCACATCGAGGATAAGGCTGTCCCAGTTCGCGGCGACGACCGCGTCGGCCCACTTCTCCAGGCACTGGCCCCGGAAGTAGGCACGGGTGCTCGGCGGTGGCACGGTCATGGCGGTCGTCACATCGGGCTCCTTGACCAACCGCTCGACCTTACCCGCACGCACCAGGCGCTCGAACAGTGACTTTTCGGGCCGCACGTCGTGGTACTGGAGGTCGAGCAGCGCCATCTTCGGGTCGTCCCACCCGAGCGAGTCCCGCTCGCGGTAAGCGTCGAGCAGCTGGAGCTTCGTCACCCAGTCCAGCTGCCCGTCGAGCGCCATCGGATCCCGCTCGAGCGCGGTGAGCGCAGCCTCCCACCGCTCCAGCACCTGCTGGCCGACCTCCTCGCTTCCCAAAGCCTCGAGGCCGACGTCGTCGGCGTACTTCTGTGCCAGCCGCAGGAACTCCCACTGGAGGTCGACAGCGGTGACGGTGCCTCCGTCGACGAGCTCGACGGTGGCGCGGCACGTGGGGTCGTGCGACACCGTGCGCATCGACGGCACCGGAGAGACGATCGAGTAGTCCTTGTCGATGAAGTCGTCCTCGGTCATGGCCAGCACGAGGGCGGTTGCTCCGACCTTCAGGAACGTGGCCACCTCGCACAGGTTGGCGTCGCCGACGATGACGTGGAGGCGCCGGTACTTCTGCGGGTCGGCGTGCGGCTCGTCGCGTGTGTTGACGATGGGCCGCTTCAGTGTCGTCTCGAGGCCGACCTCCTCCTCGAAGAAGTCGGCCCGCTGGCTGAGCTGGTACCCGGTGTGACCCGTCCCGTTCTCGCCGCCGACCTTGCCCGCGCCCGTGAAGACCTGGCGGGTCACGAACCACGGCAGCAGTTGGCGCACCAGGGTGGCGAACGGAACGCTCCGGTCGACCAGGTAGTTCTCGTGCGTGCCGTACGAGTTGCCCTTGCCGTCGGTGTTGTTCTTGTAGACGACGATCTCCTGGCCCGCGCCCAGCAGCCGGCGCGCGGCTTGCATCGAGCGGGCGAGGATCCGCTCGCCGGCCTTGTCGGCGCACACGAGCTCGAGCGCGTCGGCGCATTCGGGAGTCGAGTACTCGGGGTGTGCGTGGTCGACGTAGTACCGCGCGCCGTTGGTGAGCACGGTGTTCACGAGGTGGGTCTCGATCTCAGGGGGAGCCGAGCCTTCGCGTGCGAACCCTCGCGCGTCACGACCCGGCGACTCGTCCTCGAAGTCCCACCCGACCTTGCGGTGCTCCACGTACGCGTTGATGAGCATCGAGGACGCGAGCACGGGGTTGGCGTCCGACGCTCCACGTAGCGCGACGCCGTACTCGGTCTCGATACCGCAGACCTTGGGAACAGCCACGGAGTCAGCCTACCTGGCGGCCCTTCGAGCCCTTGTCGTCCGGGGCGGCCGCAATCCGTGGCAGGTCAGAGATACTGCCCGGTGGTGACGCGCTCGATCTGCCGGCCGCCGCCGCTGCCGTCGTCGTCGGCGAGCAACGTGCGCACGAACACGATGCGCTCGCCCTTCTTGCCCGAGATCTTCGCCCAGTCGTCGGGATTCGTCGTGTTCGGCAAGTCCTCGTGCTCGCGGTACTCCTGCCGGATCGAGTCGACGAGGTCGGTGGTGGCGATGCCCCTCGCGCCGCCGGCGATCTGCCGCTTGATCGACATCTTCTTCGAGCGCCGAACGACGTTCTCGATCATCGCGCCGGACGCGAAGTCCTTGAAGAACAGCACTTCCTTGTCACCGTTCTGGTACGTGACCTCCAAGAAGCGGTTCTCGTCGTCACCGGAGTACATGCGGTCGACAGCGGCATCGATCATCGCGTCGATCGCCTGCGACCTCCCGCCCGCCTTCGCGGTCTCGTCCTCCGCGATCGGGAGGTCCTCGCTGAGGTAGCGGCCGAAGATCTGGCGCGCCGCGTCCTGGTCGGGGCGCTCGATCTTGATCTTCACGTCGAGGCGGCCGGGCCGGAGGATCGCGGGGTCGATGAGATCCTCGCGGTTCGAAGCCCCGATCACGATGACGTTCTTGAGGCTCTCCACGCCGTCGATCTCGGCGAGCAACTGCGGGACGATCGTGCTCTCGATGTCGGACGAGATCCCTGACCCGCGCGTCCGGA
This sequence comes from Acidimicrobiia bacterium, assembly GCA_036498645.1. Taxonomy (GTDB): domain Bacteria; phylum Actinomycetota; class Acidimicrobiia; order IMCC26256; family JACDBD01; genus JALZAA01. Next base: position 591 of record DASYFC010000128.1, on the reverse strand, counting down.
AGAGCGAGTCCATCTCGTCGAAGAACACGATGACGGGAACGCCTTCCTCGGACTTCTCGCGTGCGCGCTGGAAGATGAGGCGGATTTGCCGCTCGGTCTCGCCCACGTACTTGTTGAGCAGCTCGGGGCCCTTGATGTTGAGGAAGTACGAGCGCGTCGCGCTGTCGCCCGTCTTCTCGGACACGCGTTTCGCGAGCGAGTTGGCCACGGCCTTGGCGATGAGCGTCTTGCCGCAACCGGGCGGGCCGTAGAGGAGGATCCCCTTCGGTGGCTGGAGCTGGTGCTCGTGGAACAGGTCGGCGTAGAGGTACGGCAACTCGACCGCGTCCTTGATCATCTCGATCTGGTCGTCGAGTCCGCCCACGTCGTCGTACGACACGTCGGGGACCTCTTCGAGCACGAGCTCCTCGACCTCGGGCCGCGGGAGCTTCTCGAGCAGCAGGCCCGACCGCGCCTCCATGAGGAGGTGGTCGCCCGCGTGCAGCTTCAGACCGAGCAGCGGCTCGGCGAGCTCGCAGACGCGCTCCTCGTCGGCGCGTCCGACGACGAACGCGCGCGTGCCGTCCTCGAGCATCTCCTTGAACGTCACGA
>DASYFC010000127.1:0-12584 GCA_036498645.1 Acidimicrobiia bacterium | reverse complement strand
GTACCTGGTCTGCACGAGGAACAGGACGACGACAAGCAACGCGGCGCCGCCTGCAACCACGCTCAGCAGGCCCAGGCGACGGTTCGTCGCGCTCAGGACGGCGGCGGCGAGACACGCGAACCCGAAGAACGCGATCACGATCCCGAGGCTCAGGCCTCCCGCATTGGACCGACTGTCGAGCAGGAAGTGCGCCGGGATGTCGTACGCGGTGAACGACTGGGTCACCGAGCTCGTGCCCCTGAACTCGAAGTGAAGCCATGACAGCCAGCTGGCGATGAAGTAGAGCAACCCGCCGACGAGCGCGACGATCGGACCGGCGCCGATCTGGAACCCGGGGGTCGGGCGAGGCACACCGGGTGGCGGGGTCGCGGCGCCCGGCGCGCCCCACGCCGCCGACGGCGGCTGGGGCTGGGTCGGCGGTGCTGACGGCGGCGGCGCGACCTGCGGCGACGGGGCCGTCGCAGCCGCTGGCGCCACGGGCGTGGGAGCGGTCGTCGGAGTGGCGGCGGTCGTCGTGGGGCTGGGCGCGGTCGCCGTCGGGGTGGGCGCGGTCGTCGGCGTGGGCGCGGTCGGTGGCGCGGGGACGGTCGGTGGCGCGGGCGCCGATGCAATCAGACGGCGGCCGTCCACCCAGGCTTCCCATCCGTTCGAGCACCGAACGTGCGCCCAGTCGCCTCGCGACTCGATCAGCATCACGTCGAGGCCGGGATCGAGGTTCGCCGCCGGCGCTACCGAGCCGTCGGGCCCGGCCCAGGCCGGGAGCCCTTCGGCCGGCACGGCATGGGTCTGGCTGTAGTCCGCCATGCGCGTCTCCCGTCTCGCCGGCGGCGCGCAGCGTACCCAGGCCGACGCACCGGCGCACCGGAGCGTGATGCGAGTCGCGCTCAGGACGGAGCGACGGACTCGAGCACCTCCTGCCAGTGGCGCAGCACTCCGAGGTGCCCCACGTCGGGCCAGACCCGGGCCTCGCAGTCCGGCAGTGTCGCAGTCAGGTAGCGGAAGTCGGGCTCGGCCCGCGTGTCCTGCGCGCCGTGCCACAGGCGAATCCCGGGCCGGAGATCAGCGATCCGGAAGCCCCAGGGCATCCAGAGGGCGACGAGGTCGTCGGCGATGCCGCCGGCGCCCGGGCGCAGCGCCTCGCTGACGTCGTCGGCGAGCATCGCACCGGTCGCGGGCTCGGCGAGGAGCGCGCGGTCGTCGGGGGTGCCGCCCCCGAGGAAGCTCGTCGGGTCGTCGAGCCATCGCTCGCTGTAGCGGACGACGCCGCCGGCGGCGCGCTTCGGGTCCTCTCGGGCCACCTCCGCCGCCGGTCGCTGCCGTCGGTCGAGCGCGTCCCACGCGCCCGGTACCTCGTCGAGCGGGCCGGGCATGCACGCGAGCGCCACGCCGGACACGCGTTCGCCCAGCGCCACCGCGCACCCGAGCGCATGGGCGCCGCCCGCCGATATGCCGAGGACGGCGAAGCGTTCGACACCCAACCCGTCGGCCAACGACGCGACGTCGCCGGCGGTGTCGAGGACGGTCCGGCCTTCCCGGCGGTCCGACCCCCCGAAGCCGGGCCGGTCGAAGGCGATCAGGTGCACCCCGAGCGACGCCGGGACGTCGGCCGGGGGCGCGAACAGACGCGAGCCGGGCGCGCCGTGGAACAACACGACCGGCGTTCCGGACGGGTCGCCGTGCTCCTCGTACGCGAGGGCGCGGCCGTCGGGCAGGCGCAGGTCTACTCCTGGACGAGCTCGATGAGCGTGCCGAAGGCCGTCTTCGGATGGACGAACGCCACGGTCGTGCCCCGGCTCCCGGGTCGGGGCGCTTCGTCGATGACCTGGTGGCCCTCGCGCTTCACCCGGTCCAGCGCGGCCGCGCAGTCGTCGACCCGGTACGCGACGTGGTGGATGCCCTCGCCCTTCTTCTCGAGGTACTTCGCGACCGGCGAGTCGTCGCGCACCGGAGTGAGGAGCTGGATGTACGACTCGGCGACACGCAGCAGGACTTCCTCGACGCCGTCGTTCTCGACAACCTCGCGATGCACCGGCTCGACCCCGTAGGTGGAGCGGTAGTAGTCGACGGCGCCGTCGAGGTCGCGCACCGCGATGGCGACGTGGTCGATCTCGGTCAGAACCGGGTCAGCCATGTGCTCACGCCTTGTGATGACGTCGGAACAGGGTGATCTGATCGAGGTGCTCCTCGCGGAGTGCAGGGTTCGTGACGCCGAGCCCTTCCTCGGGAGCGAGGCACAGCACTCCGACCTTCCCCTCGACGAGGTTCCCGTGCACCTGCGCCGCCGCCTCCCCCGTCTGGTCGAGCGGGTACACGACCGACAGCGTCGGATGGATCTTGCCCTCGCCCACGAGCCGGTTGGCGTCCCACGCCTCGCGGTAGTTCGCGAAGTGACTGCCCTTGAGCGTCTTGAGCATCATCCAGAGGTACCGGTTGTCATATTCGATCGTGTACCCGGACGTCGCCGCGCACGTAATGATCATCCCGCCCCGCTTGCACACGAACACCGAGGCGCCCATCGTCTGACGGCCCGGGTGCTCGAACACGATGTCGGGATCGGCGCCCGTGAGCTCGCGGATCTTCTTGCCGAGGCGGCGCCACTCGCTCGGATCCTGGGTGTGCTCGTCCTTCCAGAACTGGTAGCCCTCGGCCTTGCGGTCGATGACGTGCTCGACGCCCATCTCGTGCAGCAACGTCGCACGCTCCGGCGACGACACCACCCCGACGGGTGTACCGCCCCCGTTCATGACGTACTGGGCCGCGTACGCGCCGATGCCGCCGCTCGCGCCCCAGACGAGCACGCTCTGGCCCTGGGTCATCTGGGCACCGTTGGGGCTGACGATCATCCGGTAGCTGGTCGAGTTGCACAGCGCGTTGCAGGCCGCCTCCTCCCACGTGAGCTGGGTCGGCTTCGGCATGAGCTGGTTGGCCTTGGCCAGCGCGATCTCCGCCAAGCCGCCGTAGTTCGACTCGAAGCCCCAGATGCGCTCGTTCACCGCCATCATCGAGTCGTCGTGCGCGGACGGATCCTGGTCGTCGACGTAGTTGCAATGCACGGTGACCCGGTCGCCGGGCTTCCAGTTCCGCACCGCGGACCCGACGCGCAGGACGACGCCGGCGGCGTCGCTGCCCATCACGTGAAAGGGCTGGTCGTGGCGCTTTCCCCACACGCTCTCCTTGCCGAGGCGCTTCAGGAACTGGAACGTCGGCAACGGCTCGAAGATCGACGTCCACACCGTGTTGAAGTTGATGGCCGAAGCCATGACGCCGACGTACGCCTCGTCCGGTGCAAGCTCCGGGAGCGGAACCTCCTCGACATGCGTCGACTTGCGCGGGTCCTTTGCCTCCGAAGGCAGACCGGCGAACATCTCCTGCTCATCGGCTCGCACGACCGCGGCTCGGAACGACTGCGGAAGCGCCAGCGCACCGACCGTCTCGCCGTCGGCGCCTTCGAGAATGGCGGCGCGAATGCTCTCGATCTCCGTCATACGGCGAACGCTAGCTTCCGTTGCCGGGCTGGTTTCGTCCGCGCCCGGTGCGGCTACTCTCGCATCAAGTTCGTATTTGGGGGAGGGACGCAATGCCCGGCTCGGTCATCATCTCGTCTGCCCGCACGCCCATCGGCAAGCTCTCCGGTGCGCTGGCGTCGTTCTCGGCCATGGACCTCGGCGGCCTCGCGGTCGCGGCGGCCCTCGAGCGCGGGGGCGTCGGCCCCGAGCAGGTCGACTACGTGATCATCGGGCAGGTCCTCCAGGGCGGACAGGGCCAGATCACCGCCCGCCAGGCGGCGGTCAAGGCCGGCGTGCCCATGACCGTGCCGGCTCTCACCGTCAACAAGGTGTGCCTGTCGGGGATGAACGCCATCTACCTCGCCGACCAGATGGTCCAGGCCGGCGACGCCGAGCTCGTCGTGGCCGGCGGGATGGAGTCCATGACGGCGGCGCCGTACCTGCTGCCCGGCGCCCGCGCCGGGTACCGCATGGGCGACGGCAAGCTCGTCGACTCGATGATCGCCGACGGCCTCTGGTGCGCGTTCGACGCCGTGCACATGGGTGCCGGGACCGAGAAGTACGCCGGCAACTTCGGCGGCCTCACCCGTGAGGCCCAGGACGAGTTCGCGGCCAAGAGCCACGAGCGGGCAGCGGCCGCCATCAAGGAGGGCCGCTTCTCGGCCGAGATCACGCCGGTGAGCATTCCTCAGCGCAAGGGCGAGCCGATCCTGGTCGACACCGACGAGGGCGTCCGTCCCGGCACGACCCCCGAGACGCTCGGCAAGCTGAAGCCGGCGTTCGCGAAGGACGGCACCATCACCGCCGGCAACGCGTCGCAGATCTCGGACGGCGCCGCCGCCGTGATCGTCACCAGCCGCGAGAAGGCCGAGGACCTCGGCGCCACTCCCATCGCCGAGCTCGTGAGCTTCGGCATGGTCGCGGGCCCGGACCCGTCGCTCCTGACGCAGCCGTCACGTGCGATCAAGCGGGCGCTCGAGCCCGTCGACAAGTCGGTCACCGACATCGACCTGTTCGAGATCAACGAGGCCTTCGCCGCCGTCGGCCTCGCCGCCATGCAGGACCTCAAGATCAGCGACGACGTCGTGAACGTCAACGGCGGCGCCATTGCACTCGGCCACCCGATCGGCATGTCGGGGACCCGGCTCGTCGTCACGCTCGTGAACGAGCTGCGCCGCCGCGGCGGTGGGCTGGGCGCGGCCGCGCTGTGCGGCGGCGGCGGACAGGGTGATGCCACCCTCGTGCGCGCGCTGTAGTCAGCAGCAGGTCCTCGGTGAAGCCGACGACGCGGGACGCGTGCTGACGCCGTAGCTTTCCGGCGTGAGCGCACCGGCGCAGTTGCGACCGCTCGGCGTCGGCGAGATCCTCGACGCCGGCATCAAGATCTACCGGAGCAAGTTCGCCACCATGCTCAAGGCGGTAGCGGTGGTGATCGTGCCGGTCCAGGTGCTGAGCGTCCTCGTCACGCTCTCGCTGCCCGACACCTCGACCACCGCCGGCGCCACCACCACCACGTCCGACAGCCAATGGGCCGGTATCGCCGCCCTGCTGCTCATCTTCGTGATCAACGTCGTCTCCAGCGCGCTCGCCCAGGCCGCGTGCCTGAAGGCGGTGAGCGACACGTACCTCGGCACCGAGACCGACTGGCGAGGGTCCTTACGGTTCGGTTTTCGCAGGCTCGGGTCACTGCTCTGGCTGACGCTCATCCACGGCGTGATCGTGCTGCTCGCTTTCGCGGCGTGCATCGTCCCCGGCGTATGGCTGTACGTCGCGTGGTCCGTGGCGGTGCCGGTGCTGTTGATCGAAGGCACACGCGGGTTCCGGGCCCTGGCACGGTCGTTCAACCTCGTGCGCCGCCGATGGTGGCCGACCGCGGGCATCCTGCTGCTCGCCAACCTCCTCGCCACCGCGGTCGCGGCCGGGATCGGGCTGGTTGCGTTGCCGCTCCTCTTCGCCGGGCGCGACAACGAGCTCGTGTACGACCTCGCCAACGGAGTCTTCGGGGCCGCGGCCAGCGTCCTCACTATCCCGTTCGTCGCCGCCGTCGTGGCCGTCGTCTACTTCGACCTGCGCGTGCGCAAGGAGGGGTTCGACCTGCAGCTCATGGCGCAGCGGATCGGTGCGCCCGCCGGTTCTGTGAGCCCGACCCTGATGCCGTGGACCCAGCCGGTACCGGGCGCCGGGGGCGGATGGGCGCCACCGCCGCCGGGGTGGCAACCATCCTCGCCGGCTCCGCCGGCAGGACCGCCTTCGTCGCCTCCGCCGACAGGGCCGCCGCCGGGGCCGAGGCGGTGAGCGCGCGCTGGCCGGCGGTCGCGGGGCAGGTCGACCCCGATCGGGCGCGCGACCAGGCGCGCGAGATCCTCGGCGGGCGCCGCTACAAGCCCGCCGACGTCCCCCGCCCGTTCCAAGGCGCGCTCGAATGGCTGGGCGACCGCCTTCGTCCGATCGGCGACTTCTTCTCGCGCATCACCGAGTCGCTGCCGGGCAAGATCCTTCTGGCCGCCGTCCTCGCCGGTGTCGTCACGGTGGCCGCGCTGCTCGTCGCCCGCCGACGCGCCGCGACGAGCGCCGCCGTCGGCGGTGTGGGGCGGCGTCGATCGTCTGACGCGCACACGGACCCCGGCCGCCTCGAGCGCGAAGCCGACGCGGCGGAGCGCCGGGGCGACCTCGATGTCGCGTTGCGCCTGCGCTTCCGCGCCGGTCTGGTGCGCCTGGACCGCGCCGGCGCGATCCATTTCCGCCCTTCGATCACGACCGGCCAGGTGGCGCGGCGCCTCCGATTGCGCAACTTCGACGATCTCGCGATCACGTTCGACGCCGTCGCGTACGGCGGACGCCACGCGTCTGCAACCGATCTGCAATCGGCGCGCGCCGAGTGGCCGCGAGTCCTCGAGCAGGCTGCGTCCCGGTGAGCACGCGTACGCGCTCGTGGCGCCGGCTGCACCCGGCGGTGCGCGTCGTGATCGTGCTGGTGGCGCTGTTCATCGTGGTCAACGTCGCGCTTTCGCTGCTCGACTCCTCGACGCGCGGCGCCGACGACACCGCGCCGCGCTCGTCGTCGCTCTCGACGGGACGCGACGGCCTGGCCGCGTACGCCGAGCTGCTGCGCCGGAACGGTTACGACACCGAAGCGCAGAGGGGACGCGTGACCCAGACCGCGCTGGTGACTGCCGACACGCTCGTCGTACTCGATCCGGTCGGCTTCGACCACGACGAGGAGCGCGCCGCTCGCCGGTTCGTCGCGCGCGGTGGGCACCTCCTCGCCGGCGGGGCTGGCGCGACCGGCCTGCTGGCGGCGGTGCTCGCCGACCCGCCCGCGTGGTCGGCGGGCGGCGTTCGCGACGCGGTGCCCGTGGGCGGCGCCCGGGAGATCGTCGGCTTGCGCTCCGTGCGCACCGCCGGCGAGGGCTCGTGGTCGGACCCCGGTGGCACCACGCCGATCCTGGGCGACGATTCGCGTGTGCTCGCGACCGCCGCCAATGTTGGTCGCGGCCGGGTCGTCGCGCTCGCCGATCCGTCGCCACTGCAGAACCGTCTGCTCGGGTCGGCCGACAACGCCGGCTTCGGCCTCGCCGCCGCCGGCGACGGCCGCGCGGTGGTGTTCGCCGAGGGCGCGCACGGGTACGGCGAGGCGAGCGGGCTCGGCGCCATCCCGGGACGCTGGCAGGCGGCGCTGGTCGGCCTGACCCTGGCGGCGCTGCTGGGGTTGGTCGCCGCCGGACGGCGGCTCGGGCCTCCCGAGGACGCGGATCGCCCGCTGCCGCCGGCCCGGCGTGAGTACGTCGACGCCGTGGCCGTCTCGCTCGCTCGCACGAATCAGCCGGCCCAGGCGCTCGGGCCCCTCCAGGCGGCGGCGCGGGCGCGCGTGGCGCAGCGCGCCGGACTGCCGCCCACGGCGTCCGAGGAACAGCTCCGCGCTGCGGCCGCCCGGCTCGGATGGTCCGCGAGCGAGGTCGACGCGCTCTTCGCGCCCGCGCGTACTCCCGGCGACGTCGTCGCCGCCGGCCGCGCGCTCGCGCACGCCAACGGCGGCGACGGCGGCTTTGCCGACCGTCCCGCAGAGCCGGAGCTTGCGACGGCGCCCAAGGGAGCGACTGAGGAAGGAACGAGACCGTGAGAGATCTACGCGACCGCGTGTCGTCCGAGGTGAGCAAGGTCGTCGTCGGACAGAGCGACGTCGTAGATCTTCTGCTCGCGGCGGTGGCGGTGAACGGCCACGTGCTCCTCGAGGGCGTTCCCGGCGTCGCCAAGACGCTCGTCGCCAACGCCACCGCCCGCGCGCTGGGCGTGTCGTTCCGGCGGGTGCAGTTCACCCCCGACATGCTCCCGTCCGATCTCACCGGCACGATGACGCTTCGGCCGTCCGAGTCGGCGGGTTCCGCGCAGGAGCTCGCGTTCCGCGCCGGGCCGGTGTTCACGCACGTCCTGCTGGCGGACGAGATCAACCGCACGCCGCCGAAGACCCAGGCGGCGTTGCTCGAGGCGATGCAGGAGCGTCAGGTCTCGGTCGACGGCGAGCCACGTCCGCTCCCCGACCCGTTCCTCGTGATCGCGACGCAGAACCCGATCGAGTACGAGGGCACCTACCCGCTCCCCGAGGCCCAGCTCGACCGCTTCCTGGTCAAGGTGGACGTGGGTTACCCGGACGAGGGCGACGAGGTGGGCATGCTCCGCCTCGCTCACCACGGGGTCATGCCCGCGACGATCGACGACGTCCGCCCGGTGGCGACCGCCGACGAACTCCGCGCCGCGCGGGACGACGTCGACGCGACGACCGTCGCCGCTGAGATCGAGTCGTACGTCGTCGCATTGGTGCGACGCACGCGCGAGCTTCCGAGCGTGGCGCTCGGCGCCAGCCCACGAGCAGCCGTGCACCTCCTGGCGGCTTCGAAGGCTTCGGCGCGCATCAGCGGCCGTGACTTCGTGACGCCCGACGACGTGGCGTGGATGGCGCGCCCGGTGCTCCGCCACCGTCTGCTGCTCCGTCCTGAAGCCGAGCTCGAGCGCTACCGGCCCGACGACGCGGTGCAAGCCGCGCTCGCCGCGGTGCCCGTCCCGCGCTGACGGCGGAGCTCTGGGGACCGGCTGATGGACGCCACGATCGTCGCCGCTGTCGCGTTGGTCGCCGTCGCCCTCATCGGCTTGGCCGTCGTACCCGTGAGCGCCACGGTCCGGGCCGCCGTGCTGTTCGGCGCGTGCGCGCTCGCGGCACTCGCGGCCCCCACCGCCGCGTTGCTCGCCGCGGTCGCGGTGGCGGCTGCGTTCGTCGTCGACGCGATCGTGAGCCGGCGCCGGCCCGTCGTCCATCGCCGGCTGCCCGGCGCGCTCGCCCGCGGTGTGCCCGCGCCGCTCACGCTCGAAGGCGAGTCGGTCGGAGCCGGAGCGCTCCGGTTGCGCCAGCCCGTCGTTCCCGACGTCGCCGTCGAGCCCGCGGAGGCCGACGGCCACCTCCATGCCCGCGTCCGGGCCGGGCGGCGGGGACGACACACGCTCCCGAGCCCGGCGACGCGGATGCGGGGCCCACTCGGGCTGGCGGCGTGGTACCGGCGGGGCGGCGAACCAGCCGAGGTGCTCGTGTACCCCGACCTGCCGGCGGCCTGGCGGCTGGTGCTCGCGGTCCGGCAGGGTCGCTTCCGCGACCCGGGCCGCCTCACTCGCGGTCCGCTCGGCCTCGGAACCGACTTCGAGTCGATCCGCGACTACCTCCCCGACGACGACATCCGCCAGGTCAACTGGCGGGCGACGGCGCGTCTGGGCCGGCCCATGAGCAACCAGTACCGGGTGGAGCAGGACCGCGACGTGGTATGCATGCTCGACGCCGGCCGTCTCATGGCAGCGCCGCTCGGCGACCGCACCCGCCTCGACGCCACGGTCGACGCCGCAACCGCGGTCGCGCTCGTCGCCGACGAGGTGGGTGATCGGGCCGGGGTCATCGCGTTCGACGATCGCGTCCGCCGTCGTCTGCCGCCCGCGCGCGGGGGCGGCGACTCCGTCGTGCGCGCCGTTTTCGACGTGGAGCCGACCATGGTCGACTCGGACTACGAACTCGCGTTCCGCGCCGTCGGGAGCGGCAAGCGCGCCTTCGTCCTGGTGCTCACCGACCTCCTCGAAGAGGCCGCCGCCCAACCGCTGCTCGACGCGATGCCGGTGCTCGCGCGCCGGCATGCGGTGGTCGTCGCCGGCGTCACCGATCCCGACCTCGAGCAGATGGTGCACGCGCCGCCGAGGTCGGCTGCCGACGTCTACACAGCCGCCGTCGCGCTGGACGTCCTCGATGCCCGCGCGCGTGTCGCCGCCCAGCTACGCCGCGCGGGCGCCGACGTCGTCGAGGCCCGGCCCGACCTGTTGCCGAACGCGTGCGTCGGCGCCTACCTCAGGGCGAAGGCACGGGCGCGGCTGTAGGTGCAGGCTGCGTGCCTGATCGTGGCTCGGCGAGCTCGAGGTAGCTGTCGTCACGCGCCGGACGCCCCCGCCAGAGCACAAGCGCCCAGTACACGGCACCGAGCGACGCGCCGATAACGATCACTGGCCCGAGCCCGAGCCCCCGTGGCGTGATGAAACCCTCCACCAGCCCCGCCAGCACGAGCCACGGCGCGGTTCCCAGCACGATCTCGACGGCGACACGCGCTTCGGCCGCGAGCGCCACGCCCCGGCGGCGACGGCCGGGGCTCACGAGCGCCCATCCCATACGCAGCCCGGCCGCGCTGGCGACGACGATGCACGACAGCTCGAGCACGCCGTGGGCCGTGACGAGCTCGAAGAACGACGACCCGTTTCCGGCCCAGATCGCCAGGCCCGTGATCGCGCCGAACAGCACGCCCTGGTACACGAGCAGCGCGGCGGTCCCGATTCCGGCGGCGATGCCACCCGCGAACGCGAGGATCGTCACCCGGATGTTATTGGTGAAGATCTCGCTCGAAAAAGCGGCTTGGCGATCGGTGGTGAGGCCGAGGTCGGTGCCGCGCTCGCGCGGCTGGATCACCGACTGGTATTCGGACGGGACCACGCCGCTCGCCGCGCCCGGATCGCGCACCGCCCACACCGCGGCGAGCACCCACGGCCCGAACAGCAGCAGCGCCGAGATCAGCAGCAAGGCCGGGCGCTCGCGCACGCGTCGCCAGTAGCCCGTGGTGGCGAACTCGGCCACAGATCCGCCGCGGCGGGCGTGGTCGTAGACGAGCGGGCGAGCCCGGGCCACGAGCGCCTCGAGGCGCGCCACCGTGGGGTCTCCGGCGAAGCGGCGACGGGCGAGGGCGAGGTCGGCCGCGCTGGCGCGGTACAGCGCGCCCAGACGGCGCACGCCGTCGGGCCCCAACGAGTCGGCCCGGCGCCCGGCTCGCGACACCAGGGCGTCGAGCTCGCGCCACCGGTCCCGGCGTGTCTCCACGAAGACGTCGAGGTTCAGAGCGGGACCCCCATTCCTGTTCCCACTGTTACCTTCGCCCGGTGGCGACGCTCGACGACCGGGTCACCATTGCGACCCCGGAAGGAATCGAGCTCGAGCTGGTGCTGGCCGGGGTCGGGTCACGATTCGCAGCGTCGCTCGTTGACGTCGCCGTCCAGCTCGGCTCGATCTTCGCGCTCGCGGTCGTCCTCGGGCCGCTCGGGAGCAACGGGTTCGTGGTCGCGGTGTTCCTGGTCGCGGTCTTCCTGATCCTGTTCGCGTACGACATCGCGCTCGAGACCTGGAACCGCGGCCGGAGCATCGGGAAGCTCGCTGCCGGCCTGCGTGTCGTCCGTGTCGGCGGCGACCCGGAGGGATTCCTCACCGCCGCGGTGCGCAACTTCCTGCGCATCGTCGATTTCCTGCCCGCCTTCTACGTCGTCGGCGTGATCGCGATCCTGGTCACGGGCAGGAACCAACGCCTCGGGGATCTCGCCGCTGGCACCCTCGTCGTGCGCGAGCGGCGACCGGCGGTGACGCCGGCGGTGACGTACGTCGCGCCCCCGCCGGTCGGTGCGCCGTTCCTCGAGTGGGACGTGAGCGGTGTCAGCCTCGAAGACGTCGCGACGCTCCGGCAGTTCCTCGAGCGACGCGTCTCGCTGAGCCCCGGCGCCCGCGCGCACCTCGCGACCGATCTTGCGGCACGCGTCCGGCCGAAGGTGGTCGGCGCGCCCGACGGATGGCATCCCGAGAGCTTTCTCGAGGCGGTCGTCGCGGCCAAGACGACCCGGGGATAGGCAGCCGCTCTCGGCTACTACGCTCGCCGGTCGTGAGCACGGCGACGGTTCCGACGCCTGCGACCCCCGCGATCGCCGACGCACCAGCCCCTCCCGAGAGGACGACCTCGCTCGGGATCGACCTCAAGCCGCTGCGCGTCGCAGGGGCGGGGATGCTCGGCGTCGCCGCCGTCCGGCCCTGGCTGCCCTCCACGCTCGGGCCGCCGTGCCCGCTGCGCACGGTGACCGGCGTGCCGTGCCCGTTCTGCGGCATGACCCGGGGTGTGACCGCGCTCGTGCACGGTCAGTTGAGCGGCGCCTTCTGGTACAACCCGGGCGCGTTCCTCGTCGTGGCGATGGCAATCGTGCTGCTCGTCGCGTGGCGCTGGCAACGGGTGCGGATCCCGATGTGGGCGGTGTTCGTGTTCTTCGCGGCCCTCTGGGCGTTCCAGCTCTTCAAGTACTCCACCGGAAGACCGTTGTAGTGACACAACCCGTTCCGCCGCCCGGCGGCGCTCCGGCGGGTCCGTCGGGCCCGCGCGCCGACTTCTGGTACCGCCTCGGCGGCTTCCTCATCGACGGCGTCATCCTGTACGTCGTCGGCCTGGTCGTCGGGCTCGTCTTCAGCCGCAGTCTCGTGTCGCAGATCCTCATCGGGCTCGCAGCCGGTATCGCGTACACCGTGTACTTCATCGGCAGCGGGAGCGGCCAAACACCCGGCATGCGACTGCTCGGCATTCGCGCCATCGACGCCCGCACGCAGGGCCGGGTCGAGTACGGGACCGCGTTCCTTCGCTACATCGTGGCGATCGGGTCCAGCCTCGTTTGCTACGTCGGATATCTCTGGATGCTCTGGGATCCCGAGAAGCAGACCTGGCAGGACAAGGTCGCCGGCACGTACGTGGTCCCGACGTC
>DASYFC010000126.1:0-8136 GCA_036498645.1 Acidimicrobiia bacterium | reverse complement strand
GTTCGCGTCGTCCGACTATTTCTCACACCGACGTGACGGTGTCACCGGACGCCAGGCGTTGATCGTGAGGCGCCCCTTATGAGCGACGTCGCGGCTGCGATCACCGAGGTTCGGGCGCGGATCGCCGCCGCGGCGCGGGACGCTGGGCGTGACCCGGAGGCGGTCCGACTCGTTGCCGCCACGAAGACCGTGCCCGCCGAGCAGGTCGCCGAAGCCGTCGCGCTCGGTGTGAGCGACGTGGGGGAGAACCGGGCGCAGGAGCTCCTCGCCAAGGCCGGGGCTCTCGCGACGACGCCCGACGTGTGCTGGCACTTCCTGGGACGTCTCCAGCGCAACAAGGTGCGGAGCCTCGCCGGAAAGGTCACGTGGTGGCAATCAGTCGACCGCGAGGCGCTCGGCGTCGCGATCGCCCGGCACGCTCCCGGCGCGCAGGTGCTCGTCGAGGTGAACCTCGCCCTCGAGCCGCAGAAGGGCGGATGTGCTCCCGACGACGCGCCGGCGCTCGCCGACGCGCTCCGGCGGCGGGGTCTGCGCGTCGAGGGCCTCATGACCATCCCGCCCGCCGGCGACGATCCCCGCCGGTGGTTCGCCGCGCTGCGCGAGTTGGGCGGCGATCTCGGCGTGCATCACCTGTCCATGGGGATGACCGACGACTTCGAGATCGCGGTGCAGGAGGGCGCCACGATGGTCCGGATCGGACGGGGGATCTTCGGGCCGAGGCGCCCATCCGGTCCCCGGTGAGCGCTTCGACCTTCGGCGTGCTTGCCGCGCTCCGGCCGGGTTGCGACTGTAGGATTCGCGCACGGGGAGGTAGTCGAGCCCGTGGCTTCTATGTGGCGTCGAGCGATGGTGTACCTGGGGCTCCAGGACGACGATGAGTTCGACTTCGACGCGGACGCGGACTACGACGAGTACGACTACGAGGACGACCCCCGCGGCGCGCCGGCGCGTGAGCGCACACCTACTCGGGTCCCGGGCGACGCGTCCGACGTCCGGCCGCTGCACGGCGACCAGTTGCACGAGGCGGTCGAGCCGCCGCCCATGCCGCGCAGCGAATCGAGTTTGGTCCGTCCCGTCCCGCGCGACGAGTCGTCGTCGCTCGTGACGCCGAGGCCCGCCGTAGTTCGACAACAGCAGTCATCGTCACCGGTGCAGGTCGTCGAGCCGAGCGGCTTCAACGACGCGCAGGAGCTCGGCGACCGGTTGAAGGCGAACCAGGCCGTCGTGCTCAACCTGCGCGGCATCGACCGCGATCTCCAGCGCCGCTTGATCGACTTCTCGAGCGGCTTGGCGTACGCGGTGGGTGGGACCATGCGGAAAGTCGACGACCAAGTGTTCCTCTTGACCCCGACGAGCGTCGAGGTCTCGGAGGAGGACAAGGAGCGGTTGCAGGCGCGAGGCCTGTATCGGGCCTGACCGCCGTGCAACTCGTCTGCTGGGTTCTACGCATCTACTTGATCGTGCTCGCAGCGCGCGCCGTCCTGTCGTGGTTCCCGGTGCGTCCCGGCAGCCCGCTGACCACGGTCGTGGCGCTCCTCGCGGACCTGACCGAGCCGGTGCTGCGACCGTTCCGGAGCATCGTCCCACCGGTGGGGATGTTCGACCTCTCCTTCATGGTCGTCTTCTTCGTGCTCTTCATCGTCCAGGGCGTCGTCTGCAGCCTGTAGGAATCCGGGCTCCGCGGAGGGTTTCACACTTCCGGCGGCTATCTCGATACCATGGTTTGCCATGGATGTAACCCCCCGTGAGCTGCGGGACACCGACATCCGAGAAGGGTTCCGCGGCTACCACCGTGACGACGTCGACGAGTTGCTCGAACGCGCCGCTTCCACCGTCGAGGGCCTCACCGAGCGCGTGCGACAGCTCACCGAGCGCCTCTCCAGCGCGGAGGGAAGCGCCGGCAAGAGCCGCGAGACCGAGGAGATGCTGCAGCGAACCCTCGTGCTCGCGCAGAAGACCGCCGACGAGGCGATCGCCGAGGCGCAGCAACGGGCGCGCACGATGCTCGAGGAATCGGAGACCAAGGCGCACAGCCTCGTAACCGAAGCCGAAGAGACCTCGCGCCGGATCGCGGAGAACGAACGTCAGCGACTCGAGAGCGAAGTGCAGGATCTCTCGTCGCGGCGTGACACTCTCAACGCCGACGTCGAGGCACTCGAGAAGTACGAGAGCGAATATCGCAGCCGGCTCCGGAAGGCGATCGAGACCGAGCTGGATTCACTCGGCAAGTTCACCGGTCCGCAGAGGGCGCGTCCGAAGCTGCACGACGTGAACGTTCCACCGCCGCGCGAGGCGATCATGAACTCGGGCCGGTCGGGGGCACCGTCGCCGAAAGCGTCGCCGTCAAAGGCCGCGCCGCCGGCGCCGTCGATGCCGACCGCCGAGATCGGATCGGTCGACCCGTTCCCGAAGCCGCCGCCGGAGTCGCCGCGGCCCGCGCCATCGCCCGACCCCGAGCCGAGCTGGCCCGCCGCCGATCCGACCTCGTCGGAGCCGGTGCCGAAGCCGCAGGTGGGGGACTCACCCGGGCTCGCGGACTTCGTGCCCGCCGACGAGCCCCTCGAGCCCGAGGTGCTCGACGACGACGCGTTCTTCGCCACGCTGCGGGAGGCGGTGCGGGACGACGCCCCGCTCGGGCCGCGCGACGAAGAGGACGACGTCTACGACGACGACAAGTCGGAGCCGCCCAAGCGGGGGTTCCGCCGCCGGCGGTAGTTCTCCGGTCGCGCTCAGTCCTGGCGCGCGACCTTCTCCAGCCGAACCGACGCCGGCAAGCCGTCGACGTCGAGCTGCGCGACACCGTCATCCGGCGGTTCGCCCGGCGTGACGTCCCACTCCTCGGCGAGCACCTCTCCTGTGATCCACGGCGCGTGGTGCCGTGCCGCGTCCGCCAACTGCTCGCCGGCCCACATCGTCACGCGCACGCGATCGCTGATCTCGAGCCCCGAGGCCTTGCGCAGGTCGTTGAGCTTCCGCGCCAGCTCGCGCGCCAGGCCTTCGCGGCGAAGCTCGTCGTCGAGCGTGGTGTCGAGCGCGACGGCGTACCCACCGTCCTGGGCGAGGGCGAGCTCGGCATGCGATGTCGCCCGCACCTCGACCTCGTCGGGTCCGACGTCGACGGTGTTGCCGTCACCGAGCTCGATCCGATAGTGGCCGTCGGCGTCGATCGCGCCCTGGACCGTGGCCCCGTCCACCGACCGCAGTGCCGACTGGATCTCGCGCATGAGCTTGCCGACGCGTGGGCCGAGCTTGCGGAAGTTCGGCACGACGACGTAGTCGACCAGTCCCTCGAGGCCGGTGATGCGCTCGACCTCGCGCACGTTCAACGCGTCCCGGATCTCCTCGGTCACGTCGTCGGCGAGGCGTCGACCTTCGGGCAGGAGGACGAGAGCGCGACGGAGGGGTGTGCGGACCTTGAGGCGCTTGTCGCTGCGGGCCGCCAGCCCGAGCGAGACGACGTGGCGCGCCTCTGTCATCTCGGCCTCGAGATCGTCGTCGAGCGCAGCAACGTCCATCTTCGGCCAGTCGGCCAGATGGACGGACTCGTCGCGGCCGCTGAGGTTGCGGTGCATCTCGTCGGTCGCGAAGGGGCAGAACGGCGCGAGCAGCTTCGTCACGGTCAGCAAGCTCTCGTACAGCGCGCCATGCGCGGCGGGATCGGAGTCTTTCCAGAACCGCGGCCGCGACCGCCGTACGTACCAGTTCGACAGGTCGTCCACGAACCGGTCGAGCGCCTGCGCTCCTCGCAGTGCGTCGTAGCTCTCGAGCGCGTCCGTGACTTCGCCGACGGTTCGATGCAGGCGCGAGCGGATCCACCGGTCGAGCACGTGCTCGACCCGCCCCGCCTGATCGGGCGACCATCCGTCGAGGCTCGCGTACGTGACGAAGAACGAGTACGTATTCCAGAGCGTGAGGAGGAACCTGCTCGTCGACTCGTCGATACCCGTCTCGGACACGCGGCGCGTCGTCCAAGGCGATCCAGCCGAGAAGAAGTACCAGCGCAGTGCGTCGGCGCCGCGAGTGTCGAGGATCTCCCACGGGTCGATCACGTTCCCGCGTGATTTCGACATCTTCTGACCGTCGCCGGCGACGATCAGCGCCAGGCACACGACGTTGCGATAGGGAGCCCGGTCGAAGACAAGCGCGTTCACGGCGAGCAGCGAGTAGAACCAGCCGCGCGTCTGGTCGATCGCCTCGGCGATGAAGTCGGCGGGGAAGCGCCGTTCGAACAGCGCCTGGTTCTCGAACGGGTAGTGGAACTGCGCCGACGGCATGGACCCGGAGTCGAACCACGCGTCGAGCACCGGGTCGACGCGTCGCGCGCGACCGGAGCACTCGGGACACGAGATCGTGACGTCGTCCACGTACGGTCGGTGCAGGTCGAGACCGGAGAGGTCCTGTCCTGCGAGCTCGCCGAGCTCGGCGACCGAGCCCACGCACGTGTCGGCCTTGCAGTCGTGGCATCGCCAGACGGGGAGCGGTGTCCCCCAGAACCGATCGCGAGACAGCGCCCAATCGACGTTGTTCTCGAGCCAGTCGCCGAACCGCCCGTGCTTGATGTAGTCGGGGTGCCAGCCGATCGTCTCGTTCTCTCGGAGCAGCGCGTCCTTGTGCTCTGACGTGCGCGCGAACCATGTGGGCTTCGCCCAGTAGATGAGCGGTGTGCCGCACCGCCAGCAGTGGGGGTACGCGTGCGCGTAGTCGACGACCGAGACGATTCGGCCTGCTGCCGTGAGCGCGTCGATGAGCGCGGGATCGGCGTCCTTCACGAACTGACCCGCGAGCTGGGGGACCGACGAGTCGAAGCGCGCGTCCGCACCCACCGGGTTGAGCATCGGCAGCTGTTCCTGCTCGGCAACCTCTCGATCCACCTCGCCGAACGCGGGCGCGAGGTGGACGATCCCCGACCCTTCGTCGACGGTGACGAAGTCGGCGATCACGACCCGGCTGGCGCCGGGATCGATGGGGAGGTAGTCGAACGGGCGCTCGTATCGGAGGCCGGCGAGATCGGACACGGGAACCGTCTCGACGACCTCGACGTCCTCGCCGAGCACGTCGGCGACGCGCGTGGCGGCGAGCACGAGGTCACGCCCGCCACCGGGCGCCTTCACGCGCACGTACTCGATCTCGGGCCCGACCGCGGCGGCGACGTTCGAGACGAGCGTCCAGGGCGTGGTCGTCCACACGAGAAGGTCGAAGTCGGCGCCGACGACGGGGAACCGGACGTAGACCGACGGCTCTGTCACGTCCTGATAGGCGCCGGGCTGGCCCAGCTCGTGGCTCGACAACGCGGTGCCGCATCGACCGCAGTACGGCACGACCTTGAACCCCTCGTAGACGAGGTCGCGGTCCCACATCTGGCGGAGCAGCCACCAGACGCTCTCGATGTACTCGTTGTCGAGGGTCCAGTACGCGTCCGCGGTGTCGATCCACATGCCGATGCGAGCTGTCAGCGCCGACCAGTCCTCGACGTAGCGCTGGACCGACTGGCGGCACCGCTGGTTGAACGCCTCGATCCCGAAGTCTTCGATCTCGTGCTTGTTCGTGATGCCGAGCGCCTTCTCCACCTCGACCTCGACCGGGAGCCCGTGGCAGTCCCACCCGCCCTTGCGCGCGACGTACCGCCCGCGCATCGTGTGAAAGCGCGGGTACAGGTCCTTGAACGCGCGAGCCCACACGTGGTGGATGCCGGGGCGCGCGTTCGCGGTCGGAGGACCTTCGTAGAACACCCACTCGGGCGCGCCTTCGCGCCGCCGGAGGCTCTCGCGAAAGGCGTCCTGTTCGCGCCAGCGCTCGAGCACGCGTGCTTCGAGCTCGACGAGGTCGAGCGCGGAAGGCACGGGCGTGAACGGCATGTGCCGTAGAGTACAAGCACCCTCTTTCGTGCCCGCCGTCAAAGGACCGGCTGTGACGCGTTCCTCCGACCTCTACGACGTCGAACGCGACGCGGTGGTGCTCCGGGTGCATGTCCAACCGGGGGCGGGTCGCAGCGCCGTCGTCGGCCGTCACGGCGATTCACTGAAGCTGAGGGTCGCGGCTCCGCCGGTCGACGGGAGGGCGAACGCGGCGGCGGCGGCGCTGGTCGCGGACGCGCTCGGCGTGCAGGAACGCGACGTGGAGCTCGTCTCGGGTGAGCGGTCGCGCCTCAAGCGCTTCCGCGTCGCCGGGATCGACGCCGACGACGTCGACGCCCGCCTGCGCCAGGCGCTCGCCGAGGCCGATTCGCGAGTCGGGGAGCCCCGGCACCGCCCGGTCTGACGCCCTCGCGGTCCGCCGCGCCGCGGGGCGGAATTCCGTGGTCAGGGAGCGGTGTTTGCTCCTACTATCCTGCGCTCCCCGGCACGCTGGCGGGAGCGACCGGCGCCCGTCTCCCACGTGGGAGTTCCAATGGCACCACCCCAGAAGACTGCTGCGCCGAAGAAGGCCGCGCCCGCCCGCAAGGCGACCAAGAAGGGCGTGGTGAAGAAGTCGGCGGCCAACAAGCCGGCCAAGCAGGTGCCAAAGAAGGTGGCGAAGAAGGGCACGAAGACGGCCAAGAAGCCGCCCGCGAAGCGGCCGACGGCCAAGAAGGGCAAGGCCCCGGCACCCAAGAAAGCGGCGCCGGCGAAGCGGCCAGCAGGCAAGGCGGCGGCCAAGGGCAAGACGGGGAAGGCCGCGAAGTCCGCCAAGGCGGCGCCGGCGAAGAAGAAGGCGCCCCCGCCGAAGAAGACAGCCCCGGCGAAGGCGACGAAGTCGGCGGCGCCCGCCAAAGCCGCGCCGCCCCCGAAGAAGGCCCCGCCGCCGCTGCCGCCGGCGAAGAAGGTCCCGCCCCGCAAGCCCGGATCCGTGATCTGTCCCCTGTCGGGGTGGGAGGTCATGCCGGCCAAGCCCAACCTCTCCGAGCGGACGCTGAAGCGGCTTCGCCAGAAGCTCATGGACGAGCGCGATCAGCAGATCCGTCAGGCCGAAGACCTCCAGCACGAAGCCGAAGAGCTCGCGCAGGAGCGCGACCCGGGTGACACGCAGTTCGACGAAGAGTCGGGCGAGGGCGACACGGTCAACGTGGAGCGCGAGCGCGACCTGCTGCTGTCGGCGTCGGCGCGACAGATCGTCGACGGGATCGACCGAGCCCTGAAGCGGATGGACGCGGGAACGTACGGGGTGTGCGTGCCCGCCGGGCGTCGCCTCTCTGTCGAGCGCCTCGAGGCCATTCCGTACGCCGAGGAGTGTGTGGACTGCAAGGCTCGTGCCGAACGACGCCGCTAGCGGGCGCGCTCACTCCGAGCCTGGCTCCACCCGTCCCTCGCGTCGACCCCTCCTGATCGTCGGGCTCGTCGTCGGCGTCGTCCTGCTCGACCAGATCACGAAGGCCTGGGTCGTCGCGTCGCTCGCCGACGGCCCCCTTTCGATCATCGGTACCACCGTCGAGTTCCGGCTGAGCCGTAATCCCGGGGGCGCGTTCAGCATCCTGACCGGGTTCACGCCCTTGCTCGCCGTGCTCGCGGCAATCGCCGCCGTCGTGCTCTTCCGCGTCGCCCAGCGCGCGAAGGACCCTGTCATCGTCGTCGCGCTCTCGCTCGTGCTCGGCGGCGCGCTGGGCAACCTCATCGATCGGCTGTTCCGCGCGCCCGGATTCCTGCGCGGCGAAGTCGTCGACTTCGTCCGGGTGGGCGCGTTCCCCACCTTCAACGTCGCCGACTCGGCGGTCACGATCGGAGCGGTGCTGCTCCTGGTGTGGGGATGGCGCGATCGCGACGAGCACCGCGACTCCGGGTGAGCTGGGTGGCGTGAGCGAGCTCGCCGTGCCGACGACGCTCGCCGGCGAGCGGCTGGACCGGGCCCTCGCGCTCCTGACCGGCTGGAGCCGGGCCGAGGTCGCGCGCCTCATCGACGACGGCGCTGTGCTCGTCGGGGGACAGCCGGTGGTCAAGAGCCACCGCCTCGAGGCGGGTGCGCTCGTCGAGCTCCTGTCCGAGCCGCCCCCCGACCGGCCGCCCGGTCCCGAGCCCGTCCCGATCGACGTCCGATTCGCCGACGACGACCTGGTCGTGGTGAGCAAGCCGGCCGGGCTCGTCGTCCATCCGGGGGCCGGACACCCGGGCGGCACGCTCGTGAACGGGCTGCTCGAACGGTTCCCCGAGCTCTCCGATGTCGGCG
>DASYFC010000125.1:0-21485 GCA_036498645.1 Acidimicrobiia bacterium | reverse complement strand
CCGTGAACCTCGAAGCCGATCTGATCGCCAAGTACGTCGAGCGTCTGCTCGTCCCAACCTCCCGCGAAGGGAACTGAGGATGCCGTTCACAGAGATCGAGAACGCGATCGACGCGATCGCCCGCGGTGAGGCCGTCGTCGTCGTCGACGACGCCAATCGCGAGAACGAGGGCGATTTGATCATCGCGGCGGAGAAGACGACCTCCGAGACGATGGGCTTCATGGTCCGCCACACCAGCGGCGTGGTCTGCATGCCGCTCGAAGGCACGCGCCTCGACGAGCTGCAGCTTCCGATGATGGTCGCCGAGAACACGACCGCGTACCGGACCGCGTTCACGGTCTCGGTCGATGCCAAGCGGGGAACGACGACCGGCATCTCCGCGGCCGACCGGGCGACGACCGTGCACGCGCTCATCGACCCGGAAACTCGGCCCGACGACCTCGCCCGGCCCGGGCACATCTTCCCGTTGCGATACCGGGAGGGCGGCGTGCTCAAGCGGGCCGGGCACACGGAAGCGGCCGTCGACCTCGCCCGCCTCGCCGGCCTCTCGCCCGCCGGCGTGCTGGCAGAGGTGGTGAACGACGACGGGACCATGGCCCGGCTGCCCGAGCTCGAGCGCTTCGCCGCCGAGCACGACCTCGCGATGATCTCGATCGCCGACCTCATCCGCTATCGCCGCCATCGAGAGAAGCTCGTGCGCCGCATCTCCGAGGCGCGCATCCCGACCAAGTACGGCGAGTTCACCGCGTACGTGTTCGAGTCGCTGCTCGACGGCACCGAGCACATGGCATTCGTGCGCGGAGAGGTCGCCGGGAAGTCCAACGTGCTCGTGCGCGTCCACTCCGAGTGCCTGACCGGCGACGTGTTCGGCTCGATTCGTTGCGACTGCGGGCTGCAACTCGATCTTGCGCTCGAACGCGTCGCGGAAGAGAACGAAGGAGTGATCGTCTACCTGCGCGGGCACGAGGGGCGGGGGATCGGCCTCGGCCACAAGCTGCGCGCGTACACACTCCAGGATCAAGGCCGCGACACCGTCGAGGCCAACGTCGAGCTCGGCTTCCCGATCGACTCGCGGGAGTATGGCATCGGGTCGCAGATCCTCGTCGATCTCGGCATCACCACCATGCGGGTGATGACGAACAACCCGGCCAAGTACGGAGGGCTCGAGGGCTACGGCCTCGAGATCGTCGAACGAGTCCCACTCCGGTCCCGACCGACCGACGAGAACATCGCCTACCTCCGCGCCAAGCAGGAGAAGATGGGCCACCTCCTGGAAATCGAGGACGAAGGCCTCGGTCGTAGTTAGCCTCGTAGCCGGATGGGCAAGTACACGGAGTACGAAGGCAAGCCCGACGCCGCCGGCATGCGCCTCGCGATCGTTGCCGGGCGGTTCAACGACGACGTCACCAAGCCGCTGCTCGAAGGCGCGCAATGCGAGCTCGCCGAGCACGGGCTCGAGGCCGACTCGGTCCCGGTGGTCTGGGTCCCGGGCGCGTTCGAGATCCCGCTCGTGGCGAAGCAGCTCGCCGAGTCGGGCGAGCTCGACGCCGTGATCTGCCTCGGCGCGGTGATCCGCGGCGACACACCCCACTTCGACTTCGTCGCCGGCGAGTGCGCTTCGGGCATCAGCCGCGTCGCTCTCGACACCGGCGTGCCGATCGCCTTCGGCGTGCTCACGACCGACGACCTGGACCAGGCCCTCGCCCGCGCCGGGGGGACTGAAGGCAACAAGGGCGCCGAAGCGGCCGCCACCGCGGTCGAGATGGTCGACCTCCTCCGGCAGCTCGCGAAGCAGGCCTGAGCGTGCTGCGCCTGGTGCTGCCCAAGGGATCGCTCGAGCAGGCGACGATGCAACTGTTCGAGGACGCCGACCTGGCGGTGAGTCGCCGCTCGGGCGTCGACTACCGGGCGTCGATCGACGACCCACGCGTCGCCGACGTCCGCATCCTGCGGCCCCAGGAGATCCCGCGCTACGTCGCCGACGGCCTGTTCGACGTGGGCGTCACGGGTCGCGACTGGGTGGAGGAGACCGGCGCGGACGTCGTGACGTTGACGGAGCTGCACTACTCGAAGGCGACCGCGCGGCCCATCAACGTGGTGCTCGCGGTGGCGGCGGACGCGCCGTATCGGGGTGTCACGGACCTGCCCGCGGGGGTGCGCATCCACACCGAGTATCCCGAGCTGACCCGCCGCTATTTCGAGAAGCACGGCGTCGAGGCGGAGATCTCGTTGTCGTACGGTGCGACCGAGGCCAAGGTGCCGGAGATCGCGGACGCGGTCGTCGAGATCACGGAGACGGGCCGGGCCTTGCGCGCCGCGGGCCTGAAGGTGCTCGACACGATCCTCGTGTCGCACACCGAGCTGATCGCCAACGCGGAGGCCTACGAGAACCCGCAGCGCCGGAAGGCGATGGAGCAGATCCAGACGCTCCTCAGCGGTGCGCTCGAAGCGCGCGGACGCGTGCTGGTGAAGCTCAACGTCGAGGAGGCTCGCCTCGACGACGTGATCGCGTTGCTCCCGGCGCTGCGGTCACCGACGGTGTCGAAGCTGGCCGGCAGCGGGGCCTACGCGGTCGAGACGGTGGTCGCCAAAGCCGAGATCAACACGCTCATCCCCGAGCTCAAGGACTGCGGCGCCACCGGCATCATCGAGCTGCCGATCGCCAAGATCGTCCATTGATCGGCCGTCGCCGCGGACGAGTTCGCACCTTCGACGAACGCCGCGGCCTCGGGGAGATCGAATCGGACGACGGGACGACGTTCTCGTTCCACTGCACCGCGATCGCCGACGGCACGCGACGGATCGCGCCGGGAACGCCGGTCGAGTTCGACGTCGTCGCGGGGCTCCCGGGGCGATGGGAGGCGGCGGTGATCGAGAGAGTCGCCGCTTAAGCGCGGCTCCGGTCGTGGGCCGGGCCCTCCACACGCGACAGGTTGCAGCCGCTGTTCACCAGGGAGACGTGCGTGAACGCCTGCGGGAAGTTGCCCAGCTGGCGCTTCGCCTCGGGGTCGTACTCCTCGGCGAGGAGCCCGACGTCGTTGGACAGGCCGATCAACCGTTCGAACAGGGCCCGTCCCTCGTCGACGCGCCCCATCAGCGCGAGATTGTCGGCGAGCCAGAACGTGCACGGCAGGAACACGCCTTCCCCCGGCGGAAGCCCGTCGACGGACTCTTCGGTCGTGTACCGCCTCACGAAACCGTCGGTGGTCAGCTCGCGCTGGATCGCGGCAACCGTGCCCTGCATCCGCTCGTCCGTCGCGGGCAGAAAGCCCACCAGCGGCATCATGAGCAGCGCGGCGTCGAGGTTCGACGAGCCATACGCCTGGACGAACGTCTTACGGTCTTCGTCGTACGCCTTGGCGCATACCTCGGCGCGAATCTCGTCGCGGATCTCGGCAAAGCGGGTGGCGGCGTCGATGTCGTCCTGGGTGCCGAACTCGCGCAACCCGCGGACGGCGCGGTCGAACGCGACCCACGCCATGACCTTCGAATGAGTGAAGTGCTGTCGCGGACCGCGCACTTCCCAGATCCCCTCGTCGGGTCGTTTCCAAGCGTCCTCGAGGAAATCCAAGAGGGCCAGGATCAAGTCCAGGGCGTGCATGTCGCGGTCGACGATCGCGCCGTGGCGGCTCTGGTAGAGGGCGTCGATGACCTCGCCGTACACGTCGAGCTGGAACTGCTCAGACGCCGCGTTGCCGACGCGCACCGGCTTCGACCCCTCGTATCCGGGCAGCCAGGGGACCTCCCATTCGGTGAGCCGGCGCTCGCCGGCGGGGCCGTACATGATCTGCAGGTCAGAGGGCTCACCGGCGGTGGTGCGCAGGAGCCACGCGCGCCACGCCTTCGCCTCTTCCTCGTACCCCGCGTGAAGGAGCGAAAGGAGTGTGAACGTGGCGTCACGAAGCCAGCAGAACCGGTAGTCCCAGTTGCGGACGCCGCCGATCCACTCGGGGAGTGACGTCGTGGGGGCGGCGACGATCCCGCCCGTGGGCGCGTACGTGAGCGCCTTCAACGTGATGACCGACCGCTGTACCGCTTCGGGATAGTCGCCGTCATAGGTCCACTGCTTCGACCAGTTGTGCCACCACGACTCGGTTCGACTGAGAGCCCACGTCGCGTTCCGCGGACGGGGTACGTCCTCGTGTGACGGGTACCACGCGAGGCTGAAGGGCACACGCTGGCCGGCGCGGACGGTGAACTCGGCGACCGTCGAGTGCCCGACGCCTTTCGTCTCGACCGGTGCACGCAGCACCAGCGCGTCCGGCCCTGCTACGGCCACCAGCGCTCCCCCGATGTTGCGTACCCAGGGAATGGTCTGTCCGTAGTCGAAGCGGATCGTCAGGTGCATCTGCATCGGGACCTCACCGCGCAGCCCCTCGACGATCCTCATGACGTCGACCGTCTGATCGCGGATCGGCATGAAGTCGATGATCCGCACCGCGCCCTCCGCCGTCTCGAACTCGGTCTCCAGCACGAGCGTGTGGTCCCGATAACGCCGGCGCGCGGCTCGTCCGCCGGCAGCGGGCGCGATCAGCCACCGGCCGTAGTTCTCGTCTCCCAAGAGCGCCGCAAAGCACGCGCCGCTGTCGAAGCGCGGCGCGCACATCCAGTCGACCGAGCCGTCGTCGCCGATGAGCGCGGCGGTCTGGGTGTCCCCGACCATGGCGTACTGCTCGATGCGCGACGACACGTCGGGCTGACGCTATCCGCTCTCGTCGCCTGGTTCGTCGTCACCTGACTCGGCCCGTCGGCTGATCTCGACGAACGCGAGACGCAGTTGCGCCAACGCTTCACGGAGGGGCTCCTGGTGGCGCCCGAGCCGACCCTCCAAGCCTTCGACGAGCGCGGCGACGCCGTCGATCGCGAGTCGCGCTTCCTCGAGGTCGGGCCCGGCTCCCTCCTCCGCCGACAGGTGCAGCAGCGCGAGCTCCCACAGCCCGATGGCGTGGTTCGCGACGATGTCCGCCACCGGCGTCTGCGAGAGCTGCTCGCGCAGCGCTCGGAGCTGCTCCCGGGCCGCCTCGTCGTCGGGTCCGCCGGCATCGCCCGGCGCCGCCGTGTCTTGGGGCTCTTCCGGGTCGTTCTCTCCGCCCGGGGTCCAGAGTGTGCTCACGCTGATATCCTGACCTCTTCACATCAGAGCTGGGAAGTGGGACCGGCGTTTGCCGCTTTTCCCCACCCGGCCGACCTCCCGCAGCAGCGGTTGGGGCCGAGCCCGGGTTCGTTGTCACGGCCGCCCCCAGCGGTCGACCGATGGCGGACTTCCCGAGTCCGCCATCTTCGCGTTTCGCCCCGGAGTACCGGGCCGGATGGATGCGGGGGCGACGGACCCAGTTCAGCAGCGCTAGCAGCGAGGTGATCACATAGCCACAGACGACGCCAGGATCAACGACCGGATTCGGGCCCGCGAGGTCCTGCTCATCGGGGCGGGGGGCGAGCAACTCGGGGTCAAGCCTCTGCCGGAGGCGCTCACGATCGCCCGTGAGGAAGAGCTCGATCTCGTCGAGGTTGCGCCGAACGCCAATCCGCCCGTCTGCCGGATCATGAACTACGGCCGGTACAAGTACGAGCAGGAGCAACGGCGCAAGGAATCGCGAAAGAAGGCCACGAACGTCGTCGTCAAGGAGATGAAGTTCCGGCCCAAGATCGACGAGCACGACTACGTGACGAAGATGAAGCACGTCGAGCGCTTCCTTGCGGAAGGCTCGAAGGTCAAGCTCACGATCATGTTCCGTGGTCGGGAGGTGTTCCATCCGGAGCTCGGGTTGCGGATCCTGGAGCGCGTCGCCGAACAGGTGAGTGAGATCGCGATCGTCGAGTCGGCACCACGTCAGGACGGTCGCAACATGACGATGGTTCTGCACCCGACCAAGCGCCCGGCCAAGGCTCGAGCAGCCGCGGCGCCGCCGCCACCGACGGGGAACGGCAGCGAAGGAGAGCAGTGATGCCGAAGATGAAGACACACCGGGGCGCCGCCAAGCGGTACCGGGTCACGGGGTCGGGCAAGATCCGGCGCCGGAAGGCGTTTCGCTCGCATCTGCTCGAGAAGAAGTCGAGCCGGCGTACACGCCGTCTCGGTCGGGGAGCGGAAGTCACCGGCGGCGACCGCAAGCACGTCGAACGTCTGCTGGGCCGGTAACCGAAACGCGGCGCGCCAACCGCCGCGCACGCAGGAGGCATCCACGATGGCCAGGGTCAAGCGTTCCGTCCAAGGCAAGAAGCACCGCCACGCCGTGCTCGAGAAGGCCTCGGGCTACTCCGGCGCGAAGAGCCGCGGGTTCCGGAAGGCCAACGAGCAGGTCATGCGCTCGCTCCGGTACGCCTACCGCGACCGGCGGGCGCGCAAGGGTGAGTTCCGGCGGCTCTGGATCGTCCGGATCAACGCCGGGTGCCGCCAGCACGACATCTCGTACTCGCGCTTCGTGGCGGGGCTGAAGGCCGCCGGCATCGACGTCGACCGCAAGATCCTCGCCGACCTCGCGGTGCACGACCCGGCTGCGTTCGGCGCGCTGGTCGCAGTCGCTCGCGAGGCGCTGCAAGCGGCCTGAGGAGCCCGTGCCGGCGCTCGGTCCGCGACACCATCGAGTCCGGCGGCTCCGCGATCTCATTCGCGACCCGCGCGCCCGCCGCGCGGAACACGCCTTCGTCGTCGAGGGACCGCGCGTGTTGGCCGCGGCACTCGATCGCGGCGCCGAGCTCGAGAGCGCGTACGTCGGGCCCGGGGCCGATCGGTCCTTCGCACCGCTGATCGCCCGGCTCCGGGACCTCGACATCCCGATCGAGGAGCTGAAGGAAGGCGTGCTCGAGCGCATCGGCGACACCGTGACCCCACAGCCGGTGCTCGCCGTGGCGGCGATGCCCGGAACCGACCTCGACGACCTGCGCGCGGACGGGCTCGTGCTCGTGGCGGTGACGGTGCGTGACCCGGGCAACGCCGGCACGTTGCTGCGCAGCGCAGAGGCCGCCGGGGCGGCGGGAGTACTGTTCTGCGGCAATTCGGTGGACCCGCACGCCCCGAAAGTGGTGCGATCGTCGGGCGGAGCGGTGTTCGGAATCCCCGTAGTGGAGGCGGACGACCCGGTGAAGGTGCTCGACGCGCTCGGCCGGAACGGCCGACGCCGCCTCGCGGCCGTCGCCGCCGGCGGCGAGCAATTCGAGGACGCCGATCTCACCGGATCGATCGCGATCGTGCTCGGGAACGAGGCGTCGGGCCTCCCCGAGGAGCTGGCGCCGCACGTCGAGGGGCGGATCAGCATCCCGGTCGAACCGCCCGCCGAGTCGCTCAACGTGGGGATGGCCGGCACCGTGATCGCCTTCGAGGCGGCCCGCCAGCGGCGAGCGGCGCGGTGAACCTGGACGAAGCGCAGCAGCTGCTCGAGCGAGCCGGGTCGGAAGCGGCGGCGGCGGCAGAGGCCGCGGCCGACCTGGACGAGATCGCCGAGCTGGAGCGGCGGTACGTCGGGCGGAGGTCACCGGCAGCGCAGGTGACCGAGGCGATCAAGACACTCACACCCGACGACCGGCGCCCGGCGGGCAAGGCTGTCTCCGACTACAAGGCGGCGATCGTCGCGGTGCTCGAGCGCCGGCGTGAAGCGATCGTCTCGGGAGAAGCCGCGGGCGGTCCTCGGGGCGAGCGTCTCGACCTCAGCGCCGGCGGCCACGGCCGTGCGCGCGGGCATCTGCACCTCGTCACGCAGGTCCAGCGCGAGCTGGAGGACATCTTCGCCGGGCTCGGATACCGCGTCGCCGAAGGTCCGGAGGTCGAGGACGACTGGCACAACTTCGAGGCGCTCAACATCCCGCCCGCGCACCCGGCGCGCTCCATGCAGGACACCCTGTACGTACGGCTGGGCCGCGACGAGCAGGTGTTGCTGCGAACCCACACCTCGCCGGTGCAGACCCGCACGATGGAAGCGAACGAGCCGCCCATCTACGTCGTCGCGCCCGGGCGCACGTACCGCAACGAGACACCCGGACCGCGCAACTCGCCCGTGTTCCACCAGATGGAGTGTCTCGCCGTCGACCGTGGCATCACCCTGGCCGACCTGTTCGGCACCATCGAGGTGTTCGTGAAGCGCTTGTTCGACGACGAGTCCGTCCGCACCCGCTTCCGCTCCGATTACTTCCCCTACACCGAGCCGTCGGCGGAGCTGGCGGTGAGCTGCATCTTCTGCCACGGCGAGGGATGTCGGGTCTGCTCCTTCACGGGCTGGATCGAGCTCGGCGGCTGCGGGATGGTCGACCCGAACGTGTTCGAGGCCGTCGGCTACGACCCGGAGCAGTGGCAGGGGTTCGCCTTCGGCTTCGGGCTCGAGCGGATCGCCATGATCCGATACGGCATCGACGAGATCCGTACGTTCTTCGAGGGCGACGTGCGCTTCTTGGCGCAGTACTGAGGCACTGATGCGCGCGCCGTTGTCCTGGATCCGCGAGTTCACGCCTGTCGAGGCGTCGACCGACGAGCTGGTCGCGGCGCTCAACCAGGTCGGCCTGGAGGTCGAGGGCGTCGAGGAGCCCGGCCGCGAGGTGCGCGGGGTGATCGCGGCGCGCGTGCTCGACGTCGTGAAGCATCCGAACGCCGACAAGCTGACCCTCGTCGACGTCGACTTCGGGAGCGACTCCACTCGGGTCGTATGCGGCGCCGAGAACGTGGCGGCGGGTGACGTCGTGCCGTACGCACCGGCCGGTGCGCATCTTCCGGAGCCGTTCGGGGTCCTCGAACGCCGGAAGATCCGGGGCGAAACCTCCGACGGGATGCTCCTCGCTCCCGACGAGCTCGGCCTCGGCGACGACCACGAGGGCATCGTCCACCTCGACGAGTCCACGAAGCCCGGCACGGACGTACGCGAGCTCCTCGGGCTCGACGACGTGATCTTCGACTTGTCGATCACCCCGAACCGGCCTGACGCCATGTGCATCGTCGGCGTCGCACGCGAGCTCGCCGCCCACTTCGGGCTCCCGATCGACGTCCCCGCAGCGCACGCGCCCGCGGACCCCGCGGTCCGCTCCGACATCACGGTCCGCGTCGACGCGCCCGACCGCTGTCCCCGCTACCTGGGCCGCGCCGCCCAGGTGACGATGGGCCCGTCGCCGTCGTGGATGGCGCAGCGGCTCGTCAAGGCGGGCATGCGACCGATCAGCAACGTCGTCGACGTCACCAACTACGTGCTGCTCGAACGGAACCAGCCGCTCCATGCCTTCGATCTCGGGCGACTCGCAGGCCGGGGGATCCTCGTGCGGCTCGCCGAACGGGGTGAGCACATCACGACACTCGACGGCGTGGACCGCGCGCTCACGGAGGAGGACCTCCTGATCTGTGACGCCGCCGGCGCGCCGCAGGCCATCGCCGGGGTCATGGGCGGGGGCACCTCGGAGGTGTCCGACACCACCTCGGAGGTGCTGCTCGAGTCGGCGTACTTCGAGCGGATGGGCATCGCCCGGACGTCGAAGCGCCTCAAGCTGCGCTCGGAGTCGAGCGCGCGGTTCGAACGCGGCATCGACCCCAACGGCGTCGCCGACCACGCCGAACGGGCCATGGAGCTCTTCGCCGAGGTCGCCGGGGCGCGGGTCGCGACCGAGTCTGTCGACCAATACCCCGTGCCGGTCGAGCGCGTGCGCATCCACGTCCGCACGAGCAAGGTCAACGGCATCCTCGGCACCGACCTCCGGGACACCGACATCCTCGATGCCCTCCGTCCCCTCGGCATCGACGTGGACGGCGGCGACGATGACATCACCGCCGTGGCGCCGACGTTCCGTCCCGACCTCGAGCGCGAGATCGACATCGTCGAAGAGGTCGCCCGCCGGGTCGGGTTCGATTCCATCGGCCGTACCGTGGCGCGGCCCCGCGAGCAGGTCGGCGGGCTCACCCAGCGCCAGCGTGAGCGCCGCACCGTCGCCGACGCGCTCGTCGGCGCCGGCCTGTCTGAAGTCGTCACCATTCCGCTCGTCGCGGCTGCGGACCTCGAACGGGCCGGCGCGCCGCTCGACCGGCTCGTCGAAGCCGCCAACCCGCTGCGCGCCGAGGAGTCCGTCCTGCGCACCCGGATCCTCCCCGGGTTGCTCCGTGCCGTTGCGCACAATCACGCGCACGGTCTGACCGAGGTCGGGCTCTTCGAAGCCGGCCGCGTGTTTCTCGCGCCGCGCGAACAGGGAGCGCTGCTGCCGGACGAGCCGACACACCTCGCGGTCGCGCTGGCCGGCACGGTGCGGCGGCGGCCGGTCGAGGACGACCGCCCCGTCGATCCCTTCGACGCGCTCGACGTGTTGCACGAGGTCTTCGATTCCCTCGAGATCGCCGACGGCGGCACCGAAGCCGCGACGCGACCGGGTTTCGATCCCGCCCGCGCAGCCGCCGTCGTCGTCGACGGAAACGAGGTCGGAGTCATCGGGGAGCTCGACCCGGCGCTGCTCCGCGTTCTCGAGCTCACCCCGCCGGTCGTCGGGTTCGAGGTGGATCTCGATCGGCTGCTCGACGCCCGCCGCCGGGACCGCACGTTCCTGCCGCCCTCCCCGTACCCGCCGTCGACGATCGACCTCGCGTTCGTCGTGGACGAGAGCGTGCCGGCGGGAGCGGTGGCCGCGACGCTGCGGGCCGCCGCCGATGACGTCCTGGAGGACGTGCGGCTGTTCGACGTCTTCCGGTCGGACGCGCTCGGCGCGGGGCGGAAGAGCCTCGCCTTCGCGCTGCGGTTCCGGGCTCCGGACCGGACCCTCACCGACGACGAGGTGGGGGAGATCCGCCGCCGCTGCGTCGACGCCGTCGCCCGCGCGTACGACGCAGAACTGCGCGGTTGAAGTCCGTGGTGTTCGTCCACCGCGTCCGACCGCGGTACGCCGAGGTCGACGCCCAGGGCGTGGTGTTCAACGCCCACTGGCTCACGTACTTCGACGAGGCCTGCACCCGGTGGTTCGAGACCATGGGGTTCGACCCGAAGGAGGCGTTCTTCCGCGACTTCGACGTGATGCTGGTGAAAGCCGTCCTGGAGTGGGAGGGCCCGGCCGGTTTCGACGACGTCGTCGACATCGCCGTCGTCACCGCGCGGCTCGGCAACGCCTCGTTCGATGTGCGATACACGGCGACCGTCGAGCAGCGGCCCGTGTGCGTGGGGACGGTCACGTACGTGAGCGTGAAGCCGGGCACGCACGAGTCGACCCCGGTCCCCGACGTGCTGCGCGACCGCCTCCAGGAGGCACAAGCCGAGTCGTAGCCTGGGCTACGTGTTCGAGAAGTTCACCGACCGGGCCCGCCGGGTCGTCGTGCTCGCCCAGGAGGAGGCGCGCCTCCTGAACCACAACGCGATCGGGAGCGAGCACCTGCTGCTCGGGATCGTCCACGAGGGCCAGGGCGTTGCGGCGCGCACCCTCGAGGCGCTCGACATCCGGCTGGCGTCGGTGCGGAATGCGATCGAACGCGAGGTGCCGCGTGGCGCCTCACCGAGCGTCGGCACCCTCTCGTTCAGCCCGCGGGCCAAGAAGTCGCTCGAGAACGCCCTGCGGGAGTCGCTCCAGCTCGGTCACAACTACATCGGCACGGAACACATGCTCCTCGGGCTGATCCGCACGGACGACAGCCGGGCCGCGAGGGTCCTGTCGGATCTGGGCGCCACCTTCGACCGCGTCCGCGCCCAGGTGCTGGTGGTACTGGCCGACCGACCGATCCCACCCGAGGAAAGCGGGATCCACCGCCTGCCCGACGAGCCCTAGGCACGCCCTCCGTCGGGCTGATCGTGAAGAAGCCCTGACTCGGTGTTCCACGGGTGGCGCTCGACGCTCACGCCGGTTCGGCCCGACGCGAGGCCCGACCGACGGCCACGGTTCGCTCGCGATCCCGGTTGACGACCTCGACCTCGGCGCCGTCGCCGTCGATCGTGACCGCCGCATCGACGGTTTCGCCGTCCATGACCATGCCGACGAACTTGAGCTCGATCTCGCCGTGCTCGAGGAACTCGTCGCCCCATTCGTCGAGCAGCACGCCGTACGCCGGCCCGGCCACCTGCATGCCCTGGGCGACGAGCCCGGCGAGGCCGAGCTTGCTCGCCTCGTCGGCGTCGGAATGGAAGTTGCCGCGGCGGGAGTACGCCCGCAGCAGTTCGGGCGTCAACAGCAGGTCGCGCCGGCGGGTGCTCATTGCTCGCAGAACGTCGCAGTGGACGTCCACAGCGGCTCGCCGTCGGGCAGCGTGACCACCGCGTCGACGACCGCGTACTCGCGGCCCCGCTTCTCGTACCGGTCCACCACCGTGCCCGTGACGGTCAGCTCGGTGCCTGCCTCGCCGCGCCGGTGGGAGACCAGCCGCTGGGAGGTATGGAGGAGGGGCCGGCTTGCCACCGTCTGGAACAGCAGGATCGCCAGATTGGCGGCCACGGGCGGGTAGAGGGCGCCCCGTCGGAGCGTCGGGTGGTCGACCCCGGCCGATGCCCAGTAGCGCTCGTTGGCGGCCGCGGAGACGGTGATCCGCAGCGGCCCGAGCTCGGTCCCGGCGACGGCGCCGCCGAACGGGGGAGCAGACCTATGCACGGTCATGTATAGTATGCAGCATGGCGTATCGCGCCGCCGTGGTCGGTGGCTCAGGGTACACAGGCGCCGAGCTGCTCCGGCTGCTCGCCGCCCATCCCGAGATCGAGGTGGTCCACGTCACCGCCGACTCGAACGCGGGCGCAGCCGTAGGGGACTTGTATCCGTCGCTGGCGGCTGCCTACCCCACGCTCGACTACGCGTCCCTCGAGCCCGCGGATCTCGCCGGCGTCGACGTCGCGTTCGTCGCACTCCCGTACGGCGAGTCGCAGGGGATCGCCCCCGCTCTTGTCGAGCGCGTCGCACACGTCGTCGACCTCGGCGCCGACTTCCGGCTGCCGGCGACCGTGTACGAGCGCTGGTACGGCCAGCCGCACAAGGCTCCCGATCTGCTGGACGGGTTCGCGTTCGGTTTGCCCGAGCTGTTCGCCGACGCCGTCGAGCGTGGACCCCACGTGGCCGCACCCGGTTGCTACCCGACGGCGGCCGCGTTGGCGCTGGCCCCCCTCGTCACCGAGGCGCTCGTCGAGCCGACGGGCCTCGTCGTCGATGCGATGTCGGGCGTGTCGGGGCGCGGGCGTGGCCTGTCGGCGGCGAGCCTCTACTCGGAGGCGAACGAGAACGTCACCGCCTACACCCTCCTCACGCATCGTCACACCGGTGAGATGGAGTGGGCGCTCGGCCGGGCCGCGAACACCGATGTCCAACTGCTGTTCACACCACACCTCGTCCCGATGACGCGCGGCTTGCTGGCGACGTGCCATGCCCGTCCGTCCCGCGGCGGCTTGACGACCGCATCGCTCCTCGAGACCTTCCGGGCTTTCTACGCCGGCGCGCAGTTCGTCAGCGTGCTCGACGACCCGCCGGTCACGAAGGCGACGCTCGGATCGAACGCGGCGCACGTCACCGTTCGCTTCGACGACCGCACCGGGTCCGTGCTCTCCCTGTGCGCGCTCGACAACCTCGGCAAGGGCGCGGCCGGGCAGGCCATCCAGTGCGCCAACCTCGTCCTCGGCCTGCCCGAAGCCACGGGCTTGCCCGTCGCCGGGATCATGCCGTGAGCGTCACGGCGGCGCCCGGCTTCGAGGCGGGCGGCATAGCGTGCGGCATCAAGCCGGACGGCGTGCTCGACCTCGCCCTGGTCGCCACGACTGATCGTCGCCCGGTTCCCGCTGCAGCCGTGTTCACGACGAACCTCGTGCAGGCCGCGCCCGTGCAGGTGAGCCGGGAACACTTGCGGGACGGTCTCGCCGCCGCGGTCGTGCTGAACTCCGGGAACGCCAACGCAGCGACCGGTGAGCCCGGACGTCGTGACGCCCGCCGGATGTGCGAGCTGACCGGCGACAGCCTGGGGTGCGCGGCGGACGACGTGGTCGTGTGCTCGACCGGGCTGATCGGGGTCCCGCTCCCCATGGAGCCCATCGAGACCGGTCTGCCCAAGCTTGCGGGCAGGCTCGGCCCGGTCGGCGACATCGCCGCCGAGGCCATGCTGACGACCGACACGGTGCGCAAGGAAGCCCATGAGCGGGTGGAGCTCGCCGACGGCACCGCGGTCACCGTCGGCGGCATGGCCAAGGGCGCGGCGATGCTGGCGCCGGCGATGGCGACCATGCTCGCCGTGCTCACGACGGACGCCGTCGTCGATTCGGACGTGCTGCACGAGACGCTGGCGACGGCGGTCGACTCGTCGTTCCACGAGCTGTCGATCGACGGCTGCACGAGCACGAACGACACCGTGCTGGCGCTGGCAAACGGACGGGCCGGGAACGCACCCGTCGGGCCCGGAACCGGGGATGCGTCGCAACTCGAGGATGCCCTCCGCCGCGTCTGCCTGTCTCTGTCCCTGCAAATGGCGAACGACGCCGAGGGAGCGACGAAGCTCGTCGACATCACCGTGCGGGGCGCCGGCACCCGCGACGAAGCGCGCCGCGCGGCCCGAACCGTGGCGGAGAGCCAGCTCGTCCAGTGCTCCCTGAACGGCGGCGACCCCTACTGGGGTCGGGTGCTGTCCGAGCTCGGAGTGAGCGGCGCGAGCTTCGACCCGGAACAGGTCGAGATCGCGTACGGCGACGTGACGGTGTGCCGCGACGGCGTGCAGGCCGAGCACGACGCCGCGCAGCTGGGGAAGGTCATGAGCGAGCGCTCGATCGCGTTGACGTGTGACCTGAACGCCGGCTCCGAGCAGGCGACGATGCGGACGACCGATCTCAGCCATGCGTATATCGACGAGAACCGGCGCACGTCGTGAGCACGCACACCGATCCCCGCGTGCGCGACGCCGGCGCCAAGGCGACGATCCTCGCCGAGGCGCTCCCGTACATCCGCGAGTTCTCCGGCAAGACCGTCGTGATCAAGTACGGCGGCAGCGCCATGGAAGATCCCGAACTCGCGGATCTCTTCGCCCAGGACGTCGTGCTCATGCGTCTCGTCGGCATGAACCCGGTGGTGGTGCACGGTGGGGGGCCGCAGATCACCGACCTCATGCGGCGCCTGGGCAAGGAACCCGAGTTCGTGGACGGCCTGCGCGTGACCGATGCCGAGACAGTCGACATCGTGCGCATGGCGCTGGTCGGGAAGGTCAACCGCGAGATCGTCGCGTCGGTCAACCAGCACGGGTCGTATGCCGTCGGCCTCTCGGGCGAGGACGCCGGGCTCATCACGGTCGGGCAGCGTGACGACAAGCTCGGCTTCGTCGGGGACATCCGTCGGATCGACCCGTCGATCCTCGAACGGCTTCTCCGTGAGGAGCTCATCCCGGTCGTGGCGACGGTCGGCGTCGACGAGGCCGGCCAGGCGTACAACGTGAACGCCGACACGGTCGCGGGCGCGATCGCCGAGTCGCTCCGGGCCGAGAAGCTCGTGTACCTCACCAACGTGGCCGGGATGTACAGCAACCGCGCCGACGAGGCGTCCCTCATCTCGCGGATCGACGTGGATCGGCTGGCCGCGCTCGTCGACGACGGCGTGCTGTCGGAGGGGATGATCCCGAAGGCGCGTTCGTGCGTCGACGCCGTGAAGTCGGGTGTGAGCCGGGCCCACATCCTCGACGGGCGCATCCCGCACGCACTCCTGCTCGAGTTCTTCACCCGCGAGGGGATCGGCACGATGGTGATCGCATGACGACGGCACCCACGACCCGCTTCGACGAGATCGTGGCGCTCGACGCCGAGCACGTCATGGGTACGTATGCGCGCGCTCCGGTCGCGTTCGTGCGCGGCGACGGGACGCGCCTCTGGGACTCGGAAGGCCGCGAGTACCTGGACTTCCTGTCGGGGCTGGCGGTCACATCGCTCGGGCACGCGCATCCCGCCGTCGCCGATGCGATCGCCGACCAGGCGCGCACGCTCACGCATGTCTCCAACCTCTATTACAACGATGTCCAGCCCCGGTTGGCCGCCCGTCTCGACACCCACCTCGGCGGCGGCGGGCGCGTGTTCTTCTCGAACTCGGGCGCGGAGGCGAACGAGTGCGCGATCAAGCTGGCCCGACGCCACGGCCAGACACTCGGCGGCAAGGAGCGCTATCACGTCGTGTCCACGTACGGCTCGTTCCACGGCCGGACGCTCACGACCCTGGCGGCGACCGGCCAGCCCCAGAAGCAGGAGACTTTCCAACCGCTCCCGTCCGGGTTCCGGCTGGTGCCCTACGCCGACGTGGACGCGCTCGTCGCCGCGCTCGACGAGCGCGTCTGCGCCGTCCTGCTCGAGGCCGTTCAGGGCGAGGGCGGGGTGAACCCGGCGCCTCCCGGTTACCTCGAAGCCGTCCGCTCGTGGTGTGACGAGCGCGAGGCGTTGCTGATCTTCGACGAGGTGCAGGCCGGGCTGGGACGGACCGGTCGATGGTTCGGCTACCAGCACGCCGCCGTGCGACCGGACGTCGTGACGATGGCGAAGGCGCTCGGCAACGGCGTCCCGATCGGCGCGTGCTGGGCCCGCGCCGATGTCGCAACCGCGCTCCGGCCCGGCGACCACGCGACGACCTTCGGGGGGCAGCCGCTCGCAGCGCGAGCCGCCCTCGCCGTGCTCGACGTCATGGAAGCCGAGGACGTCCCCCAGCGCGCCGTCCGGGCGGGGGAGCAGCTCACGAAGGCGCTGCTGGCGTTGCCCACGGTGGTCGACGTGCGCGGTTGGGGCCTGCTCCTGGCAGCCGAGCTCGCACCCGGGATCGAGTCGGCGGCGGTGGCCCGTGCGTGTCTCGAACACGGTCTGATCGTGAACGCGGTGACGCCGAGCGCATTGCGGTTCGCGCCGTCGCTGCTCGTCACGGACGACGAGATCACCGAGGCCGTGCGCATCCTCGACGCGGTGCTCGGCGAGACGGGGGAACGCGGGACATGACGAGCGACTTCCTCGAGGTCGACGCGCTCACGCCAGATCGGCTCGCCGCGCTCCTCGACCGGGCGCAGGCATGGAAGAAGGATCCGGCCGCGGTGCCGGCGTCCCTCGCCGGCCAGGGCGTCGCGCTCCTGTTCGAGAAGCCCTCGAGCCGTACCCGCACGTCGACCGAGATGGCCGTCGTCGGTCTCGGCGGGCACCCGATCTACATCCGCCCCGACGAGGTCGGGATCGGCGTGCGGGAGAGCGTCGAGGACGTGGCTCGCACGCTGGCCGGGTACTGCACGATGCTCGCCGCCCGGGTGTTCGACCATGCCACCCTCGAAGCCATGGCCGCGGCGGTGGACGTGCCCGTCGTGAACCTCCTGTCGGATCGTGCGCATCCGTGTCAGGCGCTCGCAGACGTCCTGACCTTGCGTGAGCACCTGGGATCGCTCGAGGGGCGCCGGGTCGCGTTCGTAGGCGACGGGAACAACGTCGCCGCCTCGCTCGCCTTCGCGTCGGCGCTGTGCGGCATCGAGCTCACGGTCGTGTCGCCGCCCGGGTACGAGCTGGACGACGACGTCGTGGAGCGTGCGGGCAACCTCGGCGGCGTGATCGAGGTGGCGGTCGACCCGTACGAGGCGGTGAAGGGCGTCGACGCCGTGTATACGGACGTGTGGACCTCGATGGGGCAGGAGGACGAGTCCGAGTCGCGCCGGGCGGCGTTCCGCGGGTACCGCGTCGACGCCGACCTCATGACCGCGGCGGGCGACCAGGCCGTGTTCCTGCATTGCCTGCCCGCGCATCGCGGGGAAGAGGCGACGGCCGAGGTCATCGACGGGCCGGCCTCGCTCGTGTGGGAACAGGCGGCAAACCGGATGGACGCCGTCCGCGCGCTCCTCGCCGACCTCGCAACAGGAGGAGGCGCGTGATGGCGACGCTCGGCAAGCCTCAACGCCAGCACCGCATCTCGCGCCTGCTCGAGGAACAGGCCGTGTCGAGCCAGGCGCAGCTGGTCGAGCTCCTGGCGGCGAACGGGATCGTCGCCACGCAGGCGACCGTCAGCCGCGACCTCGAGGATCTCGGCGCGGTGAAGGTCCGCATCCCCGGCGGGACCATGGCGTACGCGATCCCGGAGCACGCGAAGGAGGCGAGCGCGCCCGACGACCACCTCCGCCGCGTGATGGGCGAGTTCGTGGTCGACGTCGCACACAGCGGCAGCCTCGTCGTGTTGCGCACGCCGCCGGGGTCGGCGCACGTCATCGGCTCGGCGCTCGACCGCTCCGGGCTCCGGGACGTGCTCGGCACCGTCGCCGGCGACGACACCGTGCTCGTGATCTGCTCCGAGGGTGCCGAGGGCACGAAGGTCGCGGCCGACCTCGCCACCCTCGCCGGACTGTGAACGGAGACGGACCGATGGCGAAGCGAGTTGTGCTCGCGTACTCCGGCGGCCTCGACACGTCGGTCGCGGTGAAGTGGATCGGCGAGGAGTGGGGCGCCGAGGTGATCGCGCTGGCCGTCGACGTCGGCCAGGGCGTCGACGACGACTGGGACACGATCCGGGCCCGGGCACTGGCCGCCGGCGCCGTCGAGGCCATCGTGGTGGACGCGCGCGCCGAGTTCGCCGACGACTTCGTCACCCCCGCGCTGCGCGCGAACGCGCTGTACGAGGGCAAGTACCCGCTCGTATCGGCGCTCTCGCGGCCGGTCATCGTGCGGCATCTGGTCCGCGCCGCACGTGAGCACGATGCCGACGCCGTCGCGCACGGCTGTACCGGGAAGGGCAACGACCAGGTGCGGTTCGAAGTGTCGACGCGAGCGCTCGCGCCCGACCTCGAGGTGCTCGCGCCCGTGCGGGTGTGGGGCCTGACGCGCGAGGACTCGATCGAGTACGCGGCGAAGCACGGCATCCCGATTCGCGTGCGCAAGGACAGCCCGTACTCGGTCGACGAGAACCTGTGGGGACGCACGATCGAGTGCGGCATCCTCGAAGATCCCTGGGTCGAGCCCCCCGAGGAGGTGTACGCCCTCACGAGCAAGACCACCGATGCGCCCCGCGAGCCCCGGGAGCTGGTGATCGGCTTCGAGGGCGGCGTCCCCGTGACCCTCGACGGGGCCGCGACGTCGCTGCACGAGCTCGTCCCCGCCGTGAGCGCCGCAGTGGGGGCGTACGGGTGGGGCCGCATCGACATGGTCGAGAATCGCCGGGTGGGCATCAAGAGCCGCGAGATCTACGAGTGCCCGGGCTCGCTGGCACTCCTGCTCGCACACGCCGATCTCGAGTCGATCACCCTCGAGCGCGACCTCATGCGCGAGAAGGCTCGCCTCGAGCCGCGCTACGCCGAGCTCGTGTACGACGGGTTGTGGTATTCGCCGCTGCGCCGGTCCCTCGACGCGTTCGTGGGTGCGTCGCAGGCGCCGGTGACGGGGGAGGTTCGGCTCCGCCTCGAGCCGGGCCGCTGCTTCGTGGCCGGCCGTCGCGCCGAGCACGGGCTGTACGACTACGAGCTCGCGACCTACGCCGCCGAGGACGCATTCCGCCACGAGGACGCCGCCGGATTCGTGCGGCTCTGGGGTCTCGGCGTCGAGACGGTGGCGCGCAAGCAGGGAACCCAGGACGAATGAGTGAACGCGACGCCCGGCCCCTCTGGCACGGGCGCTTCGCCGAGGAGCCGGCCGACGAGCTGCTCGCGTTCACGAGCAGCCTCGACTTCGACCGTCGTCTCGCGGGCGACGACACCACCGGCTCCCGCGCGCACGTCGCCATGCTCGGCCGCGTCGGTCTCCTGAACGACGAGGAGGTCGCGGCCGTCACGAGCGCTCTCGATTCCGTCGAGAAGGAGCTCGCAGAGGGGACGTTCGTGTTCGCTCCAACAGACGAGGACATCCACACCGCCATCGAGCGCCGCGTCACCGACCTCGCCGGGCCGGCCGGCGCCAAGCTGCACACCGGGCGCAGCCGCAACGACCAGGTCGCACTCGACCTGCGCCTCTTCCTGCGGCGCGAGGGTCGAGCCGCCGCCGCTGCAGTGCACGAGCTCCAAAGCGTGCTCGTCCGCCGGGCGACGGACGCGGGCGACACCTACCTTCCCGGATACACGCATCTGCAGCGCGCCCAGCCCGTCCTCCTCGCCCATCACCTCCTTGCCCACTTCTGGGCCTTCGGGCGGGACGTCGACCGGTGGCGCGACGCACTCGACCGCGCCGACGTGTCGCCACTCGGGGCGGGCGCGCTCGCCGGTTCCAGCCTGCCCCTCGATCCCGACGATGTCGCCCGCGAGCTCGGCTTCGCCCGCCGGTTCGAGAACTCGCTCGACGCGGTGTCGGATCGCGACTTCGTCGCCGAGGCACTCTTCGTCGCCGCGATGACCCAGTCGCACCTGTCGCGCCTCGGCGACGAGATCGTCCTCTGGGCGACCGAAGAGTTCGGCTTCGTTCGGCTTGCCGACGCGTACAGCACCGGGTCGTCGATGCTGCCCCAGAAGAAGAACCCCGACATCGCCGAGCTCGCCCGCGGCGGCGCCGGCCGGGTGATCGGCGACCTGACCGGTCTGCTCGCCACGCTCAAGGGCCTCCCTCTCGCGTACAACCGCGACCTCCAAGGCGACAAGGAGCCGCTCTTCGACGCTCTCGACACCTGCACGGGCGCTCTCCGGGCGGTCGCCGGGCTTCTGGATACCGTCGAGTTCGTCCCCGAGCGGATGGAGGCGGCGGCGGACGACGCGGCATCGGCGGCAACGGACCTCGCCGAGCTGCTCGTGCGGCAGGGCGTCCCGTTCCGCGACGCGCACAAGGCAGTCGGCGAGCTGGTCCGGCAGGCCGCCGAACGGGACATCGCGCTCGAGGAGCTCGTCATGACCGACCCGCGTCTCGGCCCGGACGCGCTGGTGCTGTTCGAACCGGGCGAGGCCGTTCGGCGGCGGACGACGCCCGGTGGCGCCGGCCCCGAACCCGTGCGCCGTCAGCTCGCTTCCGCGCGCGCTCGGCTCGAAGAGCAACGCGCTTGGCTCGACGGAACGTGACCGCCGCGAGGCGGCGCGGGCGGACACTCCCACGGTCGTTCTTCGCGCGTGATTCGCGTGACCTCGCGCCGGATCTGCTGAACAAGCTGCTGGTCTACGACGATTCGGAGTTCGGGCGGCTTGCCGTCCGGCTCGTCGAGGTCGAGGCCTACGCCGCCGACGAGGATCCCGGCAGCCACGCGTTCCGGGGGGAGACGCCGCGCAATCGTGTCATGTTCGGCCCGCCCGGCCACCTCTACGTGTACTTCACGTACGGCATGCACTGGTGCGCCAACGTCGTCTGCGGCGAGACGGGATGGGCGAGCGCGGTGCTCCTGCGGGGCGGCGAGCCGGTGGAAGGGATCGACGTCATGCGCGATCGGCGTCACGCCGCCCGCCGCGACCGCGACCTGTGCTCCGGTCCGGCTCGGCTCACCCAGGCCCTCGCGATCACCGGCGCGCACAATGGCGCCGATCTCGTGCGTGGCCGGGTGCGTCTGGTGGACGACGGGGTTCCGCCGCCGCGCCGGCCGGGCCGTTCCACGCGGGTCGGCCTGAAGCCGGGGGAGGGCGACGAGTCGCGCTGGCGCTGGTTCGTGCGAGACGACCCGAATGTCAGCCCCGGTCGGCCGGCGGGCGGGAAGTAGCGTTC
>DASYFC010000124.1:0-18438 GCA_036498645.1 Acidimicrobiia bacterium | reverse complement strand
GTCGATGAACGACACCTTCATCTCGGGCTGGGATCCTCCCTCGCTCGCCAGCGCCATCTTCTCCCTCGGCATCCTGGCCGCCGTGCTCGCGTGGTGCGCGTGGAACGCGCGCCGGCGCCACGATCGGGAATCGACGTGGGCTCTCGCGACCGCCACGGTTGCGCTGGCGATCGGTTTGGTCACCGCGGGGCGAGGACCGGTGACGGTCTTCGGCAAGGTGACTCCGCACACGTTCCGGTGGCTCTGGCCACTCGGGGCGTTCCTCTTCTTCGCGATCATCGCGTCGCTCGGGCGCCAACTCGCGCGTCGCTCCGGGGCGTCGGCGTATTCGGTGGCGCTCATAGGTGTGTTCGCCGTCGCCACGGTGACCATCGCCGCTCTCAATCTCCCCTTCGCCGACGAGGGCCGCGGGCCGAACTCGTTCGAGTACGCGATCCCGGCCGCCCGGGATCTCGCCAGCCACATGGGATCGCTCGACGGGGAAGGCCCGTTGCTCATCGACGACCTGTTCCACGGGGCGTTCGCCGACCCCTACGGAGGAGCGGCGGCGGCCGAGCTGCAGCTCCGCGGGATCCCGTTCGTGACGGGGGACGCGGCGCTCGAGCGGCATCTCGGTCCGGCGCGCCACTTCAACGGCCACAACGCGAAGCTGGCGTTGCTGCTGCGGACGGGCGACGCGACCCTCGAGGCGCCGCCCGGCAGCCGTCAGGTGGCGCGGGGCGAGGGCCTCAGCGCCGCCGATCAGCGGGAGCTCTCACGGCTCAAGAGGCAGATCACGGAGCACCTGGCGCAAGGGCGGCTCCGCCTCGACGGTCGCGGCCAAGCGGCGCTCGCCAGGGGCGCCCTTCCGAACCTTGCGCGGGTCGAGACGTCGGGAGCCGACCCCGGCGTGCTGCTCTCATCGCGCGAGCTGGACGTGATGATCCGGAAGCACTTCCTCGTGCACGAAGACGCGTGGTCGAAGCGCTTCGAGCGCTACGCGGATCTCCAGCACCAATGGGATCAGCAGACCGTGGCCCTGTTCGTGGCGCCCGTTCCTGCCGGACGCAGCTGAAGCGTTGATGACCGCCGTCGAGGACGTCACCGCCGACGTCGAATCGCCGTCTACGTCGCCGCCGACGGCGCGCCTCGCGTTCCGACTGTTCGTCGCTTCGATCGTCGTGGCCGTCGTCCCGGTCGCCGTCGCGACGGCCCGCGCGATCCACAACGGCTGGCTCCCAACGGGGGACAACGCCCTCTTCGCAGTGAGGGCGCGCGACCTGTTCACGCATCATCTCCCGCTACTGGGTTCGTGGTCGTCGGCGTCGGTGAACGCCGGTACCCAGCTCAATCACCCGGGGCCCTTGTACTTCGACCTGCTCGCCGTGCCGGCGCGCGTCGTGCAGAGCGGCGCCGGAGTCGCCTTCGGGGCGGCCCTGGTGAATGCGCTGTGCATCGTCGGCATCGCGGTGTTCGC
Organism: Acidimicrobiia bacterium; assembly: GCA_036498645.1. Classification (GTDB taxonomy): domain Bacteria; phylum Actinomycetota; class Acidimicrobiia; order IMCC26256; family JACDBD01; genus JALZAA01. The sequence continues at coordinate 16,982 of DASYFC010000124.1, read as the reverse complement.
CTACCGAGGGGGCGGCGCACTGCTCGGCACCATCGCCATGGCGGCGACGGCCTCGCTGTGCTGGGCGATGGGCAGCGAGCTGATGTTCGAGCCCTGGAACCCGCATAGTGCGCTACTGCCGTTCTTGCTCTTCCTGGTGCTCGTCTGGTCGATGACGTGCGGCGACCTGCTCGCCCTGCCGCTGGCGGCCGGTGTCGGGAGCCTCCTCGTGCAGACACACCTGAGCTACGCGCTTCTGGTACCGCTCCTCGCCGCCTGGGGGATCGTCGGCCTCTTCATCGGCCTCCGTCGTCAGCGTGGTCGCGAGCCCGACGTGTGGGCTGCGCGCCGCGCTCGCGCGCTGCGCGTCGGGGCAGTGGCCGCCGTCGTCTTCGCCGTGTGCTGGATCCAGCCGCTCATCGAGCAGTTCACGAGCGACGGCTCCGGAAACCTCACCCGGTTGGTCGAGAGCGGGCGCAGCACCAAGGCCGGGACGATCGGCGTCGGGTTCGGCACACGAGTCGTCGCAACCGTGGTGTCGCTCCCGCCGTGGTGGTTTCGCCCGTCGCTGAAGGACGCCTTCGCCCCTGGTTGGCACGAGCCGTCGCTGGGCTCCACCGTGCTCTCGCTCGTCGTGTTGTTCGCGGTGCTCGGAGGGTGCATATGGGTCTCGCTCCGACGCCGCGACCGGGTCTCGACGTGGGCGATCGCGACGGCCGTCGTCGGGTTGCTGGCAGCGTTCGTCACGGCGTGGCAAGGCCCGGTGACCGTGTTCGGCAACGTGACTCCGCATACGTTCCGCTGGCTCTGGCCGCTCGGTGCCTTCGTGTTCTTCGCAATCGCGTCCACCATCGCCCGGCGGCTCGCAGGGAGCACCGTTGCGTCGACGCGCTCGGCGTGGCTGGTGGCCGGCTTCGCGCTCGTCACCGTCGCCGTCGCCGCCCTCAATCTTCCTTTCGCCGACGAGGGACGGGGGCCCAACTCGCAGGAGTACGCGATTCCCGCCGCCCACGACCTCGGGCGGCAGATGGGATCGCTCGAGGGTCGGGGTGCCGTCCTCATCGACGGCTTGTTCCGCGCCGGCTTCGCCGACCCGTACGGGGCCGCGGTGGTCGCCGAGCTCCAGCGTCGGGGGATCCCCTTCGTCGCTCGCGACCCCGTGCTCGTGCGCCAATACGGCCCGACCCGCCGGTTCAACGGCCACAACGCGAAGGCGGCGCTGCTGCTGCGGACGGGAGCCGCGCCGGGCGAGGCGCCCGCGGGGAGCCGGCGCGTCGCGCGAGGCGAAGGGCTCTCTGCACGCGACCAGCACGAGCTCTCGCGCGTCGAGGCGCAGATCGGAACGTACGTCGAGGAGGGGCAACTGCGTCTCAACCCGCGGGGGCAGGCGGCACTCGATGCCGGCAATCTGCCGAACCTGGCGCAAGTGCAAGGCGGCAGTGTCGATCCGCACGTGCTGTTCGACTCCCGTGAGCTCGACGTGATGATCCAGCAGCGCTTCCTCACGCTCGACCCGCCCTGGACGGCACGCTTCGAGCGTTACGCCGCGCTCCAGCGCGACCACGATCGGAAGACCGTCGCCCTGTTCGTCGAGTCGCTCCCGCGCCGCGGCCCATGAGCTCGGCGGTCGATATGACCATCGTCGTCCCGGCGTACAACGAAGCCCGCCGGATCGTCGTCTCCCTCGAGACGCTGTCGGACTACCTGCACGCGCACGATCTCGGGACCGTGGAGGTGCTCGTCGTGGTGGCTCGTGGCCAGGACGACACCGCAGCGCTCGCGCGCGGGCAAGCGGGCGCGTTCGACATGTTCAGGGTCATCGACGCGGGCGAGCCGGAGGGCAAGGGGCGAGATGTCCGCCTCGCCATGCAACAAGCTCGGGGCCGGTACCGGCTGTTCATGGACGCCGACCTCGCCACCCCGCTGCATCACCTGAAGACGGTGGCGAAGCTCATGGGGGAGGAGGTCGACGTGATCATCGGCGTCCGGGATCTTCGCCGCAGCCACACGGGTCTGCGCCGGTTCATCTCCAGCTTCGGGAACCGCCTCGTGCGCAACACGCTGCGCCTCCACATCGAAGACACGCAGTGCGGCTTCAAGGCGTTTCGCGGTCCGGTCGCCGACGACCTGTTCGGCCGCCAGACCATCCTCGGATGGGGCTTCGACATCGAGATCCTCGCGCTCGCCGCCCAGCGCGGCTATCGGATCGAGACCATCGCGATCGACGACTGGCAAGAGGTTGCCGGCGGGACGTTCAAGAACGTGGCGGTCACCGGCGCGCTGTCGACGTTCCGCGACCTGCTGAAGGTCAGACGGAGCCTGCGGAAGAGCAAGCGCACCTGAGATACGCGTCGCACGAAGGACGCGTCTCAGGCGTCGGAGAGGAATTGATCGCTGTTGCGGGCGGCGATCGCCATGATCGTCCCCTGCGGGTTGACGCCCGGCGCGTCCGGCACGAGCGACGCGTCTCCGACGCGCAGGTTGTCGAATCCCCACACCCGCCCGAAGCTGTCCGCGCCGGTTCGCGAGCGGTCTTCGCCCATGCGCACGCTCGAGGTGAGGTGAACGGTCATGAGATTGGTGCGGCTCCTGGTCACCGCGTCCCACCACGCCGCCAGCTCGTGCTGGTTGCGCACGACGGGACCGTCCGCCACCGAGGGGTACAGCTCCGTCGCGCCCGATGCGAGGAGGACCTCGCCCAGGTGCACGAGCCCGCGCGCGAGCCGGCTCATGTCGCCCTCGGTCAGCCGGTACGTGACGATCGGCGCCCGCAACCCGGGCACCGCCATCACGCGCCCGCGGCCCTCGCTGCGAATCGCGGCGTAGTAGACGGAGACGCGCTCCCAGTCGTCGAGCGCGTCGCCGTAGTCGGCGGACGAGTCTGCCAGCGCCATCGCGACCTGACCTCGGCGACTGGCGGACCCGCCGATGGACAGGTTCGGACCGAACTCGGTGATGACCTGCATCGGCACGCCGCCGTGGTCGACCGGATGCGGGAAGCGCGCCGCGATCTTGATCATCGGGTGCACCTTGAGTCCCGAACCGACGCCGCCGCGGATGCCGCTGCGTTGGAGGAGCGCAGGCGTCTGAATCGCGCCCGCGCACACGAAGACGTGCTCGGCGCGGATCATCAGGTTCTCGGCGACGCCGTTCTCCGTGCGGTGACACCGGATGCCGATCACACAGCCGTCACGCCGGAGCAGCCGGCGCACCCTGCAGTTCGGGATCACCGTCGCCCCGGCCTCGATCGCGCGCGGCAGCAGCGTGCGGGTCATGGTCTGCTTCACGCCCCGGCCAGCGGCGTCGTAACGGAACACGCGTGCGTACTCGACCGCCTGCCACCCGAGCTTTGTCGCGCCCCGCTCGAGCAACGCCGACGACGGCGGCGGCGCGCCCGGGAGCCGTGACACCGCGAGCTCGTTCTCGATGCGCTGGGCGTACGAGTCGAGCGTCTCGGGGCTGAACTCGTCGATGCTGTACTCGTGGCGCCACGACTCGGCGAGAGCCGCGGGCAGCCGGTGGTAGAGGCCGCTGTTGATCTCGGTGCTCCCGCCGACGCAGCGGCCCTCCGCGAACGCGATCGCCGGGTTCCCGAGCGCGGCCGCGAGCCCGCGGTGCCGGTACTTGGCCGCCATCTCCTCGAGCGAGAAGGGCTCCAGCGCGTCGGGATCGATCCACGGGCCTTCTTCGACCACGGTCACGTCGCGACCGGCGGCAGCCAGGGTGGCGGCGGTGGCGGCGCCGCCCGCGCCCGACCCGATCACGAGCACGTCGGTGTCGAGGGTCGCCTCGGGTGTCGTCATCGGGACGTGGCGGGTGTCAGCTCGTGCTCGGCGAACAGGACCAGGGAGTGGAGCAGCCGGACGTACTGGCGGACCGGATCGAACCGGCTCGCCTTCCAGCGCTCGACGCGGGCGTTCATGGATCGCCGGTCGTAGCGCCCGAGCGCGCCCTGGACCCTCGGCCACGCGCCGAAGAGCATCGACTCGGCGGCCACGCCCATGCGGAGGTGCTCGGGCATCGAGCGCAGCGAGTCGTCGACGTACGTCTCGATCACCGACCGCTGATGGTCGTCGAGAGTCGGGCTGACGAGGGTCGCGACGACCTCTCGCTCGAGCCAGAGCATGGCCCGAAAGCCTACCGGCGCGCCGCTTGTGTTCCCGGTTGGTCAACTCCGGGTTGTGCCGGCCCGGCGGGCTGACTTCGCCCGGGGCTCGCGAGGGCGAGCCACGCGGCGGCGGCCGCGTCCTTCTGGTCGCGCTGCCAAGGCGGCCCGAGCGCGCGTCCGAGCCCGGTGAGCTGGGCCCGCAGGGACGCGTCGCTGGTGCCGATGTTGACCGCGGCCTCCTCGTACAGCTTGTGCTGGACGAAGCGCGTCAACGGAAGGCCGAGCAGCTCGGTCGCCTCGGCGAGCGCGTCCCGGTACAGCTGCCCCTCGGCGGTGTGGACGAGCGGGTGCGAGCCGAGGATCTCGGGCAGGGGGGCGGGCAGCTCCCGTGGGGCGGCGATGGCCGCGCCGACGACCTCGTATCCGCCCGCCTCGAGCTCGGCGACCGTCCGGCGTAGCTCCCGCTCGGCCGCGGTGCGGGCGACGAGCTCGACCCGGCGTACGAGCCGCTCGGCGTTGTCGAGATCCAGCTGCCGGGCGGCGTGGTACACGGCTCGGGGGAGGTCGCCCTCCGACAGCTCGTACCGGTCCCGAGCGAGGACGACGGGCGCGGTGACTCCGCCACCGAGAGCGACCATCGCCGCCCACCCCGTGTGCTCGCGAAGGCCGATCCCGGCACGCTTCATCTCGTCGGTAGCGTACGCAGCCCTTTCCTCGCCAGTCATACGTGGTCGCGTGCCCGGGCCGTCTCCCGCCATCCGGAGCGCCCGGGCGGGAATCTTCGCGGGCCGGGTAATCTTGTAATCATCATGACCACCGACCAGATCGACATCACTCGTACTCCTTCGAATGCAGAGGCGCTCGACGCCTACTCGACCGTGGTCACATCCGTGGCCGAGCGGCTGCTGCCCTCCGTGGTCCAGCTCCGCGTCATGGGACGCGGCGGCCGGGGCCGGGAGGCCGGCGGCGCCGGCTCCGGCGTGGTGATCACGCCCGACGGGTTCGTGCTCACCTCAGCCCACGTCCTCGGCAAGGCGACTTCCGGGGTGGCGACCCTCAGCGACGGCCGCGAGCTGCCCTTCGACGTGGCCGGGACCGACGGTCTCTCCGACCTGGGGCTGGTGCGCGTGCGCGGCGACGGGCTCACCGCCGCCGAGCTCGGCGACGCCGAGCACCTGCGGATCGGTGAGCTCGTGGTCGCCGTCGGCAGCCCGATGGGCCTCGCCGGCTCGGTGACTGCGGGCGTCGTCAGCGCCCTCGACCGGTCGCTTCCGGCGCGGTCGGGGTCGACGGTCCGTGTCGTGGAGAACGTCATCCAGACCGACGCCGCGCTCAACCCCGGCAACTCGGGTGGCGCGCTCGCCGACCGGCGGGGCCGCGTGGTCGGGATCAACACCGCGGTCGCGGGCATGGGTCTGGGCCTGGCGGTCCCGATCAACGAGGCCAGCCGGCGGATCATCGGCGCGCTGATGCGTGACGGGCGTGTCCGTCGCGCGTACCTCGGCATCGCGGGGAACCCCCGCGTGCTCGCGCCGCGCGACCGGGTGTCGACCGGGCGCGAGTCCGGTGTGCACGTGGCGGAGGTCATCGCCGACGGGCCTGCCGCCAAGGGCGGGATCCGCGCCGAGGACGTGATCCTCGAGGTGAACGGCAAGCCGGTCACGACCGCCGCCGACCTGCAGCGGTTGATGTACGACGACGCCATCGGCCGGGGCATCACCGTCCGCGTGCAGCGCGGCGGACAGACCCTGGATCTCGATGTGACGCCGGTCGAGCTGCCCGGCTGATCAGCCGGCGAAGAGCGCAACGACGCGCGTCCTCACCGAGTCCGGCATCCCTTCGGGGAGCCGGAGCTCGGTGACGATCGCGTCGGGCGTCTCCTCGACGTCGAACAGGAGAAACGAGCAGCACTCCGCCTCGGCCGCGACGAGCTCCCGCAGCCGGCCGAGGAGCCGCTCGTCCTTCGGATAGACGGCGACAACGCAGTCGTTCTCGATGCTGCGTCTCGTCGCGCGCGTCACGACCTCCCGCCAGGCTTCGATCCGGTCGGGGAGCTCGGCGCCCTCCAGGCTGCAGGCGAAGGGTTGGGCGGGCGTGTCCATGCCCCGAGGATGCCAGTTCGAGTGCGCTTCAAGTCAAGGGGCGCGGCGAGCGACCACGATCTCTGACGCGATGCCCCACGCCACGACCGTGCCGCGATGCCGCACGTCCCAGGCGGCCGGGTCCAGGGCGCCGGCGATCCTGACCGGACGGCAGCCGCCGACGAGCTCCGGCCGGCGCGTCCATACCCCCGTCCAGGCGCGCGACACGAGCCGTGCGATCCCTCCCTCGCCGAACGTGAGGCCGGCAGTGCACAGCAGCCCGCCCGGCGCGAGCACCCGGCGCGCTTCCGCGAGCGCAGCGCGTGTCTGCTCCGGCCCCAGCAGATCGAAGACGTAGTTGGCGACGAACCGGTCGGCGGCGCCGTCGTCGGCGGCCGCTGGCGCGTCGGCGTCGACGAGTGAGACGCGGGCGCGGTCCCGCCACGGCCGCAGTCGTTCGGAAGCCAGCTCCACCATTCGTGGGCTCAGGTCGATGCCGACGTACCTCGCGTCCTCGGGCAAGTGGCGGGCGAGGAGCCCGGCCGCGAAGCGGCCCGTTCCGCAGCCCAGCTCGACGACCGAGTGGGCGGCGTCGAAGCCGGCGCGCGCCACGAGGTCACCCGTGGCCGCGTCCTCGTAGAAGCGCTGCCAGTCCTGGGCGCGGCCGATGCGGTCGTAGACCCTGCGAGCCTGCTCGGAGGTCAGGGCGGACACCCCGGCATGATGGCGCGATGGCGGAGCCGACAGCCTCGGATCTTGCGGCGCAGTCATGGGACGCGGTCGTGGTCGGCGGCGGTCACAACGGGCTCACCGCCGCCGCGTACCTGGCGCAGGCGGGCCGGTCGGTGCTCGTGCTCGAGCGCCGTGATCAGGTCGGTGGGGCGTGCACGCTCGAGCGGCCGTTCAGCGATCCCCGCTTCGTGATCAGCCCGTGCGCGTACCTCGTCGGCCTGCTTCATCCGCTCGTGATCGAGGAGCTCGAGCTGCCGCGGTACGGCTACCGCACGTTCGTCTGCGACCCGACCCAGTGGACGCCGTTCGAGGACGGCACGTCGCTCACCCAGTGGCTCGACGAGGACCGCACCGCCAAGGAGATCGACGCCCTCGCTCCGAACGACGTCGAGGGGTACGCCGCGTACGTCGAGCTGTTCCGGCGAATCCGCTCGCGACTCCGAGCCGGCGGCGATCCCGCCCGCGACACCTGGGTAGGAGACGCCCCCGACCGCGCCGCCCTCGAGGAGCTCTTCGCCGACGATCCCGAAGCGCGGGAGGTGCTGTTCGACGCGTCGATCGCCGACGTCGTCGAGGGCCACGTGCGCGACGAGCGCCTCCGCGTCGCGCTCCACGGCCAGGGGATCATCGGGACGTTCGCCGGGCCGCGCGACCCGGGAACGGCCTGGATCCACGCCATGCACAGCCTGGGGCTCATCGGCGGATGGAGCTACGTCGAAGGCGGCATGGGCCGGATCTCGCTCTGCCTCGCCGACGCCGCCCGGGACGCGGGCGCCGTGGTCGCGACCGGCGTGCCGGTGGCCGCGATCGTGCCCGGCGAGGGCGTCAGGCTCGAAGGAGGCGAGATGGTGCGGGCCACCGCCGTCGTCTCGAACGCCGACCCGGTGCGCACGCTCGGGTTGTGCGACGGCGACGTGCCGGACGCGTTCCGCTCGCGGGTCGACACCTGGCGCTGCGAGAGCCCGGTCGTCAAGGTGAACTGCGCGCTCTCCCGGCTCCCCACCTTCACCGCCGCTGCCGATCGGCCGGATCACGTGTACCGGGCCCAGGTCGAGATCGCGCGGGGGATCGACGACACCCAGTCGGCGTACGACGCATGCCATCGAGGTGAACCGGCGCCCGAGTGGTGCGAGATCTACTTCCAGACGGCCTACGACCCGAGCGTCGCGCCCCCCGGCGCCGAGACGATGAGCGTCTTCGCCCAGTACGTGCCGTACTCGCTGGCCGATGGGACCTGGGAGACGCGGCGCGACGAGATCGGCGACCGGGTGCTCGAGGCGATCGCCCGCTTCGCGCCGGACGTCGCCGACTGCGTGGTCGAGCGCGAGGTCCTCGGTCCGCCCGACGTCGAGGCGCGCGTCGGGCTGACGGGGGGTCACATCTTTCAGGGCGAATGTCTTCCCGATCAGATGTGGGAGCGCCGGTTCGCGTCGCGCACTCCCGTCGCCGGGCTCTACCTGTGCGGCGCCGCGACGCACCCGGGCGGCTCGGTGATCGGCGTCAACGGCCGCAACGCGGCTCTGGCCGTGCTCGTCGATCGCGACGACGGGGCATGATGGAGGGCATGCCCGACCAGCGCCTGCGACCGATCGAACGCCGCGTCCTCGCTCTCAAGAAGGCCGGCATCCCGGACAAGGAGATCGCCCACCGGTTCCGCCGGGGCCGGCGTTTCATGGACCAGGTCGAGGAGCTGGCCAACATGGACGGCCGGGACGCCGAGAAGCGCCACAGCCGTCCGGGCTCCCTCCGTCCGGTCGAGCGGCGAATCCTGGCGTGGCGCGACCGTGGCATGTCGACCGACGAGATCGCCGAGCGGTTTCGCCGCTCGCCCGATTTCGTCTCGCGCGTCGAGCGGATTGCCCGCTACAAGCTGCGCAAGGCGGCCCGCGCCTAGCCCGCGCTCGCGGCCGGTAACGGCAGCGCCAACTCGGGGCCGACCGGCTCCCCGAACCGGTCGACGCCGCACAGCGCCCGCCAGCCGCGCGGGACCCGCCCGCGCTCGAACACGCCGGTGTCGAGCAGCGTGCGCAGGATGTTGCGCGTGGCGTGATACCGGACGGCGAGACGCTCAGGCGTGCGGTTGACCGCCCGCCACGTCTTCCATCCCGGGAGCCCGACGGCCGCATACACGCCGGGGTGCACGAACATGCGGAACAGGAGCTGGATCACGACCGGGGCGAAGTGACGGATGCGCAGGCGCTCGAGCCGGCCCGTCCCGGCGTACAGCTCGGGGAGCGTCGTCCGCGCGAACGACAGGTGCCGCGCCTCCTCCTGACGGTGGTAGCGGTTCACCGACGCCAGCAGGGAATTGGTGTCCGGATGCTCGGCCGCCAGCTTCTGGAGCAGGTCGGGGATCTCCTCGCCCGCCAGGACGAGGACGAGCAGGAACGCCGGCATCTTGATGAATCGCCGGATGTTGAATTGCAGGAACCGCTCGATCGCACCACCCTCCACGGGGTTCACGGCCTTTGCGTCGAGCTCCTGGATCAGGCGGATGAACGCGCGCTGGTGCCGGGTCTCCTCGGCGATCTCGTGGAGCATGTAGCCGATGCGAGGGTCGGTGACGTCCTGCGTCTCTGCGATCCGGAGGGCGAAGCCCGCGTTCAGCACGGCTTCGAACCGGATCCCCATCTGGAGCATCGCCGCCACCTCTTCTCGCGAGAGGCGCGCCTTGGTGTCCGCTGACAGGTCGAGATCGAGGCCGGACGTCGTCAGCAGCTCGTCCCCGATCACCTGGCCTCTCCCGAGCGAGTCCCAGTCGAAGAGCTCCTCGGGCTCGAGCACCTTGCGCACCGAGGCGGTCGAGAGCCGGGCGATCCGGTCGTCGGCGGCGGGGGGATTCATGGTCGTTGTCATGACCCCAGCCTTGCCCGTCAGAATTGACGAGTCAAGTGAAACCTTCAATTCGTTGGAACAGGCCCCCTGACCAGCTACGATGCCACTGTGACCACGCCGCTCACCGTGGCGCCCGGGAAGGGCGAGCGGACCCGCCGGCGCCTCCTCGACATCGCGGTGCAGCGCTTCGCCGTCGACGGGTTCCGGCGCACGTCCGTGTCCGACATCGCCCGCGAGGCCGGTCTCACCCCCGCCGCCGCCTACGCCTACTTCGCGGGCAAGGAGGGGCTGTTCCAGGCGGCCGTCGACACCGACGCCGGCGCCCTGATCGAGGCCGCCCGCTCGGCGGCGGTCGAGGGAGCATCGGCGCGCGAGCAGCTCTTCCTCTTCGTCGGCGAGCTGCGCGAACGGGTCGACGACCATCCGCTGGCGCGGCGGGTGCTCTCGGGGCTCGAGCCCGAGGTCGGCGCCCGCCTGCTGACCATCCCGTCACTCGTCTCGCTCACTGCGGCGCTGGCCGACGAGCTCGCAGAAGCACAGGCCGCGAGCGACATCAGAGCCGACGTCGACCCGGCCGAGGTCGCCGTCGGCCTGGAGACGATCGTGCTCGCGCTCCTCATGGCCGAGCTCCAGACCGGGCTCACGGTCGAACCGGAGCGCCAGGCCGGCGTGCTCGCGGTGATGGACGCCGCGCTGCGGCCCACCTCCTGAGCCCGGTCACGCCGCCAGCAGCGCCTCCCGCACTCCCACCAAGCGGGCGAAAGACGCGAGCACTTCGCCCTGGTCTTCGGCCAAGTGGCGGACGATGACGTCCGTGTATCCCATCGCCGCGTACGCGCCCAGCTGCTCGGTGACCTGCTCGGCACTGCCGTACGCGCACGCCGACGGGTCGAACCCCCGGTAGCCGGCGGCGACGACGGGCCCGGCCACGCGTTCGGCGTCGGCAGCGTCGGCGCCGACGTGGACGTCCCGGCGGATCCCGACCGCCGTCGGCGTGCGCCCGTGGGCCTCGCATCGTTCGCGGTACAGGTCGATCACGGCCCGCGCCTGCTCGGGTGTGAGGTCGGCGTTGGCGAGGAAGCCGTCCCCGAGCCGGGCCGCCCGGTCGACAGCACGCTCGGCGGTGCCGGCGATCCATACCTCCACCGGCTCGGGCGGCACCGGCGACACGCGCGCGTCGCGAACGTGGAACGGCTCGCCGGAGGTGACGGTCTCGCCCGCGAGCAGCCGGCGGACGATGTCGAGGCCCGCCTCGAAGTGCCGGCCCCGGTGCTGCACGCGGACGCCCATCGGCCCGTGTTGGTCCTTGCCGCCGACCGCCAGCGGGAGGATGAACCGCCCCCTCCCGAGCGACGCCAGCGTCCCGACGTGCTCGGCGACGAGCACGGGATTCCACAGAGGGAGCAGGAACAGGGCCCCGAACGGCCCGTCACCCCACTCGGCGAGGAGCCGGCCCAGCAGCGGGGTGTTCTGGTAGTAGGGGACGGGCGTGGCGTGGTGGTCCCCGACGAGCAGGCAGTCGAGCCCGGCGTCGCGGGCGGCGGCGGCGCGCTCGACGATCCAGCGGGCGCCGACGCGCACGTCGTCGACCAGGAACGCCGTTCGGAGCGACACCCCGATCCGCACGGCGGTCAACGTAGCCGGGACGTGAGTCGACCCCGCGGCGGCGCGAGGCTCCACCCGTGGACGCCCCGGAGCTCGAGGCGCGCGAGCACATCCGCGACACCATCGCCCGCTACGCGCACTGCGTCGACGGCGGTCGCTTCGACGAGCTCGTCGACCTCTTCGCCCCCGACGGCGTCCTCGAGGTCGAGGGCGAGCCGGCCCACCGGGGGCGGGACGCGATCCGGGCGTTCGTGACCGGCACCGGCCGGGACCTCGCCGCCGATACCGGGACGCCCCGGATCCGGCACCACGTGAGCAACGTGCTGATCGAGATGGAGGGGCCCGATCGGGCCCGGGCTCGCTGCTATTTCCTCGCCGTGACCGACCGCGGCGTCGACCACTGGGGTCGCTACCTCGACGACCTGGTGCGGGCGGACGACGGCTGGCGCTTCGCCCACCGCCGCGTGCGCACCGACGGGGCCGCTCCCGGCTCCTGGGTCGAGGGTCGCCGTCGACCCTCCTGACCGGCGAGCCGCCGGGCGCATCGCCCCGTTCACACCCTTTTGACGGTTCCCGGGCCAATCGTGCCGGATGTCACAGCGTAGGAATCCCAACGGATCGCGCCCCGGGGGTTCCCCAATTGCACTCCGCGAGCAACTATCATTTCAGTCCGGAAGCTCCGGGATCGCGCTCATAGCGGAGAAGGCGTTGATTTAGGGCTTCCGTTCCCTAATTACCCCCGGTCGGGGTCTCGCGCGCGGAGCTTTGGCGAGGCCGCTGGGAGACGGAGGTAGTCAATGCGCATCCGCAGAGCATCCGCCCGTACCGGTCGTGGGGGTGGGTGCAGCACAGCTTGTGATCCGGGGTTCATCGTCCCGGGTGCGCCCGAGGGCGATCCGAACGCCGTGAGCCCGAGCTCGGGCGCGGGCAGGCGATTCCTCGACGAGATGTGGGCCGGCCGCGCCGGCTCCTCGCACTGGGGCTGCTGAGCAGCACCAGCCGGACGCGCGATGCGTCTCGGGCCCGGGCCAGGGCCGGGACGTCTCGCACGTCCACCAATGGCTAGCCCCCCGCGCCCGGCAGGCGGGGCGGGGTTCGACTCCAAACGGAGGTAGGAATGCTCAAGCACATCAAGGCGGCCGTCGTGCCCGTCGTCCTCGTGGCGGCGATCGCGGGGGCTGCCGGGTACCGGGCCCAGGACTCTGGGTCGGGGAAGCGGCTTGACGAGCTCAGTCAGGAGCGGCCGGCCGCCGCATCAACACACTTCCCCGTGGACGGTGCTCTCATCGCAGCCAGCCGGGCTGCCGACGAGAAGCGCTGGGTAGAAGCGTTCAACGCCCACCAGGCGGAGCTCTTCTTCCAGGCCGCCGCAGCCGCCGAGGCCGAGCAGGCCGCAGCAGCTGCGAACGCCAAAAGGAAGCCCGCTGTTGCCCCGACCGGTCGTGGGGGTGGCGGTGGCGGTAGCAACGTCGGTGGCGCCTGCGGGGGCGCAACGAACGGAGCCGACGCCTTCATCGGCCGTGAATCAGGCGGCAACCCGAATGCCCGGAACTCGAGCGGTGCGTGGGGTTGCTACCAGATCATGCCCGGCACGTGGTCGTCGTCATGCTCGGATCTCGGGCAGCACGGGAGCGCGAGCACGGAGGCTCAGGCGCAGTGCGCGTCGCGTCTGCCTTCCAGCTCGTGGGCCGCGAGCGGCGGGTGACCCGCTAGCAAGTCACCTGCACCACCAGCACCAGCGATGCGTCCCCGGTCCGGGTCAGGGCCGGGGACGTCTCGCGTCTACGTTCGTGAGATCGACCGCTCCGTGAGTTCGCCGCCGCCCGACCTCGCTTTCGGCGCGTTCAGCGAACGGGCGCCGTGGGTCGTCGAGCTCGACAAGCTGCCGTGGCGGCGCGGCGTCGACATCGAGCGGGCCCGTACTCGGGCGTCCGTCCCCCGGCTGCTGCGACCGGGTCGCCTCCCGCCCATGGGCCGGCTCCTACGGGTCGTGAGCAAGGTCGGCCCGGCGGTAGGCGTCTGGTGGGTGCGGGAACGGGGACGCCCCCAGTCACGCTCCGGCTTGTCGCGGCGGCTGCGGCGCGCCTTCGAGCAGCTCGGGTCGAGCTACGTGAAGCTCGGCCAGATCCTCTCCGGAGGGGAAGGCCTCTTCCCGCAGGAGGTGGTGGACGAGTTCCGCAAGCTCCGCGACCAGGTGCCGCCCGAGACCTTCGCCGACGTTCGGAAGGTCGTCGAGGACGACCTCGGCGCCCCCCTCGAGGCCCTCTTCTCGGAATTCTCCGAGGAACCGCTGGCTGCGGCCTCGATCGCGCAGGTCCACGCGGCCCGGCTCCGCACCGGCGAAGAGGTCGTCGTCAAGGTGCAACGGCCGCACGTTGCGGCCCTCGTGCACGCGGACGTGTCCGCCATGGCATGGCTGGCGCCCAAGCTCGTCGGCCGGATCCCGATCGCCGCCCTCGCCAACCCGCCGGCCATCGTCGAGCTCTTCACGGAGACCGTCGTCGAGGAGCTCGACTTCCGTCTCGAGGCCGACAACATGCTCGACATCGCGCACGTGCTCGCGCTCACGGACCAACGCACGATCGTCGTGCCCCGGCCGCACCCGACCCTCGTCACCCGGCGCGTGCTGGTCATGGAGCGGTTGCGCGGCTTCGCCTTCGACGACGTCAAGTCGATGCACGAAGCCGGTATCGACACCGAGGCGGTGTTGCGAGCCGGTCTCGTCGCCTTCCTGGAGGGGGCGATGCTGTACGGCGTCTTCCACGGCGACCTGCACGGCGGGAACCTCTTCGTCCAACGCGACGGCCGGACCGCGCTTCTCGACTTCGGCATCACCGGCCGGCTCGACGAGCCCAAGCGGCTGTCGTTCCTCCGGCTGCTCGTCACGGGCACAGGCGGCGACGTTCGGGGTCAGCTCACGGCCCTGCGCGACCTCGGTGCCTTCCCGCCCGACACCGACCTCGATGCGGTGTTCCGCGACCTGAGGCTCGATCAGCCCGTGAAGGACCCCACGACCATGTCGGCGGAGGAGCTGATCGGCGAGCTCAGCGACATCACCCAGAAGCTGCTCGGGTACGGCGCCCGCATCCCCAAAGAGCTCATGCTGTTCGTGAAGAACCTGCTCTTCCTGAACAGCGCCACCGCCACCCTCGCGCCCGACATCGACATCCTCGCCCAGATCACCCAGGTGTACCTGTACTTCGCCGAGCGGTACGGCGAACGCATCGTCCGGGAGATCGGCATCGACCCGACCGCGACCGGAGTCGACATGGACGCCGTGAAAGCCGGCTTCGGGCTGCCCGCCGAGGTGGACAGCCTCACGTTCCGCGATCTCCAGGAGCGCCGGCAGACGATCCTGCGCCGCATGCAGGAGCGCGAGCGCCCGCGCCGCCGCCGCGGGTCCGACGCATCCTGACGTACGCTCCGCGCGGGCGGCGGCTTGCCGACCGTCACCGCAGAGCCGGAGCTTGCGACGGGCGACAGGAGACATGGATGGCGAACTACGACATCGACGAGGTCGAGCGCGCGTTCCGGAGCTACTGGGAGAAGGGCGCGACCGGCGAGGACTGGGACGCGTGGTCCGACCTGTTCACGAACGACGTCGAGTACATCGAGCACATCCTCGGGTCCAAGCACGGACGGGAGGAGGTGCGGAACTGGATCAAGCCGATCATGGCCGAGTTCGGCGAGATGTACACCGCCTACGAGTGGCACATGTGCGAGCCCAGCGGTCGCATCGTCGTGTACATGCAGAACCGCCGCGACAACCCGGACCCGAACGGCCCGCCGATCGACTTCCCCGGCATGACCGTGCTCCAGTACGCCGGTGACGGGAAGTTCTCCCTCGAGGAGGACTTCTGGTCGCTCGTGGAGGGTCAGCGCACCATGAAGGAGTACGAGGAAGCCTGCGCGCAACACGACCCGGACGCGCCGAAGAAGCGCACTCGCCGTAGCTGGGGCAACGGCCCGCCGTGGACGAAGGGCGCGGCGACGTACGCCGAGAGCGTGGGAGCGAAGAAGGGCGCGTAACCGGTACCCGGTACCTTGATCGGGTGCCTGAGCTTCCCCAGATACAGGCGCTGGCCGAGCGGCTCGAGGAGCGTGTCGGCGGCGCTGCCCTCGCCGCCGTGCAGCCGATCGGTTTCTCGGGCCTGAAGACGTTCGAGCCGCCGCCCGAGTCGCTCGTCGGCCGGACGCTCGCGGGCACGGGGCGGCGGGGCAAGTATCTGATCCTCGACTTCGGCGGCCCGCGCGTCTTCGTGCACCTCTCGCAGGCCGGTCGCCTCGACGTCGAGGAGCCGCCCAAGGCGACCCGGGGCGGCAAGGGCGGTGTCGTCCGGCTGCGATTCGACAACGACGTCGCGCTGCTCCTGCGCGAGTACGGCACCGAACGCAAGGCGGGGTGGTGGATCGTCGGCGAAGGCGAGATCGGTCCGGTCGAGGGTCTCGGCCCGGAGCCGGACTCCGACGAGTTCGCGGAGCTGATCCTGCACGGCGACGACCGCCGCCGCGTCCACACGATGCTCCGCGACCAGCGCACCGTGGCCGGCATTGGCCGCGGCCACACCGACGACGCGCTCTGGCGCGCCCGGCTTTCGCCCTACGCCACGCTCTCGTCGCTCGGTCCCGAGGAGCGGCAGCGACTGCTCGACGCGGTGCGCGCGACACTGAGGGATGCGCTCGAACGCGAACGGGAGCGTACGGGCGGCTTGTCCGAGCCCAAGCTCGGCGACAAGTTCATCGTGCACGCCCGGTACGGCTCGTCGTGCCCGCGATGCGGCGACACGTTGCGGCGCGTCTCGTACGAGTCGTACGAGGTCACGTACTGCCCGACGTGCCAGACCGGCGGCAAGCCGCTCGCCGACCGCCGCATGTCCCGCCTCGTGAAGTAGCCGTCACCAGCTGCGGCTGCCGGGACCACCCTTGAAGGGGCCGGCAACGGCGGACGTGATCCAGCCGCCGTAGAAGTTGCCGGGCTGCGGGGTCACCCGTTCGCCGTCCACGAAGCACGCGTCCATGCGTCCGGCGTAGAACGCGACGTGTCGGGCGAGGGCCGCGTACGGGGCGCGCGGGGTGTCGTAACCCCACGCCGCGTCCGCCTCGGACCGCCCGCCGCCGCGCACCGAGTAGTAGTGAACGCTGCCCTTGAACTCGCAGAACGACCCGCCCGCAGTGCGCTCGAGAACACCGGGCGCGACGTCGTCGAGCGGGAAGTAGTAGTTGGGCGGGTGGCTGGTTTCGAGCACGCGGTAGCCGCGCGTCGTTGCCGCGATCGTCTCGGCACCGAGCACCACGGCGAGCCGAGCGGTGACGGGCTCGAGCCGCGGCGGTCGGGGGTAGTCCCACACCGATTCCTGACCCGACCGGGGCGCGCTCCGCTTCGGACGGGTGGAGAACGGGCTCACGCCGGTAGTTCGGCGCGAGGGTCAGGACCGGACGATCAGAACCTCACGCCGTAGCTGTAGCCGTGGCGGTCGGTGCGGGTGTGGGGGTCGCCTTCGGCGATCTGCTGGGAGATCTTGCCGAGGATGATGACGCCGGTGGGGCAGCGGTCGACGCACAGGGCGCAGCGGGTGCAGACGTCCTCGTCGACGATGAAGGCGACGTGGTCGGTGGGGTCTTCGCCGGGCTGTTCGGTGTCG